>JAQULS010000086.1 GCA_028749235.1 Acidobacteriota bacterium | reverse complement strand
CCGGATTCCCGCTGGTCGGCGATCCACTCTACGGCCCGGGTGGAACACCCTTACCGGCGGCCGCCGATGACGAATCGTCCGCCCGCCCGGGAGACTGCGGATATCACCTTCACTCCTGGAAGATCGGCTTCCCGCATCCGGACGGGAGAGGCGACCGGGAAGTCGTCGCCCCTCCCCCGCCCATCCTGAATCCGAAGGCATAGGATCTCGCGTTGAAACGTCAGAATCTACCGCATTGGACGTCAAATGGATTGGGCGGAGTTCCAAGCCTCCGTTGACTTGATTCTCCAGCCGATGTTAGATTTCCATACCGTCAGGATCATCCGATAAAAAGAGACTCACTTGAAAGAGAACCAACGGCGCGAATTCCTGAAGAAAGGCCTGGCCGGAATAGCCGGCGCGGCTTTTCTCCCGGGCCCATTGAAATCCTCCGCCGGAGTGAGTACGGGCAAGGCCGCTGCTCCCGCGCTTCCTTCCCGGACCCTGGGCAGGACAGGACTCCAGACCCCGCTCCTCAGCCTGGGATGCGGCGAAGCGTCCGGCGTCGGCCTCATCAAAAAGGCCTATGATTCGGGCGTCAAGCTGTTCTTTTCGGCCACCTATTACGGCCGGGGCAACAACGAGCGGCTGGTCGGCGAAGCCTTCAAAGGCCTGTACTGCCAGCAGTGCAAGCAGTGCCTCCCCCAATGCCCGCACAACCTGGACATCCCCACCCTGATGCGGAGCTACATGTACGCTTACGGCTACCGGAATCTCGAGCACGCCCGAGACACACTCGACTCCGCTAGGGTTTCCGGCCGACCCTGCGACAAGTGCGACATCTGCAGCGTCGCCTGTGCCTCCGGCTTCGACATCAAGGACCGGGTCCAGGACATCATCCGGCTGGGGGCCGTGCCGACGGAATTCCTGAAAGCCTGAAGGATGGCCGGGCCGCCCGGAACGGGCGGGCCTCCTCCTATTGTCGGGAATCCGTTTTCGTGGTAATTTAACTGGTACTTTTCCCGCATTTCCCGATATCCACAGGAGGTTAGTCATGTCCATCAAGATCGGAATCAACGGTTTCGGCCGCATCGGCCGCAACTTGTTCCGGGCCGCCGCCGGCGACCCCCAGATTGAGTTCGTGGCCGTCAATGACATCACCGACGCCAAGACCCTGGCCCACCTGCTCAAATACGACTCCGTCCTCGGCCGCTACAAGGGCGAAGTTTCGGCCTCGGGCGATTCAATCATCGTCGACGGCAAGCCGGTCAAGGTCCTGGCCGTCAAGGACCCCGGCGAACTGCCCTGGAAGGATCTCGGCGTCGACATCGTCGTCGAATCCACGGGCAAGTTCACCAAACGGCCCGACGTCATGAAGCACATCGAGAAGGGCGGCGCCCGCAAAGTCATCGTCTCGGCCCCGGCCACCGATCCCGACCTGACCATCGTCCTGGGCGTCAACGAGAAGACCTATGACCCGGCCAAGCACCATATGCTGTCGAACGCCTCCTGCACGACCAACTGCCTGGCTCCCGTCGTCAAGGTTCTGCACGACTCCTTCGGGATCGAGAAGGCCTTCATGACCACGATCCACTCCTACACCAACGACCAGAAGATCCTGGACGCCCCCCACAAGGACCTGCGGCGGACGCGGGCCGCGGCCGTCTCCCAGATCCCGACCACGACCGGCGCCGCCAAGGCCGTCGGGCTGGTCCTGCCCGAGCTCAAGGGCAAGATCGACGGCATCTCCATCCGCGTGCCGACCCCCGACGTCTCGATCGTCGACCTGGTCGCCGTGATGAAGACGCCCGTGACCGACAAGGGCGTCAACGCCGCCTTCCAGGCCGCCGCGGCCGGATCGCTCAAGGGCATCCTCGGTTACACCGATGAGCCGCTGGTTTCGTGCGACTTCCTGTCCGACCCGCACTCCGGCATCGTTGACGGGCTGTCCACCAAGGTCATCGGCGACACCCTCCTCAAGGTCATGGCCTGGTACGACAACGAGTGGGGCTATTCCTGCCGCCTCATCGACCTGATCCGGTACATCGGCAAGTGACGTCCATGCGGTTCATCGAAGACCTGGACGTCAAGGGCAAGACCGTCTTTCTCCGGGTGGACTTCAACGTCCCCCTGAACGAGGACGGAACGATCCGCAACGACAAGCGCATCAAGGCCTCCCTGCCGACGATCACATACCTGCTGGGACGGGGCGCCAAGCTCGTCATCGCCTCGCACTTGGGCCGCCCCAAGGGCAAGCTCGACCCGAAGATGAGCCTCAAGCCGGTGGCCGCCCGCCTGGCCGAACTCATCGGCCGGGACGTCGAGATGGCGCCCGACGTGGCCGGGCCCGCGGTGGATCTGCTCAAAGCCTCGCTCAAGGAAGGCCGGGCCCTGCTCCTCGAGAACGTCCGCTTCCACCCCGGCGAGACCAAAAACGACCCGAAGCTTTCCCAGGCCCTGGCGGAAGGCATCGACATCTTTATCAACGACGCCTTCGGCTCCAGCCACCGGGCCCACGCCTCGGTCGTCGGGATCGTCGATTACGTCCCCATCGCCGCGGCCGGCTACCTCATGAAGAAAGAGGTCGACAACCTGCGCAAAGCCATCGTCAACCCGGCCAAGCCCTACGTGGCCATCCTGGGCGGCGCCAAGACCGAGGATAAAATCCCGGTCATCGAGACACTGCTCGCCAAGGCCGACGCCATCCTCATCGGCGGGGCCATGGCCTACACCTTTTTCCTGGCCCAGGGCCGGCAGGTGGGCGCCTCGCTCGTCGAACCCGACAAGGTTGAGATCGCCAAGGACATCCTGAAGAAGGCCGGGGAGAAGGGCGTCCGGTTTCTACTGCCCGTGGACAACCTGATGACCAAGTCCATCGCCTCCGGCGTCGTGGACAAGATCCAGGAAAACTTTCCCTTCCCGGCCGATCTCATGGGCGTGGATATCGGGCCCAAGACCATCGCTCTTTATGCCGACGTCATCGCCAAGGCCAAGACCATTTTCTGGAACGGCCCGTTGGGCGTCTTCGAGGTCCCGGCCTTCGCTCAAGGGACCGTCAAAATCGCCGAAGCCGTGGCGGCCTCGGGCGCCGTGTCGATCGTCGGCGGCGGGGATTCCATCGCCGCCGTGGACAAGGCCGGCGTCAGCTCCAAGATCACCCACATTTCGACGGGCGGCGGGGCCAGCCTCGAATTCGTGGCCAACCAGACCCTGCCCGGAATCGAAGCCCTGGAAAAGAAAGCCTGACATGCGCCGACGCTCCGCCCCGTTCGTCGCCGGCAACTGGAAGATGTACAAAACGCTGCCGGAGGCTGCCGCCCTGGCCGGCGCGATTCGCGAAGCGGCGCCGGGCGCGGCTCCCGCCGAGCTGGTCGTTCTGCCGCCGTTCACGTCCCTGGCCGAAGCGGCCCGGTGCCTGGCCGGCTCCGCGGTCGGATTGGGCGCCCAGAACCTCCATTGGGAGTCGCAGGGCGCTTTCACCGGCGAGATCTCGGCCGCCATGCTCGTCGACGCCGGATGCCGTTATGTCGCCGTCGGACATTCCGAACGACGCCATATCTTCGGCGAAAGCGACGCCGACGCGGGCCGCAAGGTCCGGGCCGCCCTTAAAGCCGGCCTTCATCCCATCCTATGCGTCGGCGAGACGCTTGAGGAGAGAGAGGCGGGCCGAACGTTCGAGGTCATCAACCGCCAGCTCATGGCCGGCCTGGAGGGAATCGAAGACGGCCTTCGCGCCCGGGTCATTCTGGCTTACGAGCCGGTTTGGGCCATCGGAACGGGGCGAACCGCCTCTCCCGGACAGGCCGAGGAAGTCCATGCCTATATCCGCGGGCGGCTTGCACAAAAGACTGGTCAAGACGGGGCGGATTGTGCTATCATTCTATATGGTGGGTCGGTAAAACCCGCTAATGCCTATTCCCTGTTCAAAGAACGGGACATCGACGGATTCCTCGTCGGTGGGGCGTCCCTTGAGGCTGAGAGCTTTCTCGGCATCGCCAGGGAGGCCGTAAGGGCATATAAGGAAGTCCTGTGATCGCGTTATTGACTGTCATTCATGTCATTATTTGCATCGTCCTGATCCTGGCCGTCCTGCTCCAGTCCGGAAAAGCGGCCGATCTCGCCGGCGCCTTCGGCGGCGGCGGGAGCGCCACGGCCTTCGGACCGCGCGGCTCGGCTTCCCTGATGTCCAAAGTGACGACGGCCTGCGCGATTCTGTTCATGCTCACTTCGCTCAGCCTCTGGATGCTGTCGGGCCACACGGGAAAGTCCGCCGTAAGCGGCGTGCAGGCCCCGGCCCCGAATCAAACGAACGAAGCGCCCATGAAGCCGTCGACCAAAACGCCGGCCGCCAAGACCGGCGCCAACGCGGCCGGCACCCAGACGCCCGCCGACAAAAACGCGGCGACGACCCCGGCCGGCAAGACCGCTGCTCCCGCGACGACCACGCCCTCCACGGCCCAGCCCGCTCCCCAGCCGGCGGCCAAGAAATAAACGCCTGACGGCTGATGCCGAAGTGGTGGAATTGGCAGACACGCTAGCTTGAGGGGCTAGTGAGCCTTATACGCTCGTAGGGGTTCGAGTCCCCTCTTCGGCATTCCCCCTCTTTCAATCGAGTCCTCGTGTCAGAGGACTGTCTTGTCCCCTGCCTAGCGAACCCCGCGGGATCAAAGCTCCTTTCAGAGCGTGCATCCCGCTCAACGGGCCGGGCCGCGCGGCGCGGCCGGCTTCATCCCGTACTCCTTGGGCGGCTCGGCGCCCAGCAGGTTCTTGACGAAGTAATCCCATCTCCGGCGGACCATGTACGGTTCGTTCCCGAAGCCGTGGCTCCGATTGGGGAAGAGGATCAAGTCGAAGTCCTTGTTGGCCTTGATCAGGGCGTCGACGACGAGCAACGTGTTGTAGGGCGGCACGTTGTCGTCCGTCGTGCCGTGGGCCAGCAGGAGCTTGCCCTTGAGCTTGGCGGCGTGGTTCTGGTTGGCCTGATCGTCGTAGTTGCCCTTGCCGTCCGCGCTCTTGGACAGCAGGCCCTGCCACTTCTCGCCCCAGTCGTCCTCGTAGCCCCGGTTGTCGTGGTTTCCGGCCTGCGAGACTCCCACCTTGAAGAAATCGGGATAGCGGAACATGGCGTCGCAGGTCGCGAAGCCGCCGCCCGAATGGCCGTAGATCCCGACCCGATCGATGTCGATCCAGGGGAATCGCTCGGCCAATTGCGTGATCCCGGCCACCTGGTCGGGCAGGGTGTTGTCGCCCATGTTCGCGTAGTAGGCGTCATGGAAAGCCTTGGAGCGGCCGGGCGTGCCCATGCCGTCGATCTGGACGACGATGAAGCCGAGCTCGGCCAGGGCCTGGGTGTCGCCGCGGGCGGGAGCGAAAGCCCGGCTGCCGATCGATCCGGACTGCGGCCCGGGATAGATGCTGACCACGATCGGGTACTTGCGGTTCGGATCGAAATCAGTCGGCTTGAACATCAAGCCGTAAAGGTCGGTGGCTCCGTCGCGGCCCTTGACGATGAAAGGAAGACAGGGCTTCCAGCCGGCGGCCATAAGCGGGGCGATATCGGCTTTTTCAAGCGTCAGGATGAGCTTCCCGGCGGTGTCCCGCAGGACGGTCGTGGCCGGAACGTCGGGCTTGGCAAACACGTCCACGAAGTACCGGCCCGACGGCGAGAGCGAGACGCCGTGGTCGGCGTCCTCCGGCGTCAGCAAGAGCAAGCCTCTCCCGTCCAGACCGATCCGGTAGAGATGACGGAAATAGGGATCGCGCCCCTTCTCCCGGCCCTGCGCCAGAAAATAGATCTGCCGGGCTTTCTCGTCCAGCCGGACGATCGATGTGACGAGGCCCTCGCCGGTCGTGACGGCGTTCTTGAGGCGGCCGGTCGCGGCATCATAGAGATAGAGCTGCCCCCAGCCGCTTCTTTCCGAGAACCACAGGATCTCGTTCGTAGCCCCCAGGTATCTCCAGAGAGGATCGGTGTGGCCGGATTCAAAGTAGGTGTCCGCCTTCTCCTCAAAAATGTCGCGGACGCCGCCCGTTTCGATGTCGGCCATCCGGACGGTTGCGATCTTGTGGTCGCGTGAGCTGGAGATGAAGACCAGCTTCGACCCGTCCGGGTTCCACTGAACGTCCTCGAAGACGCCGCCTCCGGACTTGATGTCGTCCGTGGATGTGGAGCGATGCTGGTCGGCGGCCATTTTCAGCCGCACGGTCCGCGGGCCGTCGATATGGATGACCACGCGTTGGATCGTCGTTACCGTCTCGTCGCCCGGCAGGGGGTATTTCCAGGCCTTAAGGACGGGATGGCCGACCTTCGTCTCGACCAGATACATCTCCCCCACTCCGCGCTGATCCTGCTGGAAGGTGGCGATCTTCTTGGAGTCGGGCGACCAGAGAAGGACGGGCCGGTCGCTATGCGTCCAGCCGGCGTTGTCCGTGGCATAGCCGAAATCCTTGATCCCATCGGTCGTCAGAGCCTGTTCGACCCCGGTCTTTGCGTCTTTCAGCCAGAGATTGTCGGCGCGGATGAAGGCCGTCCACTTGCCGTCGGGCGAGGTCGCCGGCGACATCCCCAAAGGCTGCGCCGGCACGGCCGCGGGCGGGGCGGAGGACTTCAACTCTCGGCACGTCTCCGTCTCGGCGTCATAAACCCAGCGCTTGCCCTCGGCGGCAAACGAAATCGTGCCGCCGTCGGCCGAAATTTCGAGGGAAGCGATCGGCAGCCGGCCCGGCTCGAACGTCTTTCCGGCCGCTTGGGACAGCGCCGCAGCCAGCTTGGCCGCGTCGAAGGCAAGCCTCTTGCGTTTCTTGGCCGGATCGACCAGGACGTAGTCGGCCGAATCCGGAGCGGTCGTGACCCGGTACCAAAAGCGCTCGCCGGCCAGCCAGGACGGCCGCACGCCGGAGCGCAGGACGAGCGGAGAGAGAGGGGACGCCATCATCTTCTCCGCTTTGGCATAATCGGCGGCGGTCAGGGCGACCGGCCGCCAAGGAGTCTGGGCGGATGAAAAAGAAACGGCCAAAATCGTTAAAGCAAAGACCAGGAAAAAGAAGGCGGGGTGCGTTCGCCGAGTCATGGGCATCCTCCAGCAGGAGTTCCGCGGCCTCGGCCCCGGAGAGGGAATGGGGGCGCCGGCCGGAGCGGAAGCATAGTCGGCCGGACGGCCGAGTGTCAATACGCGGGAAAGAGGGTTCAGGACTTGGAGGCCACCCACAGCGCGAAGTCCGTCTCGTTCATGGCGCCCGATGTCCGCCCTCGCTCGAATCCGTCCTTCAGGACGATGAACGTGGGCACGGCCTGGATCTTAAAGGCCGCCGCCAGCTCGTGGTTGCTATCGGTCTCGATCTTGAGGACCATCAGATCGCCCGCCCTCCGCTTGGCCAGGTTTTCCACCACCGGACGCATCATATGGCAGGGCATGCAGGTCGGCGAAGAAAAATCAAGGAGCAACAGCAGCTTGGCGTTTTCGATCAAGGCAACGGCTTGCTCGGGGGATGGTTCAAGGACCGTTCCGGGGACGGGAAGCGGCGTTTTGCAGCGTCCGCAGACGACCGCTTTGGCGCCGGCGCCGACGGGATAGGCATTCGTGGCGCCGCACTGCAGGCAGGATATCTTTGTTTTTTCGGGCACGTCTTCAACCTCCGAAATGAGCTTGACGATCATACTTCTTCCAGGCGGACGCGTACAGAGCCCCCGGATAGCGGCGCGGCGCCGCCGCGCGGATGGCGGCCAGCGTCCGCGCTTCGAAAGCCTCGGCTTCCCTGAAACAGAGGGCTGACATCTCGTTTCTCTCCGCCTCGGTGCAGGAGAGCGCGCGATCGATGAAGCTCCGCTCCAGGGCCGCGCGTTCCTCGACGCCGATAATAGACAGCTCCGGATAGTTCCGCAGCGTAGCCCGATGGAGCGCCTCGTGCCTCCAGAACAGGCCGGCCGCATCGTAAGTCGCGGATGGCGCGGGCTCTTCCGGAGCCCATCGGCCGCCCGGCCAGACCGGCTTGAACACGCTCGTACAGGGTGCCGCCGTCCCGGTCAGGAAGTGAGCTTGTTCATTCGGCCGCAGACGGGAGACCATCGACCCGGTCGTCCCCGTGGTCCGTATCGGCCCGAATCCGGCGTGGGCGCAGACCGTGAATCCGGCCAGGCCTCGGGCCGGCGACCAGTCCGGCCCGGCCCCGGGCCCGTGATCTCGAAGGACGCGCATCATCATCCCGGCGTCGATCCGTCCCCGCTCCGCCCGCAGAAGGTCCTCCGTCCGGCGGCGGCGCCCGCGGCAGCGGCTGAACCGGGTGAAGACGAAGTCCGAATAGTCCCGGGCGAAGTCGAACGTCCGGCCCCGCTTGGTCCAGCCTTGCTTCCGCGACGTCTCTACGAGGCCGGCCGAAGCCAGGTCGTATTCGCTTCCGATCGTCAGGCCGTTGGAGATCGAGCGGATGTCCCGCGCCCTCACGGCCGCCCATTCCCGGCCCGCGGTCTCCAGCACCCAGGCTTCCCTCGGATCGGCGATGAGAAAGCTGTTGTGGTAGTAGGTCTTGTGCCGGAGGCCGCACTGGCCGCCCTGGCCCCAGCGGGCCAGCAGCTCCGTGATGACATCCCTGGCCTCGGGCGCCGTGCGCGCCCTCTCCAGGGCCAGGCGCAGGAAGTCCATCCCGATCAGGCCGGGCTTCTTGTCGTAGGGCGTCTTGGTGAACACGGCCTCGTTGCCGATGACGACTCCGTGCTCATTGGCGCCCATCTCCGCTCCCCAAATCCAGAAGGGCTTGGCCAGAAGGACGCCGTAGGTCTCGTCGACTTGGGGAATCTCGATATACGTGCAGCGGACCTTCGAGCCGGGAACGTGGCCGGTCCTTGGCACCTGAACGACGAGGTGGGCTTCGTTCGGCTCGCGGTCGGAGTTTTTGGCGAACAGGATCGATCCGTCCGAAGTCGCCGGTCCGAGGGCCACAAAAGTGTCGCACATGGTTCCTTCCCTCTTCGTTCAGGACCCGCGTTTGGCTTTAGGCCGGGGATTGGGCTTGGTCGCCAGGAGAAGCGCCTTCCGCTCGTCCGGGGGGAACTTCTCTATGGCGTAGCGAAGGGACGTCCGGGGAATCCGCGGCCCGTGCTTCAGAAGGAATCCCCGGAGGCGGGGCATGTCCGTCTTGCCGGCCTCCCTCAGCATCCAGCCGGCCGCCTTCTGGAGGAGGTCGTCATCGGTCCCCAACATCGCCTCGGCGACCCGGTAGGCCTGGTCCAGAAATTTTCCGTGCCGGGCCAGGGAGACGAAAGCGACGATCGATCCCCTTTGGACCCAGCGGCCGCGGTGGGTCGTCCAGCCGAGGATCTCATCGGCGAGATCGGGATGTCTCTCGATCAACCCGCCCAGTCCCTCCGGGCAGAGGGTGTCCACCGAAGCCCAATTGGCGCAGTAATCCTTGGCCAGCCAGGATTTGATCGTCCGGAAGACGGCGGGAGTGAATTCTTTCTTGAACTGGAGCAGGAGGAGGATGCCGGCCGACTTGGCTTCAAACTTCTCCTCCCGGAGGAGGATTTCGGCCAGGGCCAAGGCATCGGCCAGGATCCAAGTCCCGCGGACTCCGGCATGGATTTCCTTTGTCAAGGCCCGTACCGCGGACGAAGTCCAGCCGTAAAACTCGACTTCCTCGCGGAAGTACCGATGGGCGCCCGCCGCCTGCACGGGATCGCCTCCCGCTTCGAGGCGGGCCAGGATTTCGGCGGCGATCTTCTTGGGCGACGGCTTCGCTTGGCTCACTTCGGCTTCCTTTCCCCCGGCCGCGGGAGAAACATTATAGTCCGAAAGCGGAACGGTTTGACAAGGCGGACGGCATAACCGACAATGGCCACGGAACGGAGTCCGGGCCGGGCTCCGGCGGCTCCCGCGGCCCCACCGCGGCGATCAATGGCGCCGGTAGAGACTGCGGTCTTGCCGTCGCCGGAAAAAGGCGGTCCTGGGAAGGGGGACCCCGCCCCTGCGCGGATGCAACCTTACCCCTGGCCGAACGACAAAGACTCAACAACACGCCGGATCCCGGCCCGGCCCCCGTTCCATCCCGCCGCCTGAATGGACCTGCAACGCGCGCTCGCCGATCCCCGCCGCTATCGCCGGCAAATTGAACGGCTCTTCGACCGGACGCTTTTCACTCCGGCCCGGCGGGCCATGAGGCAGGACGGCGTCCCGATCGAGGCGCTTTTCGACGGCCAGCGGCGGATATCCCGCCTTCTGGCCCGGGCCGCCGCCGGGGGAACCTACCCCTTCGAAGCCGGAAGGATCCGCCGGATTCGCGTCGACGGCAAGGAGCGGGAGGTCTTCTCCTTTCCGCTGACGGACATGATCGTCCATGCCGTCGCGGCCGAGATCGTCGAGGAAGCCTCACGGCCTCTTCTCTCTTCCCGGCTTTTCTCCTACCGGCCGGGGATTTCCTGGGCGGACGCCGTTTCGGGCTTCGGTGCGTATGTCCGCCGGCATCGCAAGGATCGCAGGGATCCGAAGACGCGGGGCCTGTATGTCGTTCGCCGGGACATCGATTCCTACACGGATTCCATTCCGGTCGGACCGGCCTCCCCCCTATGGGAGATGCTGACGGGCTTGTTCCGGGGGGCGCGCACCGCCGTCCCATGCCCCGGCTGGAGCACGATGGTGGAGGTCGTCCGCCCCTTGGTTGAATGGCCGGATGGAGGCCGCGGCCGCCTGGTCCGGGGAGTCGCGACCGGGCAGCCGATCTCCTGCGTCCTTTTTAATGTTTATCTTCATGGCCTGGACCGCCGGTTGGAATCGATCACCGGCGGGTTTTACGCCCGGTACTCGGACGACATCCTGTTTGCCCATGCCGATCCGGCCCGGGCCCGCGAAGCCGCCGCCGTCCTCGAAGAAGAAACGGCCCGGCTCGGCTTGAAGCTCAAGGCGGAAAAAGGCCGCGACGTTTTTCTCAACCAGGCCGCCAGGCCGGCTCCGGGACCGGGTGGCTTCGCCGGGAGCGCGTCCGTTCCCTTCCTCGGAACGGACGTCGGAGCCGACGGCACGATCGGCCTGGGCCGGGAAGCGGCGCGATCGCTTCTTCGCGACCTGACGGACCGCGCGGAACGAACGGCCGGAGCCGCGGGCGCGGTGCCTCTCGATGAGAAAGGCCGGGCCGTCTGCTCCGTCCTCAACCGGGCTCTCCACCCCGACCCGGTCCCGCTCCGCCAAAAGTCGACGGACATCCTGCGCCGCCTGGCGACCAACCGGCCCCAGCTCCGGCATCTCGACTTCCTGATGGCCCTCATCGCGATCCGGGCCGCGACCGGGATCTCCGGGCCGCGGGCTTTTCGAACCGTCCCCTATGCCCGCGTCCGGCGCGCCTGGGGCCTCCGTTCGCTTCTTCACGACAGGAACCGCGGCGCGAGGCGGAGCTGATGGACGCCATCCGCGCCTGGCTCGCCGAAACCGCACGGAAAGCGGACCGCGCGCCGGGCCTCGAGGAAGCCCTCCTGGGCGGACGCTTCGGACGCTATGCGCGGCACCGGCTCCGCTTCTTCGCCGGTAGGACGGCCGTCGCATCGCTTCTTCACGCCGTCCGGATCCTGCTTGCTTTCCGCCTTTTTTCGAGCCGCGACTTCGGCCTGATTCTGGCCTGCGAAGCGGCCGCCTCGCTCGTCTCGTCGTTCTGGTGGGGCTCTCTGGAGCCGATGCGGGAAGACGTCAGGGAGTCGTTCGCGGCCGGGAAGCCGCGGCGGGCCGAAGCCCTCATCTCGGCGTCCCTGGGCCGTTCTCTCCGGCTGGCGCTGGCAGCCGCCGCCGCGGGCGCGGCCTGGCCGTTCATCCGGCTTGTTTCGAGCGGCGGCCTAAACCCTTCCGATCTTTTCCTTCTGACCATCCTGTGGCGCTTGGCCGCCGACCTGGTCCTTCGCTGCTATCATTCCGGCGTCTACGCCGTCCGGCGCGTCTATCGACCGTTCTGGTCCCTGGCCGGGCTGGAAGTCCTGGCCTTCGGTTGCGGGCTGGCGCTATGGCCTCTCGCCGGCGCCTGGGCTCTGCCTATAGCGTCTCTAGTCTCGGCCGCCATGGCGTCGACGCTGTCTTACATCTTCTCCGCCCGCGCTTACCGTCACCTCGGCCTCAACCCCGCCTTCCGCCTTTGGCCTCGGGACGCCCATTTTCGAAGGCGGCCCGGCCCGTTAGAAGGCAGGGACTCGGGCCTGGCCTTCGCCCTGATGCGGACGGACGGAGTCTTCCTGCTGGCGCTGCTGGCCGCCGGCCGGCGCGGGACGCCGGCGGCGGCCGCTTGCGTCCTGGCCGCGGCTCCGCTCATCCGTGCCGGCTTCGATTGGACGCAGCTTTTCTACTTCGATCTCAAGCGGCTGGATCTTCCCCTGCTTCATCGTCTGCGCGATTCGTTCGAACGCCGCCTGGCTCTCGCCTTTTTCCCCGTCGGAGCGGCGGCTTGGGCGGGAGCCATGCTCATCGGCGTCTCGTTCTTCGGGAGCCTTTCGCCGGCCCTGGCCGCGTCCGCCGCGGCTTTCTTTCTCATCCGCTCCCTGGCCTCGGTCCTGCAGATGAGGGCTTACGCCCGAGGCGCCTACGGCCGCATATTCGGGGCGGGCGTTTTCATCCTGGCCGGCGCGGCGGCGGCCGTCTTAAGGCCGCAAAACGGGATACGGTCCTTCGCCGCCGCGGGAGCCGGATTTCTTCTCGCTTCGGCGTGGCTGGCGCCCCGATTCAAGCGCGATGGCGGCGGCCCCGTCCGCAGGCTGAAGACGGCCCTCTCCCTTCCCGACTGGGCTTCATCTCTCCGGCTGGTCCGGGAACCCGTGGCCGTCGGCAGGGCCCGTTTCGGCCCGGGTTCCCCGCACCGGGGCCTGGACGAACCCGAGAAGTGGCAGGAAGAGGATCGTTGGGCCCACGTCAGGATCGCGGAAGCAGCGGCCCGACGGCTGGGACGGAGCGGCGAGTCGTCCGTCGCGGGACCCGGCCGTTTGATCTGGTACGCATCGCCGCCGGCCGGGGACCTGGGTCGAAGCTGGCTGCTGGCCGAAGGCATGGGCTTGCTGGACCGCATCGAATCCGCCGGCCCTTTTCCAGACGGCACGGCGGCCGCGGCCTGGCTGGCCGGTTCGGGTTGGCTGGGAGCGAAGGCCGCCCCTTCGGGCCAGGATCATGCGGCCGATCGACGGGCTCTCGCCGCCCGCTTCCTCGCCGCGATCCCTAACGGATGGGTCTTCGGTTCCGGGCGGCCGCTGCCGGGCTGGCGCCTTTTACCGGGACAGGCACGACGGGACATCTGGCGGGATGCGCTGGCCTTTGCTTCGGGCGGCCCGGCCGGGATGGCCGGTGATTATGACGTCACCGCCGCTCTGGACTACGGATCAATCGGGCTCGTCTTCGCCGCCCCGAGGGACGCCGATCCCGCCGCGCGGCGCCGCTGGCGGTCCGAGATCAAGCGGCGCAACCTGGCCGATTTGTTCAGGGAATCCTCGTCAGGTCGCGAATGATATAGACCTCGTAATCCCCGATCGTCTCGAATCCCGCCTTGCGGTACAGCTCGACCGCCGGGGTGTTGGACTTGTGCACTTCCAGTTTGACCTGCAGGCCCTCGGTCTTGACATGATGGAGCGAAGCCTCGAGAAGAATCTTGGCCAGTCCCCTTCCTCGCAGGGCGGCCGCGACGGCGAAGTGATGGAGGTGGAGCCGCCGGCCGTCGCATGTCAGCCATGAGGTTCCGGCCAGCCGGCCGGTTTCGGCGTCCTCGATGACGAAAAGACGCGCCCCTTCGTTGCGCAGGGACCTGTCGACGACGTCGGCCGTATCGCCGCGTTTCGGGGAGGCCATCCCGGCTTCGCGCCAGATAGCCTCGATTTCGGGGAAATCCCCGGGCCCGTAATCGCGGACGCGGAAACGAGCCCGATCTTCAGAACTCGGCCCCGGCATGTCGCCCCCCTTCCCGCCGCGGCTCAGCGGCGGACGGTACCGCCCGTGCCGCCGGCTCCCGCCGCCGCCGCTTTGGCCCCGGACTGCTCCTTTTCCCGGTTGAGCTCCCACATGTCGACCGACTGCGAAAAGTCGCCCAGCAGCCACTTGCAGAAATAGTCGGCCCGGAACCAGCTCCAGTAATCGGCCATGTCCCCGTAACCGTGGCGCTGGCCCGGGAAGAGGAAGAAATCGAACCTCTTGTTGGCCCGGATCAGGGCGTTGGCCAGCCGGTAGGTGTTGCCCGGGTGGACATTGTTGTCGATGTCCCCCGTGGTCAGGAGCAGATGGCCCTTGAGGTTCTTGGCCACCTCGGAGTTCTTTTCGATGGCGTACTCGAACTTGACGGCGCCCTTGTCGTCCGTGACTTCCTTGACCCCGTGATGCTTTTCGCTCCACCAGCGGTTGTAGATGTTGTTCTCATGGTTGCCGGAGGACGACACGCCGACCTTGAAGAAGTCGGGATAAACGAGCAGCGCCGCCGCCGTCATGAATCCGCCGCCGCTGTGGCCGAAGATGCCGACCCGGCTGGAATCGATGAACGGGTGCTTGAGAGCCAGCAGCTCGATGCAGCGCTTCTTGTCGGCCAGGCCGTAGTCGCGCAGGTTGCCGTAGCCGTAATTGTGGTACCACTTGGACCGCTGGGGATTGCCGCCGCGGTTCCCCACCTCGGCCACGATGAACCCGAACTGGGCCAGCTGCTGGCTGGCGCTGCGCGGGACGAAGGTCTTGGAAACGCTCTCGGTCTGGGGGCCGGGATATACGTAAAGAATGATCGGATATTTCTTCTGGGGGTTGAAATCGAACGGCTTGTACATCACCCCGTAGAGGTCGGTGACGCCGTCGTCGGCCTTGACCGTGAAGGGCTCGGGATACTTGAACCCGGCCGCGAGGAGCGCCGATACGTCGGTCGCCTCCAGGGGCAGGACGGGCCTTCCCTGGGCATCGCGAAGCTCCGACTGGGGCGCCCGGTCGACCCGGCTGGAATTGTCCACGAACCAGCGGCCGGCCTCGTTCA
>JAQULS010000085.1 GCA_028749235.1 Acidobacteriota bacterium | reverse complement strand
AGGAGAAGCGATGTCCTCCGGGACGGCGAATCGGGAGGGCTCGTTCTCATCAGCCCCAAAGGCATGATCGACGCTTTTCCCGTCGAGTTTCGCTGGAAAGCGCCGCCGCAGGCGGACGCATTTAAATTCGAGCTGATCGATGACCGGCTGGCGACCGTCATTCCGGAAACCGGAACCAACGAACGGACGTTCAGCCTACCGATCGGCTACGAGCCCAAAATTCAGCCCGGCCGGACCTATATCTGGAGCGTCAAGGCCATGGACGATCTCGATCATCTCGTCGGTTCGGCCCAGCGGTCATTCACCATCCGAGTGAAAGACTAATCCCCCATCAGCACGAAGGGCGCCCAGATGAAAGGGGGCTCACGCCAGGATCGAATGGCTTCGACCTTGGCCAGGCGCAGGGCTTCTCTCTTGGATCGTCCTCCGGTCCAATACCCGTAGAAAGCTTTCATGAATCGCGCCGTGGCCTGATCGTTGACGCTCCAGAGGCTGAGCAGCAAAGCCCGGGCGCCGGCATAGAAGAAGGAGCTCGCCAGGCCTTTGATGCCTTCCCCCTTTTCCAGCAAACCGCCTCCCGTCCGACAGCCAGAAAGGACTACCAGCTCAGGGCCAAAACGCAGGGATTCGATGTCCGCCGGTTGGAGGAAGCCGTCCTCCCCGTCGTTCTTGTCCCGGTTGAGCAGCAGCGCCGAACGCCACCAGCGGCTGTCCTCAAAAAATCCGTGGGCCGCGATGTGGATGACTCGGTATTCGGACAGGGGCAGCGCTTTCAGCCGGCTCTCCTTGGCCGCCCGGCCCATCAGGAGGGTCCGCCTTCCGGCCGGGAAGAGCCTGCCGATCGCGCCGACTTCACCGACCGCATAGTGCAGCGGGGGGAACCGCATCTCGCCGGCTTCGGCAAGGCCCCGGACCCGGACGGAATGAAAATCGGCCAGGCCGAGAAAGTCCATCCCATAAGCGGCCGGGGCGGGACGCTGTCGAAGGTCAAGAAGGTAGACGGCGGAAGGCGCATAGCTTATCTCGAAGTCCTCGACCAGGAACCGGCGGCCGGCGGCGCCGCTCGTAAGCGCTTCGAATGGGAGATAATGCAACAACCCGTCGGGGACGATGATCAGCCGTTTGATACCTTTCTTCAGCCGGTCCTCGAACGGCCCAAGGAGAGTCCGACGCAGGGACTGCCCCCCGGCCCAGCCTTGGAAGCGGCGTGGTTTCCGGTCGGTCAGGAACCGCAGATAGTTCGCAACCGAAGGCCGCAGATCGCCCTCTCCGGGGAGGGGCGCCGTCATCAAACCATCCCTGGTCACGAGGAAAGCGCAGGATAGGTCCGCGCCGACGACATATTCAAGGACGGCGGTCGAATCGTCCAAAAGGCCCTTCCGTATCTCCTCAATGGAAGGGAGAGCGGCCGAAGAAGGAGGCCTATTCGAGCCGCCCGCGGTCCTGGCTCGAAGCCAAAAGCCCATCCGCGCGGCTTCGGCCTTGGCCAGCCGGAGCTGTTGGACGTTGAGGGCGGCGGGCGTCAAATCCGGATCCTGCATTCCGGCTTGAATCCGGCTGATGGCCGCGGCGAGAGCCCTCTCTTCGCCGCGCCGGCCGTTTTCCCGGACCTGTTTCCGATCGGATTCGACCCGGCGCAAACCGGCCAGCGCGCCCTGGGCCTTGGACCGTTCAGCGTAGAGAAAGGCTTCCCGGTCGAATCCCGCCGCCGGTTCCTTCTCCTGTCTCGCCAGAAGCAGCCCGATCAGCGTTTCGTAGAACGAGATCTTGTCCCGCAGGAAAGCCGAACGGTAGTCGCGCTGGGTGAATCCGTCGGCGATCCTTTCGACGGCCGCGATGGCCTTCCGGTAGCGGTCGACGGCGGCGGGGACGTCACCCCTCTTCGCGGCCGTCTGAGCCAGGCCCAGATCGGCCCGCCAGCGGGCTTCCAAAACGCCGCTCGACTCGGCCAGGGACAAGGCCAGCCGGAAATGGGCCTCCGCCGCCGCCAAGCTTCCGCCGTCCAGGAAAGCCCGGCCCACGAGGGTCAGGAGCAGGGCGTCGCGGCGGGACGATCGTTCGGGCGATTCGGCCGGCTCGCCCTGCTCGGGAAGGAAAAGCCGGTTTACGGCGCGTGGGAAGTCCAGCTTCTTGTCCCGGGCGTCACGCGGGGAAAACACCCGTACGTCGCCGCCCAAGACGATCTTCGAGGTGCCGCCATTCGGAAAAAAGGATTCGGATCGTTTCGCCGTTACCCGACAATCCCAGAGAACGGCCTTGTCGACCCAGAAAGAGTCGTGGTTCTCTCCGTAAAAAGCCAGGTTGGTTCGCAGGACAAGGCAGCGCTCCAGCCAGACCCGGCGGGCTTCGTTCGTGCCGGCTCCGGTGACACACCGGTCGATGATGATCCGGGTCAAGCGCGCCGAGCCGACACGGTCCCTGCGGTCGTCGATTCTGACGGCGGTTTCCATGCCGAAGAAGGCCAGGTCCCGGCCCGTCCATTCGACGTCGGGGCTGTCTCTCTGCAGGATGCCGAAACAGGAATCCCGCAGGATGAAGCCCGAGACATCGACTGCGGCCCGGACGATGAAAACGGCCGCGCCAGGGTCGCTGGATCCGTAGATGACGGCCCCGAAGAGATTCCGGGAGCGAAGGGATATCGGCTCGTCGAGGACGATGTTCTTCTCGAAATAGTATCCGTCGTCGACCTCGACGGCGTCGCCCGGCCGGGCGGCCGCCACGGCCAGCGATATCAGCCGGTAATCCTGGGGGACGCGGATCGTCCGTCCGGACGAAACCGGCCCCGCCGAGGCCGTCGAAACCAAGGCAACGGCGGCCAGGACGACGGCAGCCGCCCGACCCGGACGGCGGCGATAATCCTTGGCAGGCAAACGGTTTTTCCGGTGCAACCGGTTCCGCTCCTTTCCGGCTATGGAAGGGCGATTTTACCAGAAAGGGGGGCTAAGGAGGAAATGGAGGAAGGACGGCGGTCCCGGAGCTATGAAAAACGGTCCGGGGGGAACGCCTAACCGTCCCCCCCGGCGCCGGCTCCCACCGGGAGCCGACGGCCCTGTCTCGGCCGAATCAGACCCGCGCCGCGCCCTCGTCCTTGGTCAGCAGGTAGTCGATCGACCGGCTGATGGCGTTGAGGTCGAGGGGTTTGGCGAAGAAATGGCCGATCCGCAGCCGGCCCAGGATCGAGGGATCGACGAGTTCGGCGTGGGCGGAGATCAGGATGACCTCGCCGCGATAGCCCCGCTGCCGAAGCTCCGAAACGAGCTCGATTCCGTCCCGTCCGGGCAGGCGCAGGTCGGCGATGACCAGATCGTAGCCGTTCTTCTGCTTGTCCAGCGCCTCCTCGGCGTCCTTGGCCGCGACCACGCGGTACTTGCCGTTGAGGAGGAGCACGAAAGTTTTGCGGATGGATTCTTCGTCGTCCACCACGAGTATTTTCTTGCCCAGCATGTTCGTTCCTTTCTTATCAGTCTCACCGAAAACATTGCATGATTCGTGCCAATCTTGGGAAGCCTTCATAAGGGAAGAAAAGAGCCGCCGGAGCCGGACGGCTGCAAGGGAATTTACGCGTTCGGTAAAGAAACTTGGAGGGCTAACCGATCTCCAGGTCGAAGTCCTTGATCTTCTTGTCCAGAGTGGGCCGGCTGATCTGCAGGATCTGGCTGGCCCGCGTCTTGCTGCCCTTGACCGAAGTCAGGACGTACCGGATGTATTCCTTCTCGACTTCCTCGAGCGAGGTCAGGGCCCGGGCGAAGAGCTTCTTGTCTTCGAACTCCAGCGGCAGGTTCTCCTTGAGGACGACGTCGCCCTTGGCCAGGATGACGGCCCGGGTCAAGGCGTTCTCAAGCTCCCGGACGTTGCCTTTCCAGGGCATATCGGTCAGCAGCTTCATCACTTCGGCCGGCACCTTGCGGACGTTCTTGCGCAGCTCGCGGTTGATCTTTTCCAGCAGATAGGCGACCAGGTCGGGAATGTCCTCCTTGCGTTCACGCAGGGAGGGCATATGGATCTCAACCACTTTAAGCCGGTAGTAAAGGTCCTCCCGGAACTTGCCCGCCTCGATCAGGGTCCGCAAACTGTGGTTGGTGGCGGCGATGATGCGGGCCTCGGTCTTGAGGACCTTCTCCCCGCCCACCTTCATGAAATCGCGCGTCTCGATGACCCGCAGCAGCTTGGACTGCAGGTTGGGAGAGACGTCGCCGATCTCGTCCAGGAAGAGCGCGCCCCGGCCGGCGATCTCGAACTTGCCCTTGGTCTCGACGTGGGCGTCGGTGAAGGCGCCCTTGACGTGGCCGAAGAGCTCCGACTCGAGCAGCGTGTCCTGGATGGCCGAGCAGTTGATGACGATGAAAGGCTCGTCGCGCAGCGGGCTGTTGTAGTGGATGGCCTTGGCCACCAGCTCCTTGCCCGTCCCGCTCTCGCCCTGGATCAGGACGTTGGTCCGCGTCCCGGCCACCGAGCCGATCAGCTTGAAGACGTCCCGCATGGGGGCCGAACGGCCGATGATATTGTCGATCTGGTATTCCTTGCTCCGCTCCTGGACCAGATAGCTGACCTTCTCCTCCAGAGCCCGGACCTGGAAGGCCTTGTCCACGGTCAAGTCCAGGGCCACGTAGTCGAGGGGCTTGACCAGGTACTCGAAAGCGCCCCGCTTGACGGCTTCGACCGTCGTCTTCATGTCGTCGTAGGCCGTCATGATCACGACCGCCGCCTGGTTGCCGGCCTCCTTGAGCCGCCGCAGGACCTCCAGGCCGTCGATGTCGGGCAGGCGGATATCGCAGAGGACGAGATCGGGCACGCCCTCCGCCGCCTGGGCCAGCCCGGACTCGCCGTCCTCGGCCGTCCGGACCTCGAAACCCTGTTTGGCCAGGTGGGCGGCCAGGGTTTTGCGGATCAGGGCATCGTCGTCGATGATCAGGATCGATTTCATGACTCTCCCTCGCACGGCAGTTCGATTTCGAAAGCCGCCCCCGGACCGCGCTTGCGGGCCGCCTTGATCGTCCCCTTATGCTGTTCGACGATCTTACGGGCGTTGGCCAGTCCCAGGCCGAACCCCTGCGGCTTGGTGGTGAAGAATGGCTCGAAGATGTTCTCCCAGTCCTTCTCGGGAATGCCGGCCCCGCTGTCTGCGATCCGGATCCGCAGCCGGCGGCCGGTCTCGCTCTCCGCCATCCCCGTGGTGATGGTGATCCGTCCGCCCCCGGGCAAAGCCTCGGCGGAATTGCGCAGGATGTTGGCGAAGACCTGGCGCAGCCGGTCGCCGTCGACCAGGACCTCGGGCAGATCGGCGGCGTAGCGGCGCTCCACGACGATGCCCTTCTCGGCCAGGACGTCCTTCAGCAGCTTGACGCTCTCGTCCAGGACCTGCTCGATGCCGAAGCGGGCCATTTGCAGGTCCGAAACCCGGGTGAAGTTGAGCAGCTCCTTGATGAACCGCTCGATCTGGGCGATGCCCTCCTCGGACAGGGCCATGTGCTCCTGCTCGGTCTCGTCGAGGTGCAGGCTGCTGCGGACCTTTTGAATATTGAGCTTGACGGATGTCAGGGGGTTTCGGATCTCGTGGGCGATGGTGGCCGCCATGCGGCCGATCTGAGCCAGCTTCTCGGATTGGACAAGCTTGCGGTTGGCCACCTCGATGGCCTCCAGGGTCTGCCGCAGCTTGTCGCTCATGTCGTTGAAGTCGCGGGCCAGGTGGCCGATCTCGTCCCGCGAGTCGATGGCGATGCGGTGCGAGAACTCGCCGCGGGCGATGCGGACGGTGCCGTCGGCCAACTCCTTGATCGGCTTGGTGATGCGCCGGGCCAGGACCGAGGCGCCCAGGGAGCCGAAAAGCAGCCCACCCGCCCCGATCAGGATGAGGACCAGCCGGGTCCGGTTCACCTGGCGGTCGAGGGGCTCGAGCGACAAGCCCAGTTTGACCGAGCCCCAGGTCGCTTCCGAGCGGCGGACAAAGATCGGCACCTCGACCTCCAGGACCCGCCGGATCCTTTTGGCGATGTAGACGTCCTTGGCCTGGGCGTAGAAGCCCGCTTCGCCGGCCGCGTTCTGCAGTTGGCTCGTCTGGGCCAGGGCCTTGTCGGCGGCGATGTCCCGGCTGGCGACGAGGCCGGTTCCGTAGCGGTCGAAGAAGACGATATACAGCCGGTTCTCGTCGATCTGGGCATCGATGTCGGCCTGCAGAGCCTCGACGTCCCAGACCAACAGCGAGCTCCGGTTGACGTCGGCCAGATTGGAGGCGGTCAGCAGGGCCCGGGACCTGAACTCGTCGAAGATGATGGCGACCTCGCGCTTCTGGATGACCCAGATGATGGCTCCGACCAGGACCAGCACCAAGGCCGCCACCCAGAAGGTGAACCGCTTCTGGATCGAAAGGGGGACGCTCACGGCTGCGGTTCCTTCCGATCGAGCCAGAGATCCCGCGCCTCCAGGTAGCTCATGCCCAGCGCGGGCGGTCGGACGCCCCGGACGAAGCTCCGCACGGCCAGGCGCTCCTCCTCGGTAAAGAGGGGGACGGCCGGAAGGTCCTTCCCCAGGATATCTCCCATCTGGAGGAACAGATCGATTCTCCGGGCCCAGCTCTTCTCGACCGCGGCCGCTTCGAGAAGCTTGTCCAGGGCCGGGGATGCGTAGCGGGCCAAAAGATGGTCGCCTTCCTCGCCCGAGCCGAACAGCGGCCGGACGATGGCGTCGGCATCGGGGATGTCCAGCGGCCGGGTGACGAGCACGAGATAGGGCGTCCGGACGCCGCGCAAGTCCCCGGCCGTCCGGAGCATGCGGATATCGGCCGTGATTCCGACGGCCCCGAGCTGCGAGACTATCTCGCGGGACGTCCGGGTCCCGACCTCGGTCCGCGGGCCCAAGACGAAGAGAATGACCGGAGGGAAGCGGCGCTCGGCCGAGAAGCCCAGCTCATCCATAAGCCGACGGGCTTGCTCGGGATCGAAGCCGGAAGCATCCTCCGCCGGCAGGAATCCGGGCAGGCCGGCCGGGATGAAGCCTGAGGACGGCCGCCGGACCCGGTCCGGCTGCTTGAGGGCTTCGATCAGGCGATCCTTGTCGACGGCCGCGGCCACGGCCCGGCGGACGGCGGAGCGATCGAACGGCGCCAGGTGACAGCTGAACATCAAGTAGGAAGCGGCGCAGGGGCCGGCCAGGACGGTCTGGCAGCCGGAATTGGCCATCCGTTCGGAGAGAAACGGCATGATGGCCACTTCCCCGCTCATGAAATGATCGACCGTGAAGAAGGGGCTGTACTCGACATGGTCGAGGTAGGCCTTGCGTCCGTAGTACTGGGGGAACCTCTCCAGCTTGACGCCGACGATGTCCAGCCGGGGGCTCCTGATCCAGCCGGAGAACCGGAAGGCGCCGGTTCCGGACGGCTTGTCGAAGAAGCCCGACCCTTCCTCGGCCAGCTTGTCGCGCGGCAGGATTTTGCAGAAACTCGTGCTCAACAAATAGAGCGAGGCGACCGAGGGAGAGGTCCAGGTCACCTCGAAGACGTACTTCTCGGGAACCCGGAAGCCCGCAACCTCCGGGGCCTTGCCGTCGCGGAAGGCGCGGGCCCCGGCGATCCGCTCGGCCAGAAGCCCGGCCAAGGGGGACCGCGTCTCTTGGCGCAGGAGGCGCTCGAAGGAGTACTTGACGTCCTGCGCGTCCAAGTCCCGGCCGTGATGAAAGCGCACATCCCGTTTGAGAATGAACGTCATCCGGGTCCCGTCCTCGGACACCATCCAATATTCGGCCAGGGAAGGCACGAGCTCCGAGCGGCTGTCGAGCCGAACCAAGCCCTCGAAGATCTGTTCCGTGGCGAAGATCCAGGACCCGGCGGCCGGGTCGAGGTTGGGTTTGGAGGCCGAGGCGAAATCGCGCACCCGAATCATGCCGCCGGGCTTCGGCTCATCCAGGCGCGGCGGGGAGCCGAAGGCTCCGGCGGCAGCCAGGAGGAGAACCGCGGAGATCGCCCGGAAGCAAAACCGGACGGGTCGAAAAGGAGGACGGTTCATGGATGAATTAAATGAGCAATCTTTATGCCAGGCGGACTGACGGCATCCCCCTGCCTGAAAACGAGGCTGGAATCGCTTCGTCCCGCGATAAGTATACTCCAGCGTAAAGATATTTTACAAATAGAGACGAGAATTCAGGCCGCGGTGTCGATGACCTTCTGAAGCACGCGCATGACATTGCCGCCCCAGATCTTGCCGATTTCCTTCTCGTTGTAGCCGCGGCGAAGGAGTTCCATGGTCACCCGGAACATCCGGCTGACGTCGGGGCAGTCGCTGATGCCGCCGCCGCCGTCGAAGTCCGTCCCGATTCCAACATAGTCGACGCCGACGAGCTTGACGATATGGTCGATATGATCGACGACATCCTTGACCGAGGCCAGCGCCAGAGGATATTTCTGATTGACATCCCGGAACTCCTGCATGGCCTGGGCCCGTTTGGCCTCGTCGGCGATGCCGCGGAGATTCCGTTGCGGGCCGTACTTGGCCTCGAGCTCCTTGAGCGCCTGATCCCTTGCCGGGTTGGCCCGGGGGGCCCGGAGGTAGTCCGACAGGAAGCACATCTGGAGCACGCCGCCCTTCTTGGCCAAAGCCTTGATCATGTCGTCCGTCAGGTTGCGGGGATTGTCGCACAAAGCCCGGCAGCAGGAGTGGGAGGCGAAGATCGGCGCTTGGGATGCCGCCAGGACGTCGGTGAACGACTTGTCCGACATGTGCGAGACATCGATCATGATCCCGTTCCGGTTGCACTCGGCCACGACCCGGCGCCCGAACTCCGACAAGCCCTTGTCCTCGGGGTTCCGCCGGTCGGTGCTGGAGTCGCAGATCTGGTTATCGGCCGAATGGCACAGGGTGATATAGCGAACGCCTTTCTTGGCATAGGCCTGGATGAACGATAGGTCCGTGCCGATGGGATAGCCGTTCTCCATGCCAATGAAGGCGATCCGCTTGCCGGCCGCCTTGATCCGCCAGGCGTCCGCGGGGGTGGTCGCTTTTTCGACCAGGTCGGGGTATTGGACGCACATGGCGTCCACGGCCGCGATCAGCCGATCGGCCTGATCCTTGGCCTTGGCATAGGCTTCGGGCGTGAGCGGACCTTGGCCGACAAAAGCGCCGAAGAACAACGCGTCGAGACAGCCTTCCTTCATCCGGGGCAGGTCGATGAGCCCGCTGCCCGGCTTACCCGGCTCGTGCCGCTGGCCGATGTCGAAGCTCCCTCGGAGCATCATCATCGGGGTATCGCAGTGGGTGTCGACGGACAGGATGCGGGCATGGATGCTCCGGGCCTTGGCCTCGAGCGAGGCTTCGTCCAGACGGACGGGCGCCGCGGAGCAAGCGACGAGAACAGTGACGGACAACGCCGCGAGCAAGGTGCCGATGAATCGATCAGGCTTGGCCATGGATGCCTCCCGTGAAAGGGGCATTATAACAGATTCCCGCCGGGACGGCGGCCGAGCCGTCAGGCTTTGCGCAGGACGTACCAGCTTTCGGCCTCCGGGCGCCGGACGCCCCGGAAATCAATGATCCGGTACCCGCGATCGAAGAGGGCCCGGAAAGACCCCCGGGTGGCCAGCCGCCAGGCCAGGGGAATGCGCCGGACGTCGGGATCGTCCACGTCCGTTTCCCGCAGCATTTGGTAGAAATCCCGCGGGATGCGGATCAGGGCCAGCTCCTCCGCCGCGCCGGGGACGGCTTCCCCGACGACTTCGAGCTCGAGGGGGCCGGACCGGCCGTTCACGATCCGCCTGTCCGCCTTCAGAACCGGAGCCGTCCCTTCCAGACAATCGGCCAAGTCGTAGGCGGGACGAGGCGGCGGCGCCTCCAGATCCCAGTCCATGAAGAACCTGTCGCTGGGGATGTCCAGCCGGTTGAGGCGGCCGCCGTATTCTCCATAGGTTGCCGTCCGGTATTCCAGAACGGACATCCCGAAGTGGTGAATGTTGCGGTAGGCATTGACTCCGGTCAAGGGATCGTACGTGCAGACGACATGCCGCAGGCCGAAGGCGGCGCGCAGGACGTCGCGCTGGTATTCCTTGATGGCGATACCCAGGCCGGATCCCTGGAAGGCGGGCTGAACGGCCGTGTATTGGGCATAAAACCACAGGTTGTCCGGGGAACGGAAGCCGACGGCTTTGTCCCGGATGCCGACAAAGCCGTACGAGAAGCCGGCTAAGCGGTCGTCTGTCTCCGGCAGCGTCCCATTGGGCCCGGCCTCGTAGGCCGCCAAGAAGAGCGAGCTGCCGTCATGCCGGTAGTTTTCGCACAGGAGGTTGCGCGTCCCGGCCATGTGGTCCTGGGGAAAATCCCAGACCTCGTTTCGCAGCCGGTCATACTTGGCATAGTCCGCCGCGTCGGAGGATTCTTCGACGCGGAGCCGGAACATCCGGCCGCCGGAAGCATGAAGCCTGGGAGGGAAGGCGCGGTTGTCCATGACGGGTGCCTGCACCGGGATTTTAGCCTATCCGGATGCGGAAACCTAGGCTCTTTTACCGGCAAAGACGTCCACGCCTGGGCGGCCGGTGAGACGAAACCGTCCCGATCGTCTTACCGGAGAAGGCGCCGGAAGATTTCCATCGAACCGGGGGTCTAATGATTGAAGCCGGATTGATAATGTTTCCCGGCAGCGATTATAATAGATGTCTTACTGGATAGAACGATGCCCCATCGCAAGCCGTCCGTGCACATCGCCGGTAAACGCGTCGCCGTCGTCGTCAATCCCAATTCGGCCCGGCGGAAGTGGCGCCGGTCCCCCAAGCTTCGGACCTATCTGCAGGACAGGTTCCCGGGGCGCGTCTACGACCAGTTCGCGGGCAAGGCCGGGATGATCGAGACGGTAGCCCGGCTGAGCGCCGAGAACGACGTCATCCTGGGGCTGGGCGGAGACGGCACCCTGGCCGACATCATGCAGGGGATCGTCAACTCGGGGCGCCAGCAGGATGTCCTGCTGGGCATCATCCCCCTCGGCAGCGGCAACGCCGTGCGCAAGTCCCTGCGCATTCCGCGGGGCCTCCGGGCCGCGGTCAAATCATTCTATCGCGGCCGGCCGCGGGCCATCGACCTCATCGACGTGGACGGCCGGGTGGCCAGCCTGGTCAGCATCGGAGCGACGGGGATGGTGACCCACGCCAAGGCCAAGGGCAAGATTCCCGGCCTGGCCGGACACCTTCTGGCCTCGGCCCGGATGGCCTGGCATCCGCGGGAATTCTTCGAGATCGAGCTTTTCGACGGCCTTGACGACAAAGGCGCCGACTTCGACCATAAGGTCCTGCGCCTCAAGGTGTTCGACTGCGTCGTCAACAAGACCAACCACTTCGGCTACAACTGGCTCGTCGCCCCCAAGGCCAAGATCGATGACGGCTATCTCGACGTCACCATCTTCGACATCCGGTCCTACAATTACCTGGTGAACTTCCCGATGATCTACCTGGGCCACTACCAGAGGATCCTCAAGCACTTCAAGGCCCGCCGGGTTATCATCCGGGGCGATATGCTGCACGCCCAGTACAACGGCGAAATCCTGCCGCCATGCGGCAAGCTGGAAATGAAGGTCCTGCCCAAGGCCCTTCGCGTCATTCGCCCTTTCTGACCGAGGGCCAAATAGGAATTCGTCCTGACGAGGGCGGACAAAGCTCCGTCCTCGCGAGGACTAAATGAGAATTCGTCCTGACGAGGGCGGACAGAGCTCCGTCCTCGCGAGGACTAAATGAGAATTCGTCCTGACGAGGGCGGACCAAGCTCCGTTAAACGATCAGGCTTCCGCGATGGTCGAGGTGATCTCGAAATCCGGCGGGAACGCCAGATGGGCCTTGACCGCGCATTGATCGGCCGCCTTGATCACGGCGTCCTTGTACTTGGCCGGAAAGCCGGCCGGCAAGCGAATCTCGAGCTTCACGAGCTCGATGAGCTTGGATTTCGGCCCCCGCTCCATGCGCTGGACCAGGGTGATGCCCTCGGCCGGGATCTTCCGCTCCCGGCAGAAAGCCAGGACATAATAGCCGGCGCACGTCGCCAGGGAGGCCAGAAACAGGTCGAAGGGAGAGGGAGCGGAATTCGCGCCGCCGGCATGGACCGGCTGGTCGGTCGGGATGGTAAATCCCTGCCATCGGGCGTCCACCCGGCTTCCGCCGGGCAGGGTGACGAGAATTTCATTGTCTGTCATCGTCGGACTCCTTGTTCATCGAATCGACGCCCTTGGCGAACAGGGCCAGAAGAAATCGCCGATCGCGGGCGGTCATGGCCAGCCGGCCGAGAAGGTCGTGGGTCAGGGCGGCGACATGGACTTTGTTGCCGGGATGGATGAAGCGCTTGGTTTCGAGCTGGCGCAGGATGAGGGCGATGGCCGCGTCCTGCTCCGGCCGCGGCAGCGGCGGCTCGCCGGTTTCCAGCGGCCCCGGCGCCGCGGTGAAGAGGGAGTAGAGCGTCAGGAGGACCGCCGCCCCGAGGTTGTAGGAGGGCTGGCGTCCGACCTGGGGGATGGTGAAAACGAGGTTGGCTCGCTCGATTTCCCCGGACAGCAGGCCCGTGCGCTCATTGCCGAAAAGCAGGGCGATCCGGGCCCCCGCGGGCAGACGGCCGATTGTGCGCACGGCCTCCGTCAGGGGGACAACCGTCGCATGGCGGCGAAGCCGGGCCGTGGAGGCCAGGACGAAGTCGCGGTCGGTCAGGGCGGCTTCGAGGCTCGGGAAGAGGCGGGCGCCGGCCAGAATGTCTTCGGCATGAACGGCCGTCCGGCGGGCTTCGGCCGAGAGCGGGCCGCGGCTGACGAGGCGCAGGTCCGGAAACCCGGTGTTCTTCATCGCCCGCGCGACCAAGCCGATGTTCTCCGGGTTCCCCGGGCGGACCAGCACGACGGCGGCGCGGGACGCCGGTCCGGAAGCCGGCTCGCCGGCCGGGGAAGGGCGCCTGGTCATATCCGGGTCTCCATGCGGAGCCTATTATAACGGATTTGACCGGGCTCGCGGATCGACTATAATAACGTCCAATTCCCCCATAATAAGGACTTGGCCATGCCCGACCGGAAAAAACTGGAAACCCTGTTCGAAACGCACGGCTTTTTCGACTACCGCTGGATCGAACCGGCCTCGATCGTCGTCGCCCAATGGGTCCGGATGAAGTGCCTGTACGGCTGCCCCGATTACGGCAAGTCCGCCGTCTGTCCCCCCAACACGCCGACGGTGGACGAATGCGCGCGATTCTTCCGGGAATACAAGACGGCCGCCGTCTTCCATTTCGAGAAGGCCGTCGACAAGCCCGAGGACCGGCGCGACTGGAGCCGCGGCATCAATCTCCGCCTCCTGGACATGGAGCGCGAGGTCTTTTTGGGCGGGCACGTCAAGGCCTTCCTGATGTTCATGGACACCTGCGCCGCCTGCGCGGCCTGTTCGGGGAGCCGCTCGGACTGCAAGGATCCCAAGCGAGCCCGGCCGTCGGCCGACGCCATGGCCGTCGACGTCTATTCGACCGTCCTGCGGGCCGGCTACCCGATCGAGGTTCTGGCCGACTACAAGAAGACCATGAACCGGTACGCGTTCCTGCTGGTCGAGTGACGGCGGCCGGCCGGCGCCGGACGAAAACGCGAGGAGCAACGCCATGTGGTGGGAAGAAAAAATCATGCGCACCTTCCGCTGCCGCCTGCGGCAGGTGCCCGGAACATTGGGCCATTTCCTGTCCCGTCTGGGGGAAGCCGGGGGCGACATCGGAGAGATCCGGGTCCTGCGCCAGTCCACGGGTATCGTCGAGCGCGACATCGTCGTCTTCGCCGACTCGCCGGCCCACATGGACCGGCTCGTGGGGCTGGCCGGCACGGTGCCCGACGTGGAGCTCCTCGAAGTCCGCGACGACGTCCTGGAGATGCACCAGGGCGGGAAGATCGCCATCCGCAGCCGCTACAAGATCGACAGCCTGGAAGTCCTGCGCAAGGTTTATACCCCCGGCGTGGCCGAAGTCTGCCTGCGGATCAAGGACAACCCGCTTCTGGCCCGCCGCTACACCTGCATCCGCCATTTCGTGGCCATCGTCACCGACGGGACGGCCGTGCTCGGCCTGGGCGACATCGGGCCGCTGGCGGCCATGCCGGTCATGGAAGGCAAGGCCAGCCTGATGGAGACCCTGAGCGGCCTGTCGGGCGTGCCCATCCTGCTGGCGACCAAGGACGTCGACGCCATCGTCGAGGCGGTGGCGGCCATCGCCCCCACCTTCAGCGCCATCCAGCTCGAGGACATCTCCGCCCCCCGCTGCTTCGACATCGAGACCCGCCTCCAGGAGCGCCTGGACATTCCGGTCATGCACGACGACCAGCACGGGACGGCCTGCGTCGTCACCGCGGCCCTGATCAACGCCGAGAAGGTCGCCGCCCGCAAGCCCCTGGCCGAGAGCCGGATCGGCGTCGTCGGCCTGGGCGCCGCGGGCTTGGCCATCTCCAAGATGCTGATGGCCTTCACCGGCCGGCCGGTGGCGGGGGCCGATCTTTCGCCCGCGGCCCTCGACCGCCTGGTCAAGGCCGGCGGCCGACCGGCCGGGCTGGAGGAGATCATGGCCTCCTCGGACGTCGTCGTCGCCGTGACCGGCGCGGCCGGCCTGATCAAGCCGGCCACGATCAAGCCGGGCCAGATCATCCTGGCTCTTTCCAACCCGGCGCCGGAGATCGAGCCGGAGGCGGCCCTCAAGGCCGGCGCCGCGTTCGCGGCGGACGGCAAGTCGGTCAACAACGTCCTGGGGTTCCCCGGCATCTTTCGCGGCGCGGTCGACGCCAACGTCCGGCGGATCACCCAGGACATGCTGATCGCGGCGGCCCGGGCCATCGCCGAGACAGCCGGGCCGGGCGAGATTGTCCCCAACCCTCTCGACCGCGCGCTTCATCCGCGGGTGGCCCGGGCCGTGGCCCGGGTGGCCCTGGAGAAAGGCCTCAACCGGGACGACCTGACGGGCTACTTCGAAGAATAGGCGGACGCGTGAATCGCCGCGAGGCACTGAAATCC
>JAQULS010000216.1 GCA_028749235.1 Acidobacteriota bacterium | reverse complement strand
GACGGCGTCCGTAGGTCGTGCGACACCGAGTAGGTGGAGGCCTCGAGCTCTTTATTGGCCGTTTCCAGCTCTTTGCGGGTTTTTGCCAGGCCGGCTTCGATTTCTTTGCGCGCGGTGATATCTTCAATGGCCAGCAGAATGACCCGTTCTTTGCCCCACGCTCTTTGAATCTGACGGGCATTCAGAAGCATGATGCGCCTGCCGATGCCGGCGAAATCGTGTTCCACCTCGTAGTTATCAAAGGCGGCTTTTTGGGGCAGGATGGTTTCCAGCAGCTCCCGCAGCTTGGGAATGTCCCACTGCTTGTTGCCCAGGTCATAAATCAGCTGCCCCACGGTCTCTTCGGGCTTGACCTTGAAGAAGTCATAGAAAGAACGGCTGACCGTGACGACTCGGAGATCCTGATCCAGCACGATCAAGGGTTCCCTGACGGTATCGATGATGCTTTCCGAGTATTCCAGGGATTGGATAATGGTTTTATTCCGGGACATTTGTATTTTCTTCTGGGACGGTTTTATCAAACGACCGTTATTCCCCAGAGATTCCGGGCCGACGTCAGGGGTGCCGGATGGAAGCGACACGGCGCGAATCGCTTTTTTTTCTCGCATGATGGACTCTTCCCCCCTAAGAAGGGCATGGAATTCTAATATTTTTAATAACATATTCCTTTGGGTACGAAAACACAAGCCCTGAAACGCCTCTGTCGCCGGCGAAGCGCAAGCGTCGTCCCGATCGAGGCGAACGGCTCGGCCGATTAGATCAAGGCCCCCCCGCCGCACATTGACAGGACCCAGCGGCCCGCATATCATCCGGCCTACGATCCATCGGCGTTACAACCGCCTGTTTTTTTAAAACGACGCGCCGTGATGCGAGTTTCATCATGATAAAACCGCCGGGCCGAGGAGATCCGTTGAAACGGCGGCTTCGATTTCGTCTGATCGGACTCGTCTCGCTTACTCTTCTCGTTATAACATGCGCGGAGCGGAGAAAAGGGCTTGTTCCCGACTCGATCACCATCGCGGTGACGGATTCGGGGCTGGGCGGTCTGTCGGTCATGGCCGAGGCCGCGGCCCGGTTGCGGGAGGCGGGCCTCTATCGGCGCGTCGACCTGGTCTTCTTCAACGCCCTGTTTTCGAACGACAGCGGCTACAACAGCCTGCCGACGCGCCAAGAGAAGATCCGCGTCTTCGACGCGGCTCTGCGCGGCCTGGAAAAGGCGGTCCGCCCCGACTTGATTCTCGTCGCCTGCAACACCCTCTCCGTTCTCCTGCCCGACACGCCTTTCGCGCAAAAGACGAAAATCCCCATGCATGGCATCGTGGAGCCAGGCGTGGAGATGTTCAAACGAGCTTTGGATGAGAAGCCTGAGGCCAGACTCCTTCTTTTCGGGACGGAAACGACTATCGCCGAGGACAGCCACCGGCACAAGCTTCAAGCGGCCGGGATCCCGGCCGGGCGCATCATCGTCCAAGCCTGTCCCGAGCTGGCCGGCCGCATCGAGGACGACTGGCGGGGCGACGACGCCGGCCTGCTTATCTCCGCTTACGTGGACGAAGCGACGGCCGGACTCCCCCAACCCCCGGCTCCCCTTCTCATCGGGCTGGCCTGCACCCACTACGGATACGCCCGCGACCTGTGGACGGCGGCTTTCGCCGAACGCGGCCTGAATGATATACGCATCCTCGACCCCAACCCGGAGCTGGCCGCGGGCTTGGTTCCGCGGGACACCGGGCGGCGGTTCGACAAGACCGAGATCTCAGCCCGGGTGCTGTCGATGGTCGATATCCCCGGCAACACGCGCGACTCCCTGGCCGCCTGGCTCGACCACATCTCGCCTGAAGTCGCCGCTGCCTTACGCTCCGCCGAGATCCGCCCCAGCCTCTTCTCAATTCGATAAGGAAATACCGAGCGCGGCCAATTCCGCCTTGAGCTTCTCCAGCTTCTTCTCCGTGTCATAGCCGATCTGAACGTAGGCGACGGTCCGATCCGGCTTGATGAGGAACGTGATGGGACGGCCCCAATCCTTCACTCGGAACGCCGCGGCCGTCCGCCCGCCTTCATCAACGGCGACCGGAAACGGGAAGCGAGGCTTGAGGAGGAACTTCCGGATGTCCTCGATCTTGTCGAAGTCATTCACGGCGATGATCTCCATATCCTTCGCGCGGCGATGGAGGTCGGCCAACTCCGGCATCTCGGCCTGGCAGAAGCCGCAATTGATGAACCAGAAGTTGACGAGAAGGCCTTTCTTCCCCTTGAGGGCTTCGCCCAAACGGATACGGCGGCCGTCCGCGAGCGGGAGATCGAAATCGGGCGCCTTCTCCCCAGCCCGCAGCGGCTGGGGAGCGGAGCTCTTCTTCTTGGTCCGGTCCGCCGCGCCCTTCGGCGGGGCCCAGGCGAAGTCGGCCGCCGTGAAGCGGTCGTCCGCACGGACGTTCCGGTAGACCGAGATGGTGACATCATCCACCATCCTCTGCTCTTCGCCGACCGGCAACCACGTCTCGGGATCGATGAAGGTCCGGTTCATCAGGTTGGGCTGGTCCTTGGGCTCCTCGACCAGGGCGATCGCCTTCCGGCCTTCGAAGACGGTATCCTCGACGCGAGTGAAGGAGGGATGATAATTCGCGGGCGGACTGAAGAGCGTGAATCCGGAGGCCAGAGGGACATACATGCCGCTATCGTACTTGACGTAGGGCGTATATTCGTTCGCGGCGGGAAAGTACTGCCAGGTCGAGGCGCCGTCGCTGAGGAACCACTGGGCATCCGATTCCACCCGGAAATAATTCGGGCGCAGGGCCTTGATCCGGGCCATGGTCTTCTTCCCGTCCGGCCAGCGCATTTCGACGTCGAGCGAGAGCGAAGAAGCTTGAGCCAGGCGCTTCTTGAGCCCGGACACGACTTGCTCCACGGTCAGGCTTTGCGGAAAAGCAGCCGGGGCCGCGGAGATGAGGGTTGCGATCAGAGTGACGGCCGCCGCGAGGCCCGAAACTTTACGACGCATGATCATTCTCATTCCAGATGTCCTTTGCGACTTATCCTCTGATTACTATAGCGCTCGGGCGAAAAAAAGGTTAGCGCCTCCCGATTGACCGCCGCTCCATGAGCAGCTTGGAGAGCCGTGGCCCCGTATATTACAATACGGAAATATAATGCTGAAAAAGACGATCGCCAAGTACCGCGAGGCCTATGCCGGCCTGCCCGGCGGAGCCTGGCTGCTGGCCGCGGCCGAGTTCATCAACCGCTGCGGCTTCATGGTTCTCGTCTTTCTCAACATCTATTTGACCCTGCATTTGCATTTCACGCTCCCCCAGGCGGGGATCGTCCTGGGCGCCTACGGGCTGGGTTCGATCGGGGGCGGATACCTGGGCGGCATGCTGGTCGATAAAGTCGGGATCCGCTCGGTCATGCTGGCGAGCCTCTTCCTCTCGGCCGGGATCCTCATCATCACCGGCTACGTTACGGCGTACGTCCCGCTGCTCGTCCTGCTGTTTGTCTATGGGCTGGTTTCCGCCGCCCTCTTCCCGGCCAACGACACGGCCATGTCGCGCTTCTGCTTCGGCGAAATGCGGTCCAAGGGATTCGCCCTGCGCCGCCTGGCAGCCAATCTGGGCATCACCTTCGGCCCGGTCATCGGCGGCTTTTTAATCCTCGTCGACTATCGCCTTCTGTTCTGGGTGGACGGGCTGACGACCCTGGCCTCGGCCTTCGTCGTCCTGTTCTTCATCAAGGCCCTGCCGGCCCAGGCCGGAACCGCTCCCGGCCAAACGCCCGCTCCGGCCCGCTCGCCCTGGCGCGACGGGCCGTTCATGGCTTTCATGGGGCTGTTCCTGGTCCTGGGCATCGTCTTCTCCCAGCTCTTTTCGACGTTCAACCTCTACCTGAACTCCGCCTACGGCCTGCGGGAGAGCCTGATCGGCCCGCTCTGGGCGGTCAACACGATCATGATCGTGGCCATCGAGATGCTCCTCATCCACGCCGTGCGCCATCGCTCGGAGATGAAGATCATCGCCCTGGGGACGGTCTT
>JAQULS010000084.1 GCA_028749235.1 Acidobacteriota bacterium | reverse complement strand
GGCGCCCTGGTCCTCCTCCGCTTCGGCCGATGAAGCCGCCTCCTACGCCATCCAGGTCGGCGTTTTCGCCTCGGAGGAAAACGCGATTCGGCTGGTCCGGTCGCTCGAGGAGAAGGGGCTGGACGCTTTCTTCTTCGCCCACGAATCGGGATTCTTCAAGGTCCAGGTGGGAAGCTTCGCCTCGCGGGCGGCCGCGGAACGGACGGCGCGGAATCTTCTCCAGGACGGGGTCATCGACGAGTATTTCGTCGTCATGCGCCGTCCGGTGCTTCCGCCGTCGGATGCCTTCCCCTCGCACTCGGTCGAGGAGTCCCTGCGTTCCGGATTGGCCGAGACGGCGCGCAGTTTCTTGAATTTTCCCTATACCTGGGGCGGCACCACGGCCGAGGGGGGCTTCGACTGCAGCGGCCTGGCCATGACCGTCTATCGACTGAACGGGATCACCTTGCCTCGTACGATCGGCGAGCAGATGAAGGCGGGCCGCCCCGTGGATCGGGACGTCTTAAAGCCGGGGGACCTGGTTTTCTTCGCCACCTGGGGCGGCGGCTCGGCTTCCCACGTCGGGATCTACGTCGGCGACGGGATTTTCGTCCATGCTCCCGGACGCGGCAAAACCGTTCGAGCGGAAACCTTGGCGGCCGCCTATTTTTCGGCCCGATATCTCGGAGCCAGGACCTATTTGTAGGAAACGCCGCGTTTTTTGACTAACGAATCCCCCTATGCTATCGTTTTCGGGATAACGACGCGGGGCTTTCCCTAGATTCGAACGCCTGGGAGGAAGTGCGGCCCGCGAAGGAGATCGGCGATGCTAACCGGCGCTTTTACTCTTTTGATGACGCCTTTCGATGAAAATTTTCGGTTGGATGAGTCCGGACTGCGGACCCTGGTCCGGATGCAAGTCGAGGCCGGGATTCACGGCATCGCTCCGCTCGGCGTGACGGGGGAAAGCCCCGCTATGGACGACCGCGAGTACCGGAGGGTGGTCGAAATCTGCGTCGAGGAGGCCGGCGGCAAGTGCCGGGTCGCCCCGGATACCTGCGCCTGCAACATCGACATCGCCGTTGCCCGGGTCAAGATGTTCGGCGAGCTGGGCTGCGATTACGCGGTTGTCTTCGCCCCCTTCCTGGTCAAGCCGACCCAGGCCGGCCTGGTCGACTTCTACCGCCGCATCGCGGATGCTTCGCCCATTCCCATCCTCCTCCACAACGTCCCCGAGCGGGCGGCCGTGGCCATCGAGCCGAAGTCGTACGCCAAGCTCATCGGCTCGGGCAACGTCGTCGGGACGAAGGACGGGGTCAAGGATCTCGACCATCTGGCCCGGCTCCTGCATATGGCCGGGGGCCGCGATTTCGCCGTCATGACCGCCAAGGACGCCACGGCTTTCCCGCTGATGGCTTTCGGCGGTCAGGGGGTCTTTACCGTGGCCGGCAACATCCTGCCCGGGGTTATGAAGTCCATTGTCGACCTTTCCCTGGCCGGCGATTTGGCCGCGGCCCGCGCCATTCACGAGAAATACTACGACCTCTTCGAAGCCCTCCGCCTGGAAACCAATCCCATGGCCGTCAAGGAGGCCTTGACCTTGCTGGGCCTGCCCGGGGGGCCGCTGCGGCCTCCGCTCATGCGTTTGAGCGAAGCCAACCGGGAAACCCTGAAGCGCCTGCTCAAGGAAACCGGGGTCCTCTAAACGGAGAGGGAGTCAGGCATGGATTACAAGCAGATCGCGGACCTGATCGCGCGCAGCCGCAAGACGACTCCCTCGGTCGTCTATGTCGACGGGGACTTGGAGGGCGTGGATTTTCGGGGGCGTACGTTTCAGGCTTTCGGCCAGGGCTCTTTTTGGGTCTTGATAGGGGACTACGATGCCGTCGAGGCTTGGCTGAAGGCGAACCGCCGCCGCGTCCGCCGGATCCACGCCGACGTCCGGGCCCGTTTGTCGGCCCTGCCCATGCTCGACCTGCGTCGCGTGGACGCCCGGGTCGAGCTGGGCGCCATCATCCGGGCCGGAGCCCGGATCGGCAAGGACTGCGTCATCATGATGGGCGCGGTAATCAACATCGGCGCCGTCGTCGGCGGCCGAACCATGATCGACATGAACGCCGTCCTGGGAGCGCGGGCCGTCGTCGGCCGTAACTGCCACATCGGAGCGGGAGCGGTCATCGCCGGCGTTTTAGAGCCGCCCAGCCGCAAACCGGTCGTCATTCGAGACAACGTCCTGGTCGGAGCCAACGCCGTGGTCTTGGAAGGCGTCACGGTCGGGCGGGGAAGCGTCGTGGCCGCGGGTGCCGTGGTGACGCGGAGTCTTCCCGCCGGAGTCGTGGCCGCGGGCATTCCCGCCCAGGTCATCAAGAAGGCGGCCGACGTGGCCAAGGACAAGATCGCCATGCTGTCCCGGTTGCGCGGCCGCCGGGGCTGAAGCCATGGATCCCATCGGCCTGACGAAAGATCTGGTGGGAATCGGATCTCCCACCGGGTCGGAAAAGGCGCTGGCGGATCATGTGGCCGGTCTTTTCGACCGTCCCCCGTTCCGGGTTCTGCGCCAGCCCGTTGAAGCCGGTCGGGACAACCTGTTCATCACCGCCGGCGAAGAGGTTCCCAGGGTTGTCCTGTGCACGCACATGGATACGGTGCCTGGCGCGGCCGAGCTGCGCGAAGACGCGGAGTTTCTTTTCGGCCGCGGCGCCTGCGACGCCAAGGGGAGCCTGGCCGCCATGTCGGCCGCCGCCTTCCGCCTGGCGGATGGAGGCGCGCGCGGCTTCGGCCTGCTCTTCGTCGTGGGCGAAGAAACCGACAGCCTCGGCGCCCGGACGGCCGACGCCCTGGGCACGGGAAGCGGCGCCCTGATCGTGGGCGAGCCGACCGGGAACAAGCTGGGCCTGGGTCACAAGGGCGTCTTGTTCGTGAAGGTGATCGCGTCGGGCCGCCGGGCCCACTCGGCCTTGCCCCACTTGGGCGAATCGGCCGTCGAGATCCTGCTCGATGTTTTGAACGATATCCGGGCGGCTGATTTCGGCGCGGATCCCGTGCTCGGCCGGACGCTTCTCAATATCGGCCGCATCGAGGGCGGCATCGCCGCCAATGTCGTCGCGGACGAAGCCCAAGCCGTTCTCGGCCTGCGGCCCGCCGTCGCCTGCGCCGAAGTCCTGGCCCGTTTGGCCGATGCCGTCGCCGGTCGGGCCAAGCTGGATATCCTCACGACCGCTGAGCCGCAGCAGCTCTGGACCCTGCCGGGCTTCGAGACGGCGGTCTTTCCCTTCGGGACGGATTGTCCGCACCTGAGGGCCTTCGGCCGGCCTTTTCTCATCGGGCCGGGCGAGGCCCGCTGGGCCCATGCCGCCGACGAGCGGATCGCCAAATCGGCAATCCTGGCCGCGGTTCCTCTTTACGAGAATCTCGTCGGAAGGCTTCTCGACGGCGAAGATCCGGCGGCTCCGTTCGGGTCCGGGAAATGAGACGACATGAAAAGCGTTGCCAAATCGCTCATCCGCCAGGTCAACGATAGGGCGGATGCGTCCTGCCTGAACCTGGGTATCGGCGAGCCGGCCTTTCCACCGCCTCGGGCGATCATCGAACACGTCCGCGGACATTTACCGGAATGGAAGGCGTCCTATTCGGCCGTGGAGGGCCTGCCCGAGCTGCGGCGGGCCGTGGCCGAGGCGGCCGCGCGTGACGGGGAGGGGTCCATCGAGGCCGGCCGCGTCTGCGTAACAGCCGGCTCACAGGAAGCCCTGTTCGTCCTTCTTATAACGCTTCTCGATCCGGGCGACGAAGTCCTCGTCCCCGACCCGGGCTTTCCGGCTTATCCCTCAATCGCCCGGATCGCCGGCGGCGCGGCGGTTCCGTACCCGCTGAGCTTCGACGGCGGTTTCCGTCTCGACCCGGACGACCTCCTGAGCCGGATCACGCCGCGGACCAAGGCGATCGTCCTCAACACGCCGAACAACCCCGCCGGCTCGGTCTACGGCGACGAGGCCCTGACCAAGCTGGCCGCCGGGCTGGCGGGATCCGGCATCCCCGTCCTGGCCGATGAATGCTACCGGGCGCTGACGTTCGGGCCGACGCCGAGGTCGTTTTTCCGGCTCTACCCCGACGCGATCGCAATCGGTAGCTTATCCAAGAGCCATGCCCTGACCGGCTGGCGGCTCGGCTGGATGATCGTGCCGGACCGCTTGGCCGGGCGCTTCTCGGGCGTCCATCAATTGGCGGTGACTTGCGCTTCGGTCGTGTCCCAGCGGGCGGCGATCTTCGCCCTGCGCGGCGGGGCGGATGAGGAATGCGCGGCCAACCTGGCCGAGCTGGCGCGGCGGCGGGATCTGGCCATGGCCGCCCTGCGGGAATTCACCGGGCTTTCGTTTCACGAGCCCGAAGGGGCGTTCTACTTGTTCGCCAAGGCGGACCGGGAATGCGCCTTGGCGGGCGGTTCGCTGGCCTTGGCGCTGCGGCTTCTCGAAGAAGAGAAAGTCGTTATCACGCCGGGGGCCGCGTTCGGACCGGGCGGCGAAGGCTTCCTGCGCATCTCCTTCGCCGCGGCGCCGGAGACCATCACCGCCGGCTTGGAGCGGATGGGGCGATTCCTGAAGAGGCTGCGGGCCGAATGATCCACCAGCCCACGATCGACGACCCGGAATCGCGCCGGCCGACTTCGGTCGAAGTCGATGTGGGCCAATTGCGGCGCAATTGGGAGGCCGTCAAGGCCTTCGTCGCGCCGGCCCGGGCCATGCTCATCGTCAAGGCCAACGCCTATGGTCACGGCTTATTCGAAGTCGCGCGGCATTTGGGCCCGCGGGCCGACGCCATCGGCGTCGCCGTCCTCGAGGAGGGCGTCCTGCTGCGACGGCTGGGCATCACGGCGACCATCCTCGTCACCGGGGGCATCTGGACCGACCAGATCCCCGAGTATATCCGGCACGACCTGACGATGACGGCCTCCTCGGTCGGGCGCTTGCAGCAGATCGCCCAAGCCGCCGCCGCGCTGGGAAAGGCGGCCAAGGTCCATCTCAAGATCGACACGGGAATGGAGCGGGTGGGCGTCCATTACTACAGCGCCGAGGCCCTGCTCGAAGCGGCCTTGCGCTGCGGTCCGAACGTCCAAGTGGAGGGGATCTACTCCCACTTCGCCAACGCCGACGCCGAGGACTTGTCGCACGCCCGGCTCCAGCTCGAGCGCTTTCTCGAGGTCCTGCGTTTCTACGAGCGACGAAGCCTTCCGACGCCCCTTCGGCACATCGCCAATTCCGCCGCCGTTCTGCGCTTGCCCGAAAGCCGGCTGGACATGGTCCGGCCGGGCATCCTGGCCTACGGCGTTTACCCGGCCGCGCACATTCCCCGTTCGCTCGAAGTCCGGCCGGCGCTGACCTGGAAATCGCGGGTCGTCTATTTCAAGGTCGTACGGGCGGGCGACCCGGTGGGCTACGGCTCGACCTGGCGCAGCGACCGCCCCGTCCGGATCGTGACCGTGCCCGTGGGCTACGGGGACGGCTATTTCCGATCGATGTCCAACCGGGCCCGCGTCCTGATCCGCGGGCGTTCGTATCCCCAGGTCGGCGCCGTCTGCATGGATCAGATCATGGTCGCCATCGGGGACGATTCGGCGTTCAACGGCGATCCGGTCGTCCTGATCGGGGAGGATGGCGGGAACCGGATCACCGTCGAGGATCTGGCCGGCTGGGCCGGGACTATCCCTTACGAAATCCTGACCGCCATAAACACCCGCGTGCCCCGCATCTACCGGAACGCTTGACCCCGCGCTTCACGGAGCCCCTTCACGGCCGGGATGCTTTCGCATATAATTCCGGCGATTGGAACGTCCGCCGCCCAGCGGGGAGGGAGCGTCATGAGAACGAAGCTTCGGGAACACGAATCCGTCCTCTTTCAAACCAGGACCCATTGGCTGACCGTCTGGCAGGCAGGCCTGCTCCTGATCGTCGCCCTGGGTTTCGTCTACCTCGCCTTTGTCGTCGCCGGCCCCGGCTCGGCCAACAAGGCTCTCCGGACGGCCAGCCTGATCGTCCTGGCCGCCGCCCTGCTCTTCTTCGGCTACCGTGAATGGTATCGCCGGCGCGATATCTGGGTCGTGACGAACCTTCGGGTCATCGACGAGGAAGGCATCTTCACCCTGTCCAGCAAGGAAAGCCCGATGGAGAAGATCAACAACATCTCCTACCGGCAAACCATCCTGGGCCGCATCCTGAATTACGGCGAGGTCGAAATCCAGACCGCCGCCTCGGACGGAGCGACCCTTTACACGATGATCACGGGCCCGAAGAAGCTCGAGGATACCATCGCCAAGGCCCGGGACGCTTACGCGCGCGAGATGCTGAAAGCCTCGCCCGGGAGCAGCTCGGCCCAGGCTTGATCCGGCCGTCCGCACGGCTGGGGAGACCCGCATGGTCCCGGAACGCTTGATCTCGCTGGACGCCTTCCGCGGCTTGACCGTGGCCGCCATGATCCTGGTCAACAACCCGGGATCCTGGGAGTTCGTCTACCCGCCCCTTCGCCACGCGGCCTGGCACGGCTGGACGCCGACCGACCTCATTTTCCCATTCTTTCTGTTCATCGTCGGCATGTCCATGGCCCTGTCTTTTGCCCGGCGCGCGGAATCGGGCCGCCAAGCCGGCCTGTATGCGAAGATCCTGCGGCGATCGGTCGTGCTCTTCGGCCTGGGCTTGCTGCTGCACCTCTACCCGAAGTTTCGTTTTGCGACCGTGCGCATTCCGGGCGTCCTGCAGAGAATCGCCCTCTGCTTCCTGTTCGGAGCCTTGATCTATCTGATCACCAAGCCCAAGGCCCGAGCGCTCCTGGCCGTACTTCTGCTGGTTCTTTACTGGGCTCTTTTGACGTACGTGCCCGTCCCCGGCTATGGTCCGGGCATCCTGGAGGAGAAGGGGAATCTCCCCGGCTATATCGATGGGCTCCTTCTTCCCGGTCATCTCTACAAGCCCGATTTCGACCCGGAAGGCCTTTTGAGCTCGCTGCCGGCCATGGTCACGCTTCTCCTGGGCTCGCTGGCCGGCGATGAACTGCGGAAACGGCATACCAACAGCCGCAAAGCCAGGACCATGTTTCTTTGCGGCGTCCTCCTGACGGCGGCCGGGCTCGGGCTGGACCGCTGGATCCCGATCAACAAGGCGCTCTGGACGAGCTCCTACGTCGTCTTCACGGCGGGAGCGGCCTGGCTCGTCTTCAGCTTGTTGTTCACGCTCTTGGAAGGGCCGCGCTGGACGGGCTGGGCCTGGCCGTTTCGCGTCCTGGGCACGAACGCCATCCTGGTCTTTGCCGGATCGGCGATCATGGTCAAGTCGATTGGACTGATCAAGATCTCCGACGCCGGCCAAACCGTCAGCCCCATTGCCTGGCTGTACAACCATGCCCTTTCGCCATGGGCGGGACCCTACCCGGGGTCGCTCATCTTCCCCATTTTGCTGCTCGTGCTCTGGGTTCTTCTCCTGTGGCCCCTCTACCGGCACAAGGTGTTCGTCAAGCTCTAAGGAAAGCGCCATGAGACGACTTCGATCCGTGCGTATCGCGACCGGCGGAATCCTCTTCCTGGCGGGGATTCTCGCCGCGGCGGGCCCGGCCTGCCGGACCGAACGATCGTCGGCCCCCGCGAAGGAAACGGCTTCCGCCGCTTCGATTCGCGTCAAGCCGGGGATCGAAGTCCTGCTCGAAAAGCGCCTCGACCTCATCCGCGGCAAACGGATAGGCCTGATCACCAACCCCTCGGGCGTCGATTCCCGCTTGCGCGGCTCCATCGACCTGCTGCGGAGCACGGAGGGAGTCCATCTGGTCGCGCTCTACGGACCGGAACACGGCGTCCGGGGCGATGCCCAAGCGGGGGAGTACGTCCCTTTTTATGAGGATGCGGCTTCCGGGCTGCCCGTCTTCAGCCTCTATGGGCCGACGATGAAGCCGCCGGCGGGAATGCTGACGGATATTGACGCGTATATGCGGTCGTTCGACACCACCCACCAGGGCAAGACAATCGAGGCGGGGATGACCAAGGGAATCGAGGCCCTGCTTTTCGACATCCAGGACGTCGGGACGCGTGTCTACACGTACCAAGCCACGCTGGCCTACGCCCTGCAGGCCTGCGCCGAGAGCGAACTCGAGCTCATCGTCCTGGACAGGCCGAATCCGATCGACGGCCTGACCATGGAAGGGCCGGTCCTGGAGTATCCGGCTTTCAGTTCGTTCGTCGGACTCTATCCCTATCCGCTCCGGTTCGGCATGACCTTGGGCGAACTGGCCGGGCTCTTCAACGACAAGTTCCTGGAGAAGAAAGCCCGCCTGACCGTCGTCCCCATGGAGGGCTGGAGCCGCGACGCCTTCTTCGAGGCGACCGGCCTGCCCTGGGTGGCGCCTTCGCCCAATATGCCGACCATCGACACGGCGGTCGTCTATCCCGGCCAGGTCTTTCTTGAAGGGACCAACGTCTCGGAAGGACGGGGAACGACCAAGCCGTTCGAGTTCTTCGGAGCCCCGTGGATCGACGGCCACAAGCTGGCCGCCCATCTGAATGCGCTGGGGCTTCCCGGCGTCGCCTTCCGCGAGCAAGGATTCACCCCGATCTTCTCCAAATTCAAGGGCGAGCTGTGCGGCGGCTGCCAGCTCCACGTTACGGATCGCAGGGCTTACCGCCCGCTCGAGACCACCCTCCATGTCCTGGCCGTTCTAAGAGAATCGTACCCGGACCGGTTCGCCTTCCACGCCGCCTATTTCGACAAGATCATGGGCACGAACAAGGTCCGGCTGGCCCTGGAGAAAGGGACGCCGGCGGCCGAGATCGCCGCCTCCTGGCGGGGCAATCTGGCTGAGTTCGAGGCCCTGCGCAAGCCGTTCCTTCTTTATTGAGACCGGGCGGGGAGGATCCTTCCGGTTCGCCCGCGCTTCCGCCATTTGCAAAGTAGGGCGCGATTCCCTTAAAATCGATCTCTTTCCCCTCCTCGGAGGGCACCGACCTTAAAGGAGCCCGTCATGGTACTTGAAACGAAGACTTCCCCCCCCTTCGCCTTGAGCCGGCCGCTGACCGTTTTGCTGAACAAGCCGGCGGCCGATTTCTTGCGCTCCGATTTCCTGCGGGTCATTCGCGAGAAGGGCCTCGAGCGAATCACGTTCCACTACACCGCCCTGGACGGCAAGCTCAAGGAGCTCAAGATCCCGTTGGCCGACGCGGCCCAAGCCGATTCCGTTCTGGCTGAAGGCGAACGGGTCGACGGATCGTCCCTGTTCAAGGGCATGGTCGACGAGTCCCTTTCCGACCTCTATGTCGTCCCGGACTTCCGGACGGCTTTTCTCAACCCCTTTGACGACAAGAGCTTGGATTTCATCTGCCGCTACCTGACCCGGGACGGCCAACCGGCCTCCTTCACGCCCGACAACGTCCTGGCCCGGGCCGAGGCCCACTTCCGCGAGCGGACGGGGCTGGAGCTGCGGGCCATGGGCGAGCTCGAGTTCTTCCTGATGTGCGATAAGACGGAGACCATCTATCCCGGCCAGAAGCAGCAGGGCTACCACGGCTCCCTGCCGTTCGTCAAGAGCGGACCGATCCTGAGCGAAATGATCACGCTCATCACCCAGATCACGGGGGCCGTCAAATACGCTCACAGCGAAGTCGGTTTTATCGACAGCGTCCGCAGCGATCTGGAGGAGATCAAGGGCCGTCGGGCCGAGCAGCTGGAGATCGAGCTTCTGCCCCGGCCGGTCGTTGAGATGGCCGACCACATCGTCATGGCCCGCTGGATTATCCGCAATGTCGCCTTCCGGCACGGCAGCCTGGCCACCTTCACTCCCAAGGTGGAGGAGGGGATGGCCGGCAACGGCTTCCATTTCCACATGGAACTCCATAAGGACGGCCATTCCGTCATGACCGAGCCGGACGGCCGGCTGAGCGAGCCGGCCCGGCGCCTTATCGGCGGCCTGTGCGAGTACGCCGACAGCCTGACCGCCTTCGGCAACACGGTCTCCTCGGCCTACCTTCGGCTCATCCCCAACCAGGAGGCGCCGACCCGCGTCTGTTGGAGCGACCTCAACCGCAGCGCTATGATCAGGGTTCCGCTCGGCTGGACCAACCTCAGCCACCTCGGCCGCCGGGTCAACCCGGGGGATACCGAGAGCTACATGGCCGAAGGAAGCCGGCAGACGGTGGAGCTCCGCAGCCCCGACGGCAGCGCCATCACCCATCTTTTGCTGGCGGGTATCGTCATGGCCGCCGATTGGGCGTTCAATGACAGCCGGACGCTGTTCGGCGACGGCGGGCCGCTGGAACTGGCCGAGCGGTTGTACATCAAAGGCAACATCCATGCCGACCCGGAGCTCCTCAAGCGCCTGCCCAAGCTGCCCGCGAGCTGCGTCGAGTCGGCCCGCCTTCTGCTCGCCAAACGCGATCTCTATGAGCGGGATGGGATCTTCCCTCCGCCCGTCATCGACTACGTCATCCGCCTGCTCGAGAAGGAGAAGGACGAGGACATGAGCGTCCGGCTGGCCAATCTGCCGGCGGACGACCGGCTGCACGAGACGCGGCGGATCATGCACAAGGACCTGCACCGGCATTGAGAACGAAGCGGGACGCGAGAAAGCCATGCGCCGCGAAGCGATGACCCCGGTCGAGCGCTGGCAGGCCGTTTTCCGGCGCCAAAAACCCGACCGGGTGCCGATGGACTACTGGTCGACCCCCGAGTTCGACGCCAAGCTCCTGGCCGGCCTCGGCTGCGCGACCCGGCGCCAGGCGCTGGAGAAGCTGCGGGTCGACTTCGTCGTCCCCTTGAAGCCGGTGTATCGCGGTCCCGCGCCGTCGCCGCGGACGGACGTCTTCGGCTGCCGCTACGCGGACATGGACTACGGGACGGGCCTTTACGACGAATGCATCTCCCATCCGCTGGCCGGGTTCGAATCGGCCGAGGCGATCGAGAGCGGCTACCGCTGGCCCGATCCGGACTGGTGGGACTACGGAACGATCGCCGGCCAGCTCGAAGGCAACGAGGACTATCCCATCCGGGGCGGAGGGTCGGAGCCCTTCCTGACCTATAAGAACCTGCGGGGCCAAGAGCAAGCCCTGATCGACCTGGTCGAGAACCCCGACTTGGTCCGCTACGCTCTCGGCCGGCTGTTTGATCTGGAGTACGAAAATACCCGCCGCATTCTGGAGAAAGTCCCGGGCCGGGTGACCTTCTGCTACATCGCCGAGGATCTCGGCGGCCAGACCGACTTGATGATTTCGGTACGTCACATCCGGGAGCACCTCCTGCCGGGGATGAAGCGGATGATCGACTTGGCCCACCAGGCCGGCGCCTATGCCTTCCACCACGACGACGGCAATTGCCGCCGCATCCTGCCCGATCTCGTCGATCTGGGCATCGACCTGCTCAATCCCATCCAGTGGCGCTGTCCCGGGATGGAGAGGGAGGCGTTGAAGCGCGACTTCGGCGGCCGGATCATTTTCCACGGCGGCGTCGACAACCAGCAGACCCTGCCGTTCGGCACGGTCGGGGATGTCCGGCGGGAAGTGGCCGACAACATCGCCGTTCTCGGCGCGGGCGGCGGGTACATCCTGGCGCCCTGCCACAACATCCAACCCCTGACGCCGGTCGAAAACGTGGTGGCCATGTACGAAGCCGGATACGAGCTGGGTCGGACCTAATTCACAATACGGGTTCTCTTCGATAAGAAATTATCTTCGGGCGGAGAATTCCGGCGCCAGGGTATGCCATAGGCGGTTGAACCGCTCCTGCCGCTCGTCGTAGAGCCGGGTCCGGGAGGGATCGGGCTCCGCCGAGGCTTCCCCCATTCGGACCCAGGCGGCGGCCAGGTCGGCGATCGCGGTCTTCTCGCCGCGCGCGTTCCTCCAGCACCAGACCGCCTGCATGGCCGCTCCCAAGGCCGCGGCCTCCGCTTCGGCCAGCGTCACGACCGGGGCGCCCAGGATGTCGGCGGCCAAGCCCAGCCAGAACGGGCTCTTGGCCCCGCCGCCGGTGGCCCGGATCTGGGAGGGACGAAGGCCGAGCTCGCGCAGGCGGCCGAAGCCGTAGCCGAGGTTGAGGATCGTTCCCTCCATCACCGCCCGGGTCATTGTTTCGGCCCGGAAGCTGGAACGGGTCAGGCCGAAAAAAACGCCCGAAGCCCCGGGCAGGGGAGGCACCCGTTCGCCGTCGATGAACGGCAGAAAGAGAAGTCCTTCCGAGCCGGCCGGCGCCTTGGCGGCCAGGGCGTCGCGGCCGTCGCTGTCGAGACCGAGAACGGATTTCCAAAGCTCGGTCGTGTTGGTCACGTTCATGGTGCACAGCAGGGGCAGCCAGCCGCCCGTGCTGTCGCAGAAGGCGGCGATTTCACCGCGCGGATCCGAGAACGGGCGGTCGAAATAGGAGTAGATCGTCCCCGACGTCCCCAGGCTCAAAGTGCAGACTCCGGGAGCGACGTTGCCGGTTCCGATGGCCCCCATCATGTTGTCGCCTCCGCCGGAAGAGACGAGAACGTCTTTTAACCCGAAGGCGGCGGCGAAGCCCGGCTTCATCCGGCCCGCGGGGAAGATGGGATTTTCAACCGCGGGGAGCTTGCCGGAAAGGTCTTCATCCACCGCCGCCATCGCCTCCTCGTGCCAGCGGCGGAGCCGGATGTCCAGCAAGCCGGTGCCCGAGGCGTCGCCGTATTCCATGCGGGCTTCGCCCGTCATGACGAAGTTCAGGTAATTATGGGGCAGAAGAACGGTTCGCAGGCGGGCGAAATGCACCGGTTCGTGGCGCTTCAGCCACAGGATCTTCGAAGCCGTGAAGCCCACGGCCAGGTTGAGGCCGAGCTTTTCGATGCAAGCCGCCGGGCCGCCCAGGGCGGCGACGATCTCTTCGGTTTCAGCCACCGTCGACGTGTCGTTCCAGAGCTTGGCGGGCCGGATGGGGATGCCGTCGTCTCCCAGCGGCACGAAGCCGTGTTGCTGCCCCGAGACGCCCAGGGCGACGATGCGTCCGGGATCGACGGCCGCTTGGCGCAGGGCGGCGGCTAGGGCCGATCGCAGGGCGTCCACCCAGGTTGCCGGGTCCTGCTCGCTCTGGCCCGGCTCGAGGCCGGGGACCATGGCGTGCGGCGCCTGGCCGCGGCCCAGGACCCGTCCGCTGTCCGCGTCGACGACCAGAACTTTGGTGCTTTGCGTTCCGCTGTCGACTCCGATGGCCGTCCGGGGGGCGTTCATTTCTTCTTCGGCGCCCCGATCGCCCCCTTGACGCCTTCCTCGAACGGCTCGGTCAGGATGGGGACGATCCAGCCTTCCGGGCTCTCGACATAGGTTTCGATGTCCTCGGCCAGGCCGACGGGATGCTTGAGCATGCCGTAGAGCGCGTCCAGCCGGCTGGCGAAGCCCTGGTCCTTGGCGAAGGCGAAGGGCAGCCAGGCGTTGCGTTCGTAGTAGAGGCTTCCGGCTTTGACCGGCAGCAGCCGGGTTTGATTATTGGAGCCGAAGGAATCGACGATTCCGCGAGACATATAGTACCAGGGCCCGTTCTCGATGTAGATGTAAGGCTGCTGCTGGGAGGCCGAGCCTCCGTGCAGGTTGGGCAGGGCCTGGTCGAGGAACAGGCTGGCGAAGCCGAGACCCCGGGCGTCGCTGTAGAAGGCGATCCAGGGCGCATCGGCCCGGATGTGGGCGGCGTGCCTGGGATGCTTGCGGGAGGAGGCGAAGTCCAGGGTCGTGAGCTTGCCGTCCACGCCCCGCCAGGCGGCCTTGTTGAAAACCGCCTTGTTGAAGACGATCTCGGCGTTGCGCAGGGACTCGACGAAGATGTCGTTCTCGATGGTCATGGCCGACTCGGCCAGGATGAAGGGCGTACCGGCGTAGAAATAATAGGTGACGGCCACCCGGATGCCCTTGGGCATCGGCAGGGGAGCCTCGCGCCGGAGCGAGTAAAAGACCGGCCCGGCGTCCTCTTTATAAGCGGGCTTGTCCCAATCCGAAACGTGGTACCAGGCGTGGGGCGGCGCGTAGACGTCGGGATTCCAGTGCACCGAGCCGTTGGTCTCCAGCTTGTGCTCGAGCTTGACGGCCGAGGACTTTTCGACGACCTCATAGATCGTCCCGCTTTTGGGGTGGAGGACGACTTTATAGAAGGCGTTCTCGACGGTCTTGCCGAGGCCTTGGCCGGTCACCTTGAGCTCGGTCTTGAAGACCGGGCGCTTGGCGCCCGGATTATTGTAGAACACCAGGTAGGTGGCCTTCTGGCGCGGCTTGAGGTCGGTTAGGAAGGCCAGGCTGAACGAAGTCGTGGCATGGTAGCGGACGGTCGTCGCACCGGTTTTCTCGTCCTTGTCGACCTGGGCCGTGATCTTGGGGTCGTTCCAGGTCCGAACGTCGTAGACCTGGAATGGGACCTCGGTATAGACGACGTCGGCGCCGCTCCGCTCGGCCCGGACCAGCCGGATTTCGTCGGCCGACCGGAGATAGGAAGACAACACGCCGAAGGTGGCGTGGACCGGCATCTTCGTCCGCTCCAGACCATCGTCTTCCGAAACCAGGAGCGAGAGGTAGCTCTTCCAAGCGGCGTTCCAATAGCCCTTCCCGGCGGGAGCCTTTTCCCGGGTGGTGAGCGTCTTCACGCCCCGGCCGCCGGCGGCCTCGAATTCGGCCTTGATCTCGTAGGTTCGGCGGGCTTCCCAGCTCCAACGCACCTTGAGGTCAAAGGGCTTGGCGGCGTCGATGTCGTGTCCGGGGGTTTCCTGGCCGTCCTGGAAAAGGGCGAAGTCGCGGGCCCGCTTGCCGTCGACGGCGACCCGGACGAGAGTCCACGTTCCCGATCCGAGGACGGCCGGGGCGGCTTCGAAACGGACCTTGATCGAGTACCAGGGCTCGCCGGCGGCCGGGTAGCCGAACTCGGCCGCGGCGGCCAGGCCGGCGGTCAGAACGAGCAGAAGAACGACGGAGCTGAATTTGCGCACGGGGCCTCCTGGGAGCGGCAAGGGGTGAAACCTCTTCATTTTTATGACAAGGTGTAGTAAAAATCAAGCCGAACGGAGAAAACACATGGCCCATCGCATCGTAACCTTCGGCGAGATCATGCTTCGACTCTCTCCGCCGGGTCGGGAACGCTTCTTCCAGTCGGAGAATTGGACGGCGCGGTTCGGGGGCGGGGAAGCCAACGTGGCCGTTTCCCTGGCCCGCTTCGGCCGTGAGACGTCCTTCCTCACCGTCCTGCCCGATAATCCGGTGGCCG
>JAQULS010000083.1 GCA_028749235.1 Acidobacteriota bacterium | reverse complement strand
AGCTGGACAAGGCCCTGGCCGAGCTCGGCCCCCTGCCCGAGGGCGACGCGGCCGCGCTCATCACCCCGCCTCCGGCCGCGACCCGTCCCGAGCCGGGCGTCCGGTTCGATTTCCCGCGCACCGTCTATACCGAGAAGACGGCCACCCGCCTGGCCTACGGCAAGGCCCTGGCCGCTTTGGGCGGGGTCAATGCCTCCGTGGTGGCCATCGACGGCGACGTCAAGAATTCCACATATGCCGACAAGTTCTTCGAGGCTTTCCCGGCCCGGTCGTTCCAGTCCTATATCGCCGAGCAGAACATGGTCGGGATGGGCATGGGCTTCGCGGCCAAGGGCTACATCCCCTTCATGGCCACCTTCGCCGCCTTCCTCACCCGGGCCCACGACCAGGTCCGGATGGCGGCCTATTCCTACTCCAACATCAAGATCTGCGGCTCTCACGTCGGCGTCAGCATCGGCGAGGACGGCGCGTCGCAAATGGGCCTGGAGGACCTGGCCCAGTTCCGTTCCGTGCCCGGCTGCGTCGTTCTCTATCCCGGGGACGCCGTCTCGGCCGAAGCCTGCGTCGAGGCGGCGGCCCGCCACAGGGGCCTGGTCTACATCCGGGCGACGCGGCCGGCCACGACTCTGCTTTACGGCCCCGGCGAGACGTTCCCGATCGGCGGTTCGAAAGTCGTCCGCCAATCCCCGCGGGACGCCGTCACCGTCATCGCCGCCGGAATCACCCTGCACGAGGCCCTCAAGGCCGCCGGCGAGCTCGAAAAAGAAGGCCTTTCGATCAGGGTCCTGGACGCCTATTCCGTCCAGCCGCTCGATGCGGAGGGCATCCGGTCCGCGGTTGCCGCGACCAACGGCCGGGCCGTGGTGGCCGAGGATCACTACGAAGCGGGCGGGTTAGGGGAAGCCGTCGCGTCCGTCCTGGCCGGGCGGGCCAAGATCAGGCATCTCTGCGTCCGCGAACTGCCGCACTCGGGCAAGTCCGAGGAGCTGCTGGAGCGCTACGGCATCGGCGCCAAGGCCATCGCCGCGGCCGTCCGGGAAATGAATTCTTAAAAGCCAAAAGAAAGCCCCGCACTCCGAGGGGAGGGCGGGGCGGCAAGGCTTCAGAACTTATAGCCGACCCCGGCTCCCAGCCGGAATCCGCCCAGTTTGATCGAGACGTCGTCGTCCGTGGTATCGGAGGCCGCCAGGTATCCGAGCCCGACTTGGGCCGAAATCTTCGGCGTCAGGCTGTAGCAGAGCCCGGCATCCACGCGGAATCCGATGGCCGATCCCGTGACCTCGATGTCCATGGCCTTTTCCTTGTAGGCATCCAGGAACAGACCCAGCCCGGCTTTATAGCTCAGTTTCCCCGTCAACGGGCCGCCGATCCCGCCGCCCAGGGAAAAGACATGCTGGGTGGAGGAGGCGTCGACTTCCAGGCCGGGGGTCGTCCCCGAGGCTGCGAGCAAGCCGTAGCCTGCATAGAGGAAGAATCCCTTGCTCAAAGCGTACGCCACACGGATCTCGGGGTAGAAGCGCGCCGAGCCGTAGGTGTCACGGTAGTTGGAATCGGAGGGGAAGAGAAGACTGCCGCTGACGACGACCGAGAGCTTGGACGTCTGATCCTGGGCGGCGGCGCCGCCTGCCAGGAGCACGGCCAGGGCGATGAGGGCGATGGCTTTCTTCATGGCGTAGTCTCCTTTCAAATCGTCACTTCGTTGGAGGCTACAACCTCCGCGCCGCCGATCACCGCGACCAGCTTGTACGTGTAGCTGACGCCCTTGTCCAGGTATTTGTCGTCGTAGGCGAGGCTCGATCCGACCTCGGCCGTGGTCAGCTCCTTGATCGCCGCATAGGCTCCGGCGGCCTTCTTGCGGTAGAGGATGTACTTCTGGACGGATCCGACTCCCGCTCCGCCGACCTGGATCTGCAGCTTGGCGTATTCGCGGCTGATGATCCAGGCCCGGTCCGTCATCCGGCTCCCGACCATGGTCAGAGTCACGTTGGCGGCGTTGACCGAGATCTGGTGCGAGCCGGTCAGGCCCGGAACGTCGTAGGCCACGGCCTTGAGGGCATGGACTCCGGGCGTCTCGTTCAACGTGTTCCATTCGAAGGCGTAGGGAACCGCGGCGTCCGTCGCTTTGAGCGTGCCGTCGACGTAGAATTCGACCTTGGCCACTCCGCTGTCGTCGGATGCTGTCGCGGTGACGGTGATGGTCCCCAATACCGCCGCGTCCGCCGCCGGGCTGGTGATCTGAACGGTCGGCGGAAGGTTGAGGAAATGGGCCGTGATCTCGCAGTCGTGGTCGACGGCGAAGGTGATGGGATTGGCCGTCCCGGTTGCTTCGCCGGTCCAGTTGAGGAACTTGTAGCCCGCATCGGGATAGGCCGTCACGGTCTGGTTCGAGCCGGCGGCGACCTGGAAGGCGTCCCGGGGATCGGTCGATCCGCCGGCCGTTGATTTGACGCTGACCCAGTATTGGCCGCTCGGGTTGAAGTTCATGACCTGGGCCTTCTCGTCGTCGCTCATGTATTTCAAGGCGCCGGCCGGCAGGCCGGCCAGCTCGGCGGCTTTAGCCGAGGCTTGGGCCTTGCTCGGCTGTCCGATGGCGAAGTTCATAATGCAGTAGGTTTCGCCGGCCGGGATGGTCATGGTGTAGGCCCAGTAGGGATTGTCATCGCCGTCGGCGAAAACGATCTTGGACAGAGGGACGGCCACGTCCCCGGGTCCCTGCAGAACATGAGCCAGCCGGACGTCCGGGGAGGTTGTCCCCGAATAATTCTGGAAAGTCCCGACCCAGGTGTCGGTCAGCTCGGCCGCGGTGTCGCCATCCGAGGTGGCGAAGATCCTGGTGTTGGAATCCGAGCCCAAGTTGTTGGACGTGACCAGAGTCACCGTCACCGGCTCCGCGGTCCTGTTTTCGACGAAATTCAGCCAGCGGGCGAAGGAGTCGTCCGAGGGGACGTAGACTTTGCGCCAGAAATCGAGGCCGGCCTCGCCGGCGGCTGGACCCGCGGACTCCGGCTCTAAATCGTCCACGGCGACGTGCTGAATGGGGAAAACGTATTCGCGTCCGGAGCTGTCGGGATCGAGCGCCGCCGGGCCGTTTTGGTTGAAGATCCGGTAATCCGCATCGGACGTGTTCACGGGGCCGTTATCGCCGTTCAAGGTGAGGGCGATCGAATTGTAGCCATCAAAGGCGTCACTCAGCGACGAGTTGGTGGTTCCGCCGCCTAGCGTGGTGGCGGTGACGCCCGTGCTGTACGAAGCTTCCGACATGGCCCCTGACGCCGAGGATGAGGTGACGAAAGTAATGTCGGTGTTCACGAACCATTCCAGGCCGTCGCCGTCGAAGAGATGGATGCTTCCCGTGGCCATGGGCACCACCATGCCGAGGCCGACGGGCCGTCTGCCTCGGTTCCGATGCCCGGCTTTCTTTTCCAGCTTGTCTTGCTGATGCTTGACCTGCTGCTTGTCGGTCAGGACGACATCGGCCCGCAGAGCCTGGACGCCAAAGGCGAACAGGACGGCCGAAGCGGCCAGCACCCCGAGAAACCTAAGATGACGGATCTCGCGCATGGCAATTTTCCTTTCAGAGGAGCGGAATGCCTGAATTAAAGCAGATTGTGCGCCCGGCGTCAAATGCGGGAACCGGCAGGCCAAGAGATGATTCCGGGCTCGAATCGGGTATAATTCCGGAGGCCGCGAGAGGCCTAACCATGAGCACATTCGTCCCATCGATCAAGCCGGCCCGGCGGAGCCGAGCCCGTCTCGGCGTCGGCGTCCTTTCCGGCCTTCTTCTCCTGGTCGGCGGCTTCCTGATCGTGCGCCCGGGCCGCAACGTCCGCCCGAATATCCTGCTGGTCACCATCGATACCGAGCGGGCCGATCATCTCGGTTGTTATGGGCATGCGGTGGCCCGTACCCCCGTCGTGGATGGGCTGGCCGCTGAGGGCCTGCTCTTCCGCAACTGCGTCGCTTCGGCTCCCATCACCCTGCCTTCGCACGCCACGATCATGACCGGTCTTCTGCCCCCAGCCCATGGCGTCCGCGACAACGGAGTCTTCTCCCTGGACGAGAAAGCGGTCACCCTGGCGGAGCGCTTGCGGGGCGCCGGCTACGAAACCCGGGCCTTCGTCTCCGGCGTCGTCCTCAACCGCCGCTACGGCCTGGCCCAGGGGTTCGACGGCTACGACGACGATCTGTGGGCCGAGAATGACCCGAAAATGTTCATGATCCGGGAGCGCAAGGCGGCCAAGACCATCGACCGCGCCCTGGAATGGCTGGAGGGCCGGGCCGGGAAAACCGCCCGCCGGCCCTTCTTCGCCTGGGTCCATCTCTTCGACCCGCATCAACCGTACAATCCGCCGGCCTGGACCAAGGCGGTCACACCGACGCCCTACGACGGCGAGATCGCCTACGCCGACAGCGAACTGGGCCGGCTCGTGGCGGCCTTGCGGGACCGCGGGCTTCTCGACAAGACCGTGGTCGTCTACACGGCCGACCACGGCGAAAGCCTGGGCGAGCACGGCGAGAAAACCCACGCCATCTTCATTTACGAGGCCACGGTTCGGGTGCCTCTGGTGATTCGCTACCCCAGGTTGTTCAAGGCGGGAACGGTCTACGCAGGGCCCGTCCGGCACGTCGACATCGTCCCTTCGATCCTGTCCATCCTCCACAAATCCGGGACGGAGGAGACGCAGGGCGTCGACCTGACGCCCGTCGGCCGCGGCCGGACCCTGGCGCCGGACCTGCCCCAGTATTCCGAATCCCGGCTGTCCGAGCTCGGCTTCGGGATGGCGCCGCTCTACGGCGTCCGGTTGGGAACCTGGAAATGGATCCGGGCCCCCAAGCCCGAGCTTTACGACTTACAAGTCGATCCGCGGGAGCTGAGCAACGTCCAGGCCGCGAACCCCGAGCTTGCCGCCAAGCTCGACGACGAGATCAAGAAAGTCTTCCAAGACAGCCGGAACAGGGCCCTCTTTGCGCGGACCAATCCCTTGACGGCCGAAACCATGGAGATGCTGCAAAGCCTGGGCTACTTGGCGGCGGAAGGGGCGCGCGAGAGCATGGGCGGGATGGACCCCAAGGACGGCATCGGCATCTACAATAAGCTGGAAGACGCCCGACATGCGGCCCGGAAGAACGATTGGGCCGCGGCCGAGAAAGGCCTGCGCGGGATCCTGGCCGAAATTCCCGGTCACCAGTCGGCCCGGAACATCCTGGCCTTGACCCTGCTTCGCGAAGGCCGCATCGACGAGGCCAAGGCCGAGTACGCCGCCTCCCTGGCCGCCGATCCCGGACAAGCCCGGGTCTTCGTCCAACTGGCCAATATCGCCCTGCTGGAAAGCCGTCTGGACGAAGCCGAAGACCTTCTGCAGAAGGCCTTGAAGATCACTCCCGGATTCGTCGAAGCCTACTCCAACTTAGGCCTGATCGCCTCCTTGAAAGGCGACGACGCCGCCGCTCAGGCCTGGTACGGCAAGGCCGTAGCGGTCGACCCGGAATTTCCCGCCGTTTACCGCCGCGTCGGAGATCTCCGGTTCGAGCAGGGAGACTGGGCCAAGGCCCTGGATTCCTACAAGAAGGCGGTGGAGAAGAATCCCCGCGACTACCGGGCCCTGGTCCAGGCCGGGAACTGCTGCCGCCGGCTGGGCCGGCTCGATGAGGCGGAGGGATTCTTCCGGCGGGCCGCCCAAGCCGGCCGCGGCGCCTGGGTGCCCCATTACAATCTGGCCTGCCTTCGCTCCGTGCAAGGCCTGCCCGCCGAAGCGGCCGAGGAAATGCGCCAGGCGCTCAAGCGGGGTTTCAATTCCCTCAAGCTCCTGACCGGCGACGGGGACTTGGCCGCTCTGCGGGCCTCCGCCGATTACGCTAAAATCCTGGAGGCGGTTCGGACGCGCCAGCACGATGTCGATCTCGAAGATGAGGAATGAGGAAGCCCATGATGACCGCCCGCAGGCCCGAGTTCATTGATGCCTTGACCGGAATCGTCGGTGCCGGCCAGGTCCTTTCGGATCCCGACTGCCTGGAGGCCTACGGCCACGACGAGTTTTCGCTCAAGGACATCCGCCGCTCGCCCGACCTCGCCGTCCGGCCGCGGACGGCGGCCGAGGTTGCCGCCGTCCTCAAGCTGGCGAACGAGCACGGCGTTCCCGTCACGCCGCGCGGCGGGGCCACCGGCTTGTGCGGCGGCTGCGTTCCCGCGGCGGGGGGGATCGTTCTGTCGCTCGAGCGGATGAAGGGGATCGTCATCGATCCGGCCAACCAGATGGCCGAGGCCGAGGCGGGAGTCACCCTCATCGAATTCGAGAAGGCCGTCGACGAGGCCGGCTTCAACTTCCCGCCGCATCCGGGCGAGGAAAGCGCCATGATCGGCGGCATGATCGTCACCAACGCGGGCGGCAGCCGGGCGGTGAAGTACGGCGTCATCCGCAACTATGTGCGGGGGCTGGAGGTCGTGACCGCGGCGGGCGACATCCTGAACCTCGGCGGCAAGCTGATCAAGAGCAGCACCGGCTACAGCCTCATGCACCTCTTCATCGGCTCCGAGGGAACGCTGGGCGTCGTCACCAAGGCCGTCATCCAGCTGCGGGCCAAGCCCGCCCTGACCCGTTCCCTGGTCATCCCCTTCGAGACGCTGGACGCGGCGGTCGAGACGGTGCCGGAGATCTTCCGGCGGGACATCGTCCCGCTGGCCCTGGAGTTCGTCCCCCTGGACGTGATCCGGCTCACCGAAGCCCACCTCCAGCGGACCTGGCCGAGCCACGACGGCGAAACGCACCTGTTCGTCATCCTCGACGCCGCGTCCGAGGACGAAATGGACCGGCTGTCCGAATCGGTGGCCGAAGCCGCGCTCGAGCGCGGTGCCCTGGACGTCTTCATCGCCGACACCGCGGCCAAGCAGGACAACGTCCTAGCCATCCGGTCCCGCATGTACGAGGCCCTCAAGGCCGAGACGATCGAAATCCTCGACGTGTGCGTGCCGCGAGCCGAGATCCCCGGCCACGTCAAGCGGGTCAGCGAGATCGCGGCCAAGTACGGCGTGTGGCTGCCGACGTTCGGCCACGCCGGCGACGGCAATGTCCACACCCATCTCATGAAGGCCCGTTACGAGAACGGCCGGTTCGTCCCCGTTCCCGAGGCGGAGTGGCGGGCCGCCCTGGAGCCGGTCCGGGCCGAAATCTACGCCGACGGTATGGCCCGGGGCGGAGTCATCTCGGGCGAGCACGGGATCGGCCTGGTCAAGAAGCCCTACCTGGCCATGAGCCTCTCTCCGGCCCAGGTCGAGCTGATGCGCGGCATCAAGCGCGTTTTCGATCCCCGCGGCATCCTCAATCCGGGCAAGATCTTCGACTAGGACGCGGTTGATTTTTTTCCGGCCGGGCCTTATATTGAAAAAGCAGTCATGGGATCCTTTCCGGTCTCGCTCCGAGAACCGTCAAATTCCTCCAAAGGGGTATCCATGGAACGTATCACCGAAATTTTCGTCATCCTGGAGAACAAGCCTTCGACCTTGGGCGACCTCTGCGGCTACCTGTCCGAGAACGACATCAACATCGAGAGCATCGGGGTCTTTCACGACACGGCCAAGATCTACGTCAAGAGCCTGAATAAAGCCGTCAAGCTGCTGGAGAAGCTCAACTATACGATTGAGCTCCGCGACGTTCTGCTGATCGACCTGGAGAACCGGCCCGGCGCTCTGGCCGAGCTGACGGCCAAGCTTGGCGACGAGGGGATCAACATCGAGTATTGCTACGGCACCTTGAGCCGGAAGAACAACATGATCTCGCTGATCGTCGACCCCTCCGACATCGAGAAGGCGACCAAAGCCCTGCAGGGTTGACGCCGCCGAACCGGCCTTCTCCACCGCGTTTCCCGGAAGCGGGCGGGACTCCGCTAATTCGCCTCGGGATAGAGCAGGGCGTTCAGCAGGAACTTGTACGTCCCGTGGGACTGGGCCCGGCTCTGGCTGCGGATCCCGATCAGGATGAAGCGACCGTCCTTGTATTTCGTGTCCACGACGCAGGCCTTGCGGGCCAGGTTGTCTTCGCCCAGCAGCCAGCCGGACAGCAGGATCTCGTCTTCGGGATAGGTCGCGACGACTTTGCGGTCCCAGTCGAAGGGCGGGTTGGACGTGTCCAGAGCCAGGCTGTTGACGAACATGGCCGCGGCTTCCTTGGGCATGCCGTAGCCGATGGGCGTCTCGTTGTCGACCAGGATGCGGAGGATCGAGGTCGGGCAGAAGAACTTGGCCCGGTCGATGCCGGACAGGCCGTTGCGGGCCGGGGCGCCAAACTCGCTGATGGCCAGGTCGCAGGCGCCGTTGAGGGTGACGACGATGCCGCCCTTCTCGACGAAGGCGCGCAGGGCATCGATGCCCTCCTGGCCTATGCCGCCCTCGTATTCGGGCGGAGTGGTTGAAACCGGCGGCCGGGAGGGACCCCCGGGAGCGCCCATGCCGCCCGGGGCGCCGCCGGGCATGCCGCCGCGCTGGCCCGTCTTGATGACCGTCGTGTTTTCGTCGGCGAAGACGATGACGTCGTAATCGGCCCGCAGGTCGGGCTTCTTTTCCTTGGTCCCTTTCAGGCCCTCGTTGTGCAGGGTCTTGTAGGGGACGGCCAGGTCGTCGAGCATGTAGCGCGTCCAGCCCTCGTCGGCATTGCCGCGCCAGGACTGGTACAGGCCGACGCGGTGGAACTTGAGGCCCGCCTTGGCCAGGCCGTCGACGTCCGGCAGGTCGAGAACGGCCAGGCGGTATTTTTCGAGCAGGGCCGGGAGAGCTTGTTTGACCTCGGGGGAGTTCCTGACGATGAAGCTTCCGGCCGGAATCTCGAGGCCCTTTTTCGCCGCTTTGGCCTTGGTCCGCCAGGCTTCGGCCTTGGCGTCCTTGAGCAGGGCGAAGACGACCGAGGCGGAGACGTTGAGCCGTGAGTCGAGAACGACATAGGCGCCCTGGCCCTGTCCGGCCGGCGCCTTGGGATAGGGGATAGAATCCAGCTTCTCCAGCTTGGCCTCGAACGGCTCCTTGATCTCCTCGCAGGTCACGCCCATCTGGAGAGGCAGGGTCCAGCCGGCGTTGTCGTAGGGCGGCTGCGGCGGGCCGCCCGGATACTGCCGGATGTCGGGGTACTTTTGGTGTTGGAGCAGGGCCCAGGCGTAGGGCTTGTAGGGCTGGGCCATGAGAACGACGAACGAGCCGGCCGCGTAGATGCGGTTGCCGACCATGAAGTCGGCCTTGGCCCGCTGGATTTCCACGCCGCCGCGCATCAGGATGTCCAGCATCCGGAGCGTCGTCGGGTAATCGTGCTGCCGGGCCGGGATGATATAGGCGTAGGGCTGGTTCTTGTCCGTCTTTTCGACGGCGTCCCTGGACATCCGGTAGAAGTTGAGAAGCAGGTCCTCCTTGTAGCGGGCCGCCGCCTTGAGCAGGCTCTCGGTCATGATGACCTCGTAATCGACGATGTCGCGTAGGCGCCACCAGCCGCCGGGCCAGGGATCGACGAAGTCCATCATCTTGTCGACGTAGGACTTGGGGATCTCGCTCGGCTCGATATAGACGGGGGTGGCCATCTGGACCGAGGCGGCTTCGCTCAGGATGCCGGTGACGTTGTGCAGCCAGGGCGTGTCGTCGCCGGCCCCGATGTACCAGGCCGTGTAGCTGCGGCCGTTGACGATGCCGCTCTTGCCGGCCTGCTGGAGGTCGTAGGCCATGGAGGTGCCCAGGAGATTTTGCGTCCGCCAGACGAGCGGTTGGATGTTGGGCAGCGGCGGATCCATCATCGGCGGGATGAACAGGCGGGCGCCGTTGGAGCCCTGCTGGTGCTGGTCCATGTGGATCTGGGGCAGCCAGTCGCGGTAGAGAACCTCGGTCATGGCCCGGGTCTCCTTGAGGTTCAGCATGTACCAGTCGCGGTTGTTGTCGTGGCCGGCGTAGTAGTGATAGAGCCATGGCATCGAGCCGGTTTCGAATTTCGTCCCGACGTATTTCTTGTACCAGTCGACGACCATCTGGGTGCCGTCGGGGTTGGCGCTCGGGACGAGGAGCAGGACGACGTCCGAGAGGATGGACTTGGCGTCATAGGGGGTTTTGCCGGCGATGAGGTTGTAGGCCAGCTCCATGGCGGCCTGGCAGGCCCCGATCTCGGTCGCGTGCTGGCTGCAGGAGACCAGGACGATGGCCTTGCCCTCCTTGGCCAGCGCCTTGGCGTCCTCGGCCGGGGTCAGGCGCGGATCGCGGAGCCTGCGGGCGATCTCCCGCCAACGGTCGAGCTTGGCCAGGTTGGCCTCGGTCGAGATGGCGGCCATGATCATCGGCTTTTTCAGCGTCGTCTCGCCGATGGTGAAGAGCTTGAGCATGGGCGATTCGGCGTCGAGCTTCTCGAAATAGGCCTTGATCTGGCCGTAATCGGCCAGCTTCTTATCGGCCCCGACCGGGAAGCCGAGGAACTTGTCGGGCGGCGTCTGGGCGGCGAGGGCTGAAGCCGTGATCAGCACGGCGGCGAGAGCGAGGGCGAGGCTGGAGAGCCGGCGTGAACGAGTCATCGGAACCTCCGGCGGGCAGGGAATCGAAGACGGGATTCTACCCATGCCCCCCGGGGGAAGTCAATTTAATGGATGGCGCGGCCCTCGCGGAGACATTCGAAGCGATCGTCTCATCGAGGGCTGCGCAGGCTTTGTGGTAGAATTCGGCTCCCATGGATCACAATCCCGAATCCGTCTACGAGGCGAGGCTGACCCGTTTTCAAGCCGACCTGGCCGGACTGCGCCGCCGGGACATCGGCCTCGGCGCCGCCAAGCTTCTGATCGCCCTGGCCGGATTGGCCTTTCTCTACCGCGTCGCCGTTGCCGGCGCGGGCCTCCCCGCCTTCGCGGCCGCGCTGGTTCTCTTCCTCGCGGCCTCGATCTGGCACGGATCCGTCCTGCGGGAAAAGAAGCGCCTGCGGGCCCTGATTGAGATCCAGGCCGGCGAACGGAAAGCCCTGCGGGATCTCTTCCCGGACGCGGAGGACGGGGCGGAGTACGAGGACTCCGATCACCCCTTTGCCTCCGACTTCGATCTTTTCGGCTTCCACGGCCTCTTCCATGCCCTGAACCGGACCGCGACGAAGCCGGGCCGGGACCGTTTGGCCGCCCTACTTCGCGATCCGGGCCGCCGGCCTCTCGCCGAAGACATCCTGGCCCGCCAGGCCGCCGTCGCCGACCTGGCCGGCCGGCTCGATTTGCGGCATGGCCTGCGCCTGCATGGCCGCGAGATGGCCGCCAACGCCCGCCGCGATCCCGATCTGGGCGCGTTCCTGGACGATCCGTTTCACTATCTCAACCGGCCCGTTTCGAGGATCCTGGCCGTCCTACTCCCCGTTTTGACCGTCGGGGCGGCGGCCGGGCTCTTTTTCGGTTTGCCCCGATTCGTTCTCTACGCCGGCCTCCTCGTCAACATGATCGTTCTTCTGGCCGCCGAGAAGCGCCGCTCCCGGACCTACGCCCTGGTCTCCAAGACCCATTCCGTGCTCCGGGCCTACGCGGGCATCCTGGAAGACATCGAGAGGACGGAGTTCGACAGCGAGCGCCTGCGCGGGCTGCGGGACGGGCTCTTCCGGGCCGGGGAACCGGCCTCCCAATCCATCCGCCGGCTGGCCGGGCTGATCGGCGGTCTCGAGTTCCGGACGGCCCAGGTCGTCTATCTCGCGGTCGATTGGCTGGTTCTCTGGGATATCCAGGTTCTCATCCGCTTGGAGCGGTGGCGCCGGGAGCACGCCGCTTCCGTTCCCGGCTGGTTCCGGGCGATCGCCGAATTCGAAGCCCTGTCCAGCCTGGCCAACCACGCCTTCAACCACCCTGATTGGGCCTATCCCAGCTTCCCGGACGGGCCGTTCCAGATGACTTTTACCGCGGCGGGGAATCCGCTCCTGCCCGCCCGCGGCCGGGTGGACAACGATTTCGCTCTCGACGACCGACTCCGCCTGGCCCTGGTCACCGGGCCCAACATGGCCGGCAAAAGCACCTTCCTGAAGACGATCGGCATGAACCTGGTTCTGGCCTATGCCGGCGGCCCGGTCTGCGCCCACTCGTTGACGATGACGCCGCGCCGCGTGGCCGCCAGCCTGAAGGTTAACGATTCGCTGGATCGCGGGCTGTCGCTCTTTCACGCCGAGCTCCGCCGCCTGAAGGAGATCCTCGATCCGGCCCAGGCCGGCGAGCCCGTCTTCTTTCTCATCGACGAAATGCTCAAGGGCACCAACGCGGCCGACCGGCAGGCCGGATCGCTGGCCTTGTTGAGACAGATGGCCAAGCTCGACACGGCCGGGCTCGTCGCCACCCACGACCTCCAACTGGCCGGGCTGGCCGGCGAGTTCCCGGATCGGGCCCGAAACTATCACTTCGACGGCCGGGTGGAAGGCAACGAGCTGCTGTTTGATTTCATCCTCCGGCCGGGCCCCTGCCGAAGCTTCAACGCCTTGGCCCTGATGCGAAAGATGGGGATCGAGGTCTGACCGGCCCGGACCCTGCCGGCCCGTGACGACACCGAAGGGTCAATTCCCGAGCGCCGTCAGGCCCCGGACGATGGACGGGACCGTCCGATGGATGTCGAAGACGATGATCTCGTTGGAGCCTTGCTTGAGGAACGGGGCGGGACAATACAGCCGCTTCTGCGGCCCGATCTCCCAGTAGCGTCCCAGGTTGTGCCCATTGACCCAAACCACGCCCTTGGCCCAGCCGCGCATGTCGAGATACGTGTCGCCGAGACTTTCGAGGTCGAACGAGCCGCGGAAGTACATCCCCGGGCGGACATCCTCTCCTTGCGGTCCGGGCGCCAGCGGCTTGAACTTCAGTCCGGCGATGGCGCCCGCGTCCATCGGCAGGGAATAGGCCCGCCAGTCCATCAGAGTCATGCCGTTCAGGGTGACCCGGTCGGTGATGCCCTTGCGGTCGATCATATGCTGGCTGAAGTTGATCCGGCCCATGCCCTCGACCAGGATGTCGAGCTGCCCGGGCCTGGCCGCGGCCTTGGGGATTTCAAGGGTGTCTTCTTTCTTGGCCCGGTCGAGCGTCCCCAGGATCCGCCCGTCGACGTAGACGTTGGCGTAATCGTGCAGCTCCCAGAGCTTCAGCTTGCCGGCGTAATGGCCGCGGAAGTCCGTGCGATAGAGGATGAAGCCGTGGCTTTGGCCCAGATATTCCATGGGCTTGGGTTGGGGAACGGCTTGGGGCGCCGGCAGATGGTCGAACAGGGAAGCGCTTTCGGTGAAGGCGATGGTGGCGATCTCGATGGCCGGAAGCGGCGCCGGAAGATCCGGCAGCTTGGCTCCGTCCGGCTGATGCTTGGCCAGAAGATCCCGGATGGCGAAATACTTCGGCGTCGGACGGCCCATCTCGTCGAGCGGCGCGTCATAGTCGTAGCTGGTCACGTCGGGCTGATAGGCGTCGCCCATGTTCGCGCCGGCCCAGAAGCCCCAGTTCGTCCCGCCGTGGAAGACGTAGAGATTGAAGGATTTCCCGTTGGCCAGGAGCCAGCTTAAATCTTTGAGCACATCTTCGGTCTTGGCCTTGGCCCAGGGCTCGCCCCAATGGGTCAGCCAGCCGGGATAGAGCTCGCTGCAGAAGACCGGGACGTTGCGCCCGAGCTTCTCGGCCTCGGCGAACTCCCCGGCGCTGGCGGCGGGATCGAGCCCGATGGCGCAGCCGGGAAGGGAGCCGGCTTCCAGCATGGCGGAAGTGGCTCCGTCGGCGGTGTAGAACGGGATTTCGATCCGCCCTTTTTCCCACATCGCCTTAAGGGCCGCCATGTATCCGCGGTCGTTGCCGTAGCTGCCGTATTCGTTCTCGATCTGGATCATAAGAACCGGTCCGCCTTTGTGGACTTGGAGGGGCCGCAGGACGCCGGCCAGCTTGGCGATATAGCGGCCGCAAGCCGCCATGTAGCGCGGATCCCGGCAGCGGACCTTGATGTCGGGCGTGCGCAGGAGCCAGATGGGCAGGCCGCCGAAGTCCCATTCGGCGCAGGCGTAGGGGCCGGGTCGGACGACGACCCATAATCCCGCTTCGGCGGCGGTCCGGATAAAGGCGGCCAGGTCGTTGCGTCCGGAGAAGTCCCAGCGGCCCGGTTCGGGCTCGATCAGGTTCCAGAAGACGTAGGTGCAGACCGTGTTCAAGCCCATGGCCCGGGCCTTGAGCAGGCGATCCTTCCAGTATTCGCGCGGGATGCGCTGGAAGTGCATCTCGCCGGCCATCATCTGGAACGGCTTGGCGTCCAGCACGAATTCGGAGCCGCGGAAGCCGAAGAGGTGGATGTTCCGCGGCCAATCCCCCTCCAAGGAGCGCTGGGGGACCGTGGCGCCGACCGGAAGCTGGGACGGCGCGGGGTTCGAGGATGACCTGCTTCCGCCCAGGCCGAAGGCGGGGATGCAAGCCAGGATCGTGGCGAGCCCGAGTGCGAGGACGATCTTGTTCCGGTTCATCGGCGGCTCCTTACCCTCAGCAGGACATGAGAAGGGCTGCGATGGTCGCCGTTCGGAGGGGACTCTTCATTGCGGGCCCGGGTCAATCTCTCGAATCGCGGATGAGGAACAGGCGGATGAGGCGGCCGCGACGCGGGCATATTTGGCGTACGTGTTCTTGGCCTTGGCCAGGGCGATCAGGGAGAAGAGGAGCGCCGGCAAGAAGATGAGAATGGTCGTGTCTCCTAAGTCCATGGCGGACTCCCGTCGCGCGACTAATAAGATAGGCGGGTCGAATCCCGCTGTCAACAGGGCCGGCGGCTCGGCGGATTTGTTTGACAATCCGCATGTCCGCCGTTACCATGGTCGGGCAAGGAAAGAGGACGCGCATGATTGATCTCCGATTCTCGTCCCCGCTCCGGACGGCTCTGGCGGCCTTCCTGGTTCTGGGCCTGGGCGCCGCGGCGCTCCCGGTGCAAGCCCAGGAACGGGAAAACGATGCCTCGGCCCTTCTGCGCCAGGCCGATGCGTATAACGCCAAAGGCGACTACAAGCTGGCCATTGGCACCTATCTCGAGGCGGCCGCTTTGGCGCACTCCCGGCTGAACCTCTCGGCCTCCTATTTCGGGCTGGCCGTGTGCTTTTTCTACGAGCGGGACATGGCCTCCACGGTCAAATGGATGAGGCTGACCGTCCAGGTTGATCCCGAAAAGGAAATCTCCGAAGCGTTCTATCCCAAGGCTTTCGTCGATCTCTTCCGTCAAGTGCGGGCGGAAGTCCGGGCCAAGGGCCTGCCGGCCGGGGAGGCCGGCGGGATCGTCCAACCCGAAAAGGCGGCGGCGGAG
>JAQULS010000082.1 GCA_028749235.1 Acidobacteriota bacterium | reverse complement strand
GGTCGAAGATCCGCCGGATCTTCGGATCGGACGAGGCGATCCGGCCGGCCAGGCCGTTGGCGTAGAGCCGGTTGAAGACCTGCTCCGAGCATTCGTATGGAAATTCCATGAGGTAGGGCAGGGCCTGGACGGCATACCAGGCGGGATGGGAGACCATTTGCACCGTCAGCCCCAGGTGGCGGAGGCTGTCGGATCCGCCCGATGCGGCCAGCTTGTCGAACCGGAACGTCTTCTCGCCCTGGTCCGAAATCCAAAGCGGCAGGGACTCGCGGACCATCAGGCGGCGGCTCAAGACGGGGAAGGCCCCTTCCTCGCCGTCCGAGAAATCGCCCGACGAAGCCACGGCCTTGTACCCGACCGCCTCCAGCCCGTCCGGCACGGCGACCGGCCAGGCGAAGGAACGTGACTGCTTGGCCGGGATCGTGAAGGCCCGGCGCCGCTCCTTGTTGGCCAGGACGGCATCGAGCGGGGCCTCCGTCCGGGGATCGAAGAACGTCAGCTCGACCGCGCCGGACTGCTCGGCTTCGGTCATGTTCGTGACTTTGACGGTCAGCTCGAGCCCGTCGCCCTCGCGCAGGAAGCGGGGCGGATTCGGCTGGACCATGATCTCCTTCTGGGTCACGGCCTCGGCCTCGATGGAACCGCTGCGCAGGCTCTTGTCGTGGGCGAAGCCCAGCAGCCGCCAGCGGGTCAGGGCTTCGGGGATCTTGAACTCGATGGTCACGACGCCGTCCTTCCCCGACAGGAGATGGGGATAGAAAAACGCCGTCTCGGACAGGTTGGCCCGGGCTTTTACGCCGGACAGATCCGCCTCGGCCGCCTTCTTGGCGGCCGGCGCCCCGATTCCGCCGGCGACGCCGCCCAAAATGCCCCCCACGACTCCGCCGGCCGCGGCTTCGATTTGAGGGGCCGGCGCGGGAGCTTCCATCATGACCATCTCCGCGGCTCCTCCCGGTTCTGCATCCCTGGCCATCATCCTGCCGCGGGAAGGATAACGGTAACCGAAGAGGCGCTCGACCACGTCCTCGGGAAAAGCGGCATAGCTCGGGGTTGCGCCCGCCGGAATGGTCGTCAGCCGGTCCACGTAATTCCGCAGATCCAGCCTCCGGTTGCTGAAGCCCGACGGCAGGTAGGTCGAGTCGGTCCGAAAGATGTCCATCAAGCTGGGAAAGCCGTGGCCGACGAACTGGTCGAGCGAAGCGTCGTAGAGCGAGGCGACCATCTCGGCGGCCGACGATTCGGCCTTCGGCCCCTTGATTTCGAGCGACCATGTCTCGCCTTGGCCGGGCCGGAGCTTGGAGCGGAAGGTTTTCCAGCGCAGGTCCAGGCGTTTGTTCGTCCAGGGGACATACACCCGCCGAATCACCCGGTAAAGCCGATGGTCCTTGACCATGGTCAGGACCACGGTGAATCCGCCGCGGTGACTCTCGGCCACCGGGAGGCGATAGGCGCCCTGCGTCCGCTCGGCCGGGAGCCAAGTCCGTTCGAGCCGGCGGCCGTCCTGGTAGAGATCGGCCAGGACGGGCCCGTTTTCGTAACCGGTTCCCCAAGCAAGCTCATAGTCCTGGCCCACTTCCACGACATCCGCGCGCGAGGCGGCATAGAACGGGATCTTGACCGGAAAGGACGATCCGGCCGGATCCAGGACCAAAAAGGCGAATCGTGCTTCGACGGCCGCGCCGTCCTTGTCCTTGGTCGTCAACCGGGCTTGATAAACGCCGGGGCCGAGATCGAACGAGATTCCGGCCTCCCGGCCCTCCCCGGCCGAGGTTTCGAAGTCCCGCCGCGCGGCGACCGGCCCGGCCGGCCACTTGCGCCAGTCCGCGGTGCGGGAGAATCCGGCCTGCGCGCCGCCCGTTCCGGCCGCGGCTTCCGCTTCGAGGATTTCGTTCTCCCCGATGAGGTCGGCCGGTTCGGGCCGGTTGGGTCCGATGAGCGGAGACACCTCGACTGTGCCCTTGGCCGCGACGCGTTTGCCGTTGAGCGTCCGGATCGAGGCCGTCAGGACCACGGGCCTGCCCTTCTCCTGCCTGTCCGCGCCGGCGAGCGAAGCCTCGAGCGAGGCGTAGCCGGCGCTGACGCGGCCTTCGTCGCTGCGCGTCTCGCCCGTCCCGTCGGTGACGTCGACGGAAACGGAGAAGGTGAACACCGTTCCGGGGCCGGCCTGGACGGAAGCATCCGGCTTGGCCGGGAAGCGGACGACGAACCGGCCCTCGGCGTCGGCGGCAAGCGTGCCGTGGGCGATTTCCTGCGCTTCGCCGCCTCCCCGCCCGTACCACCACCAGGGATAGCGGACTTCGCGTACGACGCGGAACTTGACCGCCGCGCCGTCGACGGGCGCCCCGGCATAGGTCATGGCCGTGCCGGGAAATTCCACGATCTCACCCAGCTTGAATTCCCGCTCGGGGACGGCCAGCTTGACCTCGAACTTCGGCCGCTTGTATTCCTCCACCCGGACTTCCGTCCGGCCGGGCGGATTCTCCGTCTGGATGGTCATGGCCCCGGTCAGACGGTCGGAGGGAGCCATGAAGGAGCCGCTGAACGATCCGAAGCCGTTTGTCGTCAGATCCAGGGCCGCCGCTTCTTCGCGGTTCGCGTCCCGCAGGACCACCCGCACGCTTAACCCGGGCAGAAGCCGATAGCTCGCCCCGGCCTGGTCGACGTCGAGGCACAGGCCTTTGAAGAAAATGGTTTGGCCCGGCCGGTAGATCGCGCGGTCGGTGAAGAAAACGGTCCGCGAGGCGGCCCGCGGGGATGCCTCCCGGCTCGTTTCGATCCGCGTCTCGGCGAGCTCACCGTCGGCCGCCGTCCGGATATGGCAGACGCGGCTGCGGTAGGATGCGCCGGCCTTGAGGGCGAAAGCTCCCTGGGCATCCGTACGGACCGCTTCGATCTTGACCAGGGCGGACTTATCGTCGCTCCACTCGTAAAGAGAGATGTCCGCCCCGGAGACGGGCTCGCCCGTGTCGGCCCGGACAATGAGGCCCTCGGCCGGCGAGCCGGCCGAACCGGAAACCAGGCCGATGTCGGAAGCCCAGAGGGAAGCCGTCTGGATTTTATTGGCCCGGCCGGAGAACGACTGATCGCAGCTCGCCAGGAGGCGGTAGAAGCCCGGCTTGAGGGCGGGCATCTCGACCAGGGCGCGCCGGGATTTATAGTCCGCGGTCGGCTTCAGATCGGCCGACCACGAGGCGTCGGCCGTCCGCTTGATGAACCCGGCCACCTCGTCGTCATCCGTCCAGAAGAGGCTCTCGGCCCGCGGGCCGGTCAGCAAGCCGGCATAATCCTCCCGAACGGCGCGAAAATGGAGCTTCGCGACATTCCGGTATTCGACGACCAGCTTGGCCGGACGGCCGGGGGCGACCACGCTCTCGGTCCGGACCTCGAACTCGCGGGCGATGATCCGGGCCATGAGAACCCGGCAGTTGGCCGCGCCGACGGATTTCGGGTGCGCCTTGGCGCCGCGGTCGGCCAAGGCCAGGGCCTGAACCGCATCGCCGGAATCGAACACGGCTTCGGCCCAACGGGCCAGGGCCGAGGATCGGAGCTCCGAGGCGGGATGGGCCTCGGCGAGCTCCCGTAGGCGCTCGATATAGCGTTCGCGGGCCGCGTCCCCCGCCGCGGTCCGGACAAAATCGAGCCGGTGCAGATCGATGTCGAAGGGAATGTCGCCGTCGGCGTCGTTCTTGTGGAAAGCTAGGAGGGCCTGATAGATCCGCAAAGCCCGCAAGGCCGGCGCTTCCGAATCGGCCGTTTCCGGATCGTACTTCAGGAAAACGGCGGCCGGAGCCAGGGCGTCCGAATCGGCCGTGATTTCAAAGGCGTTCTCGGGCTTGGCCGCGGCCTGCTCGCCGGCGGAATAAAACTCCAGCGCTTCGAAAGCGGCGAAATCATAGAGCGTCGGCCGGCGGGCGGGCGGCTGGTCGCCGGGCGCCAGGAAACCCAGGAAATCGGAGAGCCGCGTTTTCTGGAGGCTCGCGGCGTCCTTCAGGATGTCCTGGTGGAGGCCGTCGATCGTCCGCAGGAGGCGGGGCAGATCCCAAGTCGTGAAGTCTTTGTCGTCGACGCCGTCCGTGGCGGTCCGGTTCATGAACCGCCAGCGGTTGCGGGAGAAATAGCTCCAATACCAGCGGGCCTGGACGATCTTCAGCATCGGCTGGAGCGAAGCGGGCGCCTTGCCGATCTCCTCGGCCAAGCGGATTAACCGGGGCCCCGGTTGGTTGCCGTCGATCGTTGCCTCCAGGATGAGCTGACGGGTCAGGGCTCGCAGCGCCTCGGCGGACCGTTTGTCCGCGGCCGCGGAAACGTAGATTCTCTTCAGCACGTCCACGGCGGTCTGGGGCAGCCCGTCCTTTTCCGCCTTGGCGACTTGAGCCCACAGGACGGTCGTGTCTTCCTTGGCTTGATCCGGCATGTTTTTTCCTCGAATGGCACCGGCCAGGACGGCGGCCAGGATGATGAAGACGGCGAGCAAGACGTGGATCCGGACGGATTTCTTGCGCATCGAATCCTCCTGGCGCCGGATGGCGGGGGCGTGCTCGGGCTAAGCCTGGAATCCACCCGCCCGGAGCGCTTGTCTCATTCTATAATCCAACACGGGGGCCAGGCAAGAACGATTCGGAGGCAGAAAGCCGGGATCAGCCTTGCTTGAGCGATCGGACGAAGCTATAGTGAGATTCTCGGAGGTTTCCATGCCCAAAAACGGATCGGCGGCGAATCTTCTGACGGCCGCGGACTTGGCCGGGCTCGTCCGGTCGGTCTTTCCCCGCTTCGGCGGCGACAAGCGGCTGGCTATCCTGGTGGATATCCCCCGCGATCCGGCCGCGGACAACGCCCCGTGGCGCGATCGCCGCGAGATGGCCTCCGCCTGGGCCGCCGCCTTGCAGGACGGAGCGCCTGGCCTCGACCTGGACGGAGTCGACCTGGTGGCCTATGCCGACGTCGGATCGAACAACGCCGAACTGCCCGAAAAGGCCGTGTTGATCGAAGGCCGGCTGCCCGAGACGGCGGCCGGGCTGGGCGAAGCCGGACGGACCGTCACCATCGAGGATGTCTTCGCCTCCCATCAGATTTATCTGGCTCCCACGGAATTCTCGACCACCGCGCCCCTCAAGAACGCGGCCAAACGGTTCGGCTTCCGGGCCGCCACCATGCCGGGCTTCGCCGGAACGATGGTCCCGGCCCTGCGCATCGACTACGGGCGGGTCGCGGAACGGGTCATGGCCTTGAAGGAGAGGCTGGACGCGGCGGTATCCGCCGAGATTGTCCTGCTCGCCGACGGTACCGCGCACACCCTGGCTCTCGACCTGCGGCATCGGACGGCGCACTCCTCGACCGGACGTTTTCCGGAAGCCGGCACGGCCGGGAACCTGCCTTCGGGCGAAGCCTATATCGTCCCCTTCGAAGGCCTCCCGGGCGATCCGAGCTTAAGCGCCGGCCTTCTCCCCGTGGATACGGGCCGCGGGCTCGTCGTCTTCACCATCGCCGCCAACCGGGCCGTCTCGGTCCGCGGCGAGGAGCCCGCCGCCTCCGAGGAGGCCGCCCATCTGCGGCGGGAACCGGCCTACGGCAACCTGGCCGAGCTGGGCTTCGGCGTTCTGGCCGATTTCGGCCTGGAACCGGTCGGGGAGATCCTGCTCGACGAGAAGCTGGGGCTTCATATCGCCTTCGGCCGCAGCGACCATTTCGGCGGCGCCGTAGGCCCGCGGGACTTCTCCTCGCCGGCCGAGGTCATCCATCTCGACCGCATTTACATACCGCCATGCCAGCCCCGCGCCGCCGTCCGCTCGGTCGTCCTCATCGGCCCGGACGGATCGCGCGAGGAGATCATGCGCGATGGGATTTACCGGATCTTCTGATCCGCCGTCTGAAATGATAGAAGAACCGCGGAGGAACGCCATGCTCCGACGCCTGCTCACCCACGTTTGCGCGGCCGGATTCCTTCTCGGCCTTTTATCCGCCTGCGACAACCGGCCCGTCGTCTCCTCCGCCGAGACCGCCCGGCGGGATCTCGAGTCGGGATTCCGGACGCCGCCGGACGAAGCCCGACCCTGGGTCTATTGGTTCATCATGGACGGCAATTCCAGCCGCGAAGGGATCACGGCCGATCTCGAGGCCATGCAAAAAGCGGGGATCGGCGGCGCCATCCTCCTCGAGGTCGACGTCGGTATTCCCCGCGGACCGGTGGCCTTCATGAGCCCGGCCTGGCGGGCCTTGTTCAAGCATGCGGTCGCGGAGACCGAACGGCTGGGGCTCGCGATCACCCTCAACGCCGGCCCGGGATGGACGGGCAGCGGCGGGCCCTGGGTCGAGCCCGGCGAGTCCATGCAGCACCTCGTCGCCTCGGCGGCCGAGGCGGAAGGTCCGGCCCGTTTGGACATCGTCCTCGAGCGGCCGAAGCCGCGGCCGCGGTATTTCGGCGGCCAGGTGCCCGAGGCCCTCGACAAAGCGCGCGAGTCCTTTTACGCCGACGTCGCGGTCCTGGCCGTCCCATCCGTCCCGGCGGACTCGCGTATTTCCGATATCGACGAAAAAGCGCTCTTTCTCCGGCATCCCTATTCCTCGATGCCCAAGGTCAAGCCTTTCCTTCCCGCGCCGGCGGCCTTCCCGGCGGCTAAAGCCGCTTCGGTCGTCGAGCGGAGCCGGATCCACGACCTGACCGGACGCATGGACGCGAACGGCCGTCTGGCCTGGGACGCCCCGGCGGGAAAATGGACGATTCTCCGCTTCTGCCGCGTCAGCACGGGCGCCAATACGCGTCCGGCGCCTCTTCCCGGCCTGGGCCTGGAGTGCGACAAGTTCGACCCGGCCGCGCTGGACGCGCATTATCGGGACTATATCGGCGCCCTGCTGGCCGAGATCGGACCCCGGCCGGCCGGCCGGCGGACGGGCTGGACGATGCTGCACATCGATAGTTGGGAGATGGGGGCTCAAAACTGGAGCGGAGCCTTCCGCGAGGAGTTCCGGCGGCGGCGGGGATACGACATCCTCCCCTTTCTGCCGGTCATGACCGGCCGGATCGTGGACAGCCCGGAAACCTCGGAGCGCTTCCTCTGGGACCTCCGCCGGACGGCCCAGGAGCTGATTGTCGGAAATCATGCCCGCCGCCTCAAGGAACTGGGGCGCCAAGACGGCTTCGGGCTGTCGATCGAGCCGTACGACATGAATCCCTGCGCGGACTTGACCCTCGGCGCCGAAGCCGACGTGCCGATGGGCGAATTCTGGTCCCGCGGCTACGGCTTCGACACCGCCTACAGCTGCTTCGAGGCGGTCTCGATCGCCCATACCAACGGCCGGCCCGTGACCGCCGCCGAATCCTTCACCGCGGACGACAAGGAAGCCTGGCGGCTTCATCCCGCGGCCATGAAAGACCAGGCGGACTGGGCCTTCGCGACGGGGATCAACCGTCTGGTCGTCCATCGCTACGCCCACCAGCCATGGCTCGACCGGGCGCCCGGCATGACCATGGGCCCCTACGGGGTCCACTACGAAAGAACCCAGACCTGGTGGGACATGTCGCGGGACTGGAATCGCTATTTGGCCCGCTGCCAGTTCCTCCTGCGGCGCGGCCTTCCGGTGGCGGATATCCTCTACCTGGCGCCCGAAGGCGCGCCCCAGGTCTTCGTCCCGCCGCCGTCGGCGCTGCGCGGCCCCAAGCCCGTTCAGGACCGGCGGGAATACAATTTCGACGGCTGCGCTCCGGAGACGCTCCTGTCGCGGGCCGCGGTCAAGGGGAACCGGATCGTCTTTCCCGACGGCATGAGCTATGCCGCGCTGGTCCTTCCGGAGCGGGAGACGATGACGCCCGCCCTCCTGGGAAAAATACGGGACTTGGCCGAGGCGGGCGCGACGATCATCGGGCCCCGCCCCTCGGCCGGCCTCGGATTGAAGGGCTATCCGGAGTCGGAAGACGAGGTCCGGCGCCTGGCCGGAGCGATCTGGGGAGACAAGGCCTCCGCGGCCGATGGCAAGCCCATGGGCCGCCGTATCGGCCGGGGCCTGGTGTTCGAGACGCCCAAGCCCGCCCCCAATCCGGCGGCCGACGAATCCATCCCCCAATACTCCGATTACGAACTGGCAGCCGGCGTTCTGGCCGGGCGGGGAATCCCCGCCGATTTCGAATCGGAGTCCGGGTTCCGCTATGCCCACCGACGGGACGGAGAAACGGATGTTTACTTCGTCTCCAATCCCGCGGAAGCAGCGCGGGAAGGCGACTGCCTGTTCCGGACGGCCGGCAAGACCGCATCGCTCTGGGAGCCCGTCTCGGGCCGCATCCTGGCGGCTTCGCCCGCCGAAGAGCGGAGCGGCCGAACCCGGATCTCTCTCAAGCTTGGAGCCCACGACTCGGTCTTCGTCGTCTTCCAGCCCGCAAGCGGCGCTTCCAAAACCGAAAAGCCCGAGCCCATGGCCGAGTCCGCCCCCGCCGCCGAAATCGGGGGCCCCTGGCGGGTTCGCTTCACGCCCGGACGCGGCGCGCCCGAGAGCCTCCTCCTTCCGGCCCTTCTCGACCTGTCCGAACATCCCGCGGAAGGCGTCCGGCATTTCAGCGGCACGGCGGTTTATGAGACGGAATTTGAAGGCCCTGTTTCCTCCGCCCGCGTCGTTCTGGATTTGGGCCGGATCGAAGTCATGGCCAGGGTCCGCCTGAACGGCCGTGAGCTCGGCGTCCTCTGGCGGCCGCCCTTCCGCATCGACGCCGGCGGCGCCGTCCGCCCCGGCCGGAACAAGCTGGAGGTCGAAGTCGCCAATCTCTGGCTCAACCGGTTGATCGGGGACGCCGCGCGGCCGGCAAACGAAAGGCCCGCCCGAACGACCTGGAATCCCTTCGAGGCCGAGACTCCCCTGCCCTCTTCGGGCTTGATCGGCCCGGTCCGCCTGCTCGTCGTCGAAAACCGCTGACGGCCGGCCGCCCCGGCCGAGGACGGATTCCATTTCCCTCCCCTCCGCCCGACAAAAAGGGTAGGGGGAGAGAAAAATGAAAAAGGGAATCCACAGGGAAATGGCCTTCCAGGTCATCCAGGATGACGCCGCGACGGCCCCGTCCGAATTCCTTCTCTACGGCGTGGCCAAGCCGGAGTGGAAGAAGGATCTGCCGACCAAGATCCGCTGGCTGAAGGATTGGATGGACATGCCCGACGACAGCCGGCACGGGTCCAAGACCCGCAACGACCATTCTTACAAGCTGCGGCGGACGGGCAAGCGCTTCAGCCTCGAGTTCGGCCGCGGCAAGGGCGAGCAGTCGACCGTGGTGGCCCGCCTGAAGTATTCCGCCCGCGACCTGCGCGAATGGAAAGTCGAGGAAGAATACCGCGTCTGCGCCTTGGAGCTGGCCAAGAGCATCCATTGGGTCATCGACTTCAGCTCGCCCGCCCACACCGTGGCCGGCTGGCCGGACAAGCTCCATGCCAAGGCCGAGTCCGACTTTGACCGCCTTTGGCGGGAGCTCTACAAGCCCGCGGAGATCGTTTTCGGACGCAGGCAGTTAGTCAAGGACGTCTATCGCTGGGCCAAGGGATTCATCGAGAGCCGCTACGACCGGAACCTGGGCCTGCTCGAGGCCTACCAGCGGGGCGAGTCGATCAGGGATGCCGCCCTGCAGGGGACGGCCCGCGAAGTGATCAGGGACGTCGCCCAGAACCTGGCCGATTACCTGGCGTATTGTGACCGGACGCTCTCCTTCGACAAGACCCTGGGCCCGCTCAAACGGTCGCTGGGCATCGAGGACTGAACTCGTCCGGTCATTCCAGCCGCTTCTTGAAGCGGACGATACTGAGGGCCAGAATGACCGCCCCGAAGACGGCCATGGCCGCCGCCTCGTCCCACAGCTCGGCCCAACCGGACCCTTTCAGGAAGATGCCTCGGATGACGGTGAAGAAGTACTTGATCGGGATGATCGCGGTCAAGGCCCGAAAAAAGCCGGGCATGGTCTCGATGGGAAAGACGAAGTTGGACAGCAGGATCATCGGGATCATGAAGAAGACCGCCGTGAACATGGCCTGCTGCTGGTTGCGCGAGATGGTCGAGATGAACAGGCCCAGGCCCAGGGTTGTCAGCATAAAGACCAGGCAGAGCCCGCCGAGAAGGAGGACGTCGCCCCGGAACGGCACCCGGAACCCGAAGGCCGCCAGGGAGGTGACCAGGACGACGTCGATAACGCCGATGGCCAGAAAGGGCAGGAGCTTGCCCAGGATAAGCTGACCGGGCCGGATGGGGGTGACGATGAGCTGCTCCATGGTCCCCGCCTCCTTCTCCCGGACGATGCCCATCGAGCTCAGCATCATGGTCATGACCATCAGGATCATGCCCAGGACCCCGGGCACCAGGAAGTTACGGCTCTTGAGGTCGGGATTGTAGAAGACCCGGACCTCCGGCTCGATCAGCACGGGCCGCAGGCCCGAGCCGCGCAGCCGGACGAACGTCTCGGCCAGCAGGCCCTGGGCGTAGCGGGATGTGATCATGGCCGCATAGTTGAGCCCGATCGTGGCCGACTGGCTCTCCGTTCCGTCGGCGATGATCTGGGCCGTCGCGCCCCGGCCCGCCAGCAGGCGCTCGCCGAAGCCGCGGGGGATGATCACGGCCATGACCGCCTGGCCGCCGTCGATCCGCGAATCGACGTCCTCGGTCCGCCCGACGTCGAACCGCCGGGTGAAGTATCCGGAATGGAAGAAGGCGTCCAGGTAGGCCCGGCTCTGCGGGCTGCGGTCCTGGTCGCAGACGACGGAGGGGATGTCGCGCACGTCCAGGTTCACGGCGAAGCCGAACAGAAGCAGCTGGAGGACCGGGGCGAGGAAAAGGATCGGCAGCATCCGCGGGTCGCGGCGGATTTGGATGAACTCCTTCTTCAAGATGGCCAGGACGGCTTTCATCGCCGCTTCCTCCCCTCCCCCTCCACGCCCGACGACCGCCGCAGCCGGACCGCGCTGACGGTGATGGTCAGGCCGGCGAACGCCGCCAGGAAGAGGATCTGCTCCCAGAAGGCGCCGATTCCGACGCCCTTGATCATGATGCCGCGGAGGGCCGACAGGAAATAACGGGCCGGGACGAAAAAGCTGAACGCCTGGATGATCCCGGGCATGTTGCGGATCGGGAAGACGAAGCCGGACAGGATGAAGGTCGGCAGCAAGGTGGTCAGGATCGCGATCATGAAGGCCACCTGCTGGGTCCGCGTGACGGTCGAGATCAGGATCCCCTGGCCCAGCCCGCCCAGCAGGAAAAGCCCCATGGCCAGCAGGAGGAGCGGGTAGCTGCCGCGGATGGGGACTCTGAACAGGAGATAGCCCAGGCCGAGGGCCAGATGGGCCGAAAGGAGCGAGATCAGGGCGTAGGGGACGGTCTTGCCGACGATCAGGGCCAGGGGCCGGACGGGCGAGACCAGGATCTGCTCCATGGTCCCCCGCTCCTTCTCCCGGACCACCGAAAAAGAGGTCGAGACGACGACGATGATCATAAGGACGAAGGCCATCAGCCCCGGGATGAGAAAGAGCGCGCTGCGGAGCTCCGGGTTGTACCAGACCCGGACCTCGGCCGCGACGGGAACCGACAGGCCTCGGAAGCCGCGCCCTTCCAGGACCTGGGTCGTCATCCGGAGCGAGGCGCTCTGGACGATCGCAGCAATGTATCCGACGGCGGTTCCGGCGCTCGTCGAATTCGTCCCGTCCAGCAGGACCTGGATCGGGGCGCCCGAGCCGGAGCTTAAATCGTCGGCGAAGCCGCGCGGCACGACGACCGCGACCTTGGCCTGATCGCGGCCGAACAGGCCGTCGACGAGGCGTGGATCGTCCAGCCGGTAGAGAATATCGAAGTATTCCGTCGTCCCCAGCCGCGCCAGGAAATCCCGGCTGGCCTGCGTTCCGTCCTGGTCGCACACGGCCAGCGGGATGTGCTTGAAGTCGAAGTTCAGGGCGTAGCCGAACATCAGCAGGAGGAAGCCCGGCAGGGCCAGAAGGAAGACGAGGGTCCGCGGATCGCGCCGGATCTGCCGGAACTCCTTGCGGATGATCGGGCGAATCGAAGCGAAAACGGTCGCTTCGACCATCCTAACGGGTCCAGCCATTTCGGCCCGGACCGTTGGGGCCGCGACCGCTTTCTTCCTCATCGGCCGGCCTCCTTATCCGAATCCTCGATCCGGCGCAGGAAGACGTCCTCGAGCGAGGGGACGATGCGGTCGATCCGCCGGAGCGGGATGCCGGCCTGCTCCAGACGGGCCGCGAGGCGCCGCCGGCCTTCGGCTTCTTCGACGACGCCGACGTGGAGGTTGACGCCGAAGATCGAGACGTCGCGCACCCAGGGCTCACGGCGCAGAAGGTCCATGGCCTCGACCGTCCGGCCGCACTCGACCTCCAGGATCGGGTTGCGGATGGTGGACGCCTTGAGGGCCGAGGGGCTGCCCGCGCCGACGATCCGCCCGGCGTGGATGAGCCGGATGTCGTTGCACGATTCCGCCTCGTCCAGATAGTGGGTGGTGACAAAGACGGTGACGCCGTCCTCCGACAGCCGGTTGATGAGGTCCCAGAAGGCCCGCCGCGAAACGGGATCCACTCCGCCCGTCGGCTCGTCCAGAAAGAGGATGCCCGGCTCGTGCAGGACGGCGCAGCCCAAGGCCAGGCGCTGCTTCCAGCCCTGGGACAGGTTCCGGGTCAGGCTGTGCTCCCTCCCCCGCAGGCCGGCCATCTCCAGGACCCAGCGGAGGCGCGACGCGAGGTCCGGCGCGGCCATGTTGTAGACGCCGCCGAAAAACCGGATGTTCTCCTCGACCGTCAAGTCCTCGTAGAGGGAAAACTTCTGCGACATATAGCCGATCGATCGCTTGACCTTTTCCGGAGACCGGCGGATGTCGTGGCCCGCGACCAGCGCCGTTCCCGAAGTCGGCTCGAGCAGGCCGCAGAGCATCCGGATGGTGGTCGACTTGCCGGCGCCGTTGGCGCCCAGGAAGCCGAAGATATCGCCCCGCCTGACATCGAAGCTGACCGCATCGACGGCGGTGAAGGCCCCGAACCTTTTGCTCAAGGCCCGGACCTCGATCGAGGAAGACGTCATTCCGGTCCCTCCCCTCACGCCGCCGCCGATCGCCGCAGACGGATCCGGGCCAGCTCCAGGTCCACCAGGGCCTGGGTCCGGCTGGTCTTGGCCTGCAGGAGGAGAAGCTCCGCGTCGAGGACGTCGGAGCTCAAGGCGACGCCTTCCCGGAAGCGGTCGTCGGTGACCCGAAGGTTCTCCTCGGCCTGGACGACGGCCGCGGCGGCCGCGGCGATGCGGTCGCGGGCCTGGCGGACGGACAACCAGGCCTGGGTGACCTCGAGCGCGACCTGTTCCTGGAGCAGGGCGAGGGCGTCCTCGACCTGGATCCGTTGGGCCTGCGCCTGCCGGGTCTGAAGGCCGGACTGATTCCCGTTCCAGATGTCGAGCGAGATCGTGAGCCCCAGGTCCCAGGTGGCGTAGAACTTGTCCTGGGCCGGGAGAAGCCGTGCATTCGGCCGCAGGTAGTAATAGTTCCCGGCCAGGAAGACCTGGGGCAGCGCTCCGGACCGGGCCATGGAGACGCCGGCCGCGGCCGCCCGCGCCCTCATTTCCATGGACTTGAGGTCGGGCCTGGCAGTCCGGGCCTTGGCCAGGAGTTCCTCCAGGGTCGTCCCGCCTTCGATTCCGCCGGCGGGATCCAGGACGATGTCGCGGCCGGTCGTCTGGAAGTCGAATTCGGTGTCGAGCGGCAGGCCCAGGAGACTGGCCAGGAGGACCTGCGAGGTTTGGACGCCCGTCCGGCCGTCGAGGCGCAGAAGCTCCGCGTTGGCCAGCTGGGCCTGGACCTTGAGGACGTCGTTGCGGGTCGCCATCCCCTGGGCCAGAAGATCGGCGGCCTGCCGTAAATGGACTTCGATGCGGCTCCTGTTTTCCTCGGCTACGGTGAGCAGTTCGGCCGCGCGATAAGCGTTCCAGTAGGCGGTCCGCGCCCCGGTTTCGATCTCGGTCTGGTCCTTCAATCCGTCCTGAAGCGAAGCCTGCTCGACCAGCCGCGAGGCTTCGGCCGCCTTCTTCAGCCGGAATCCGGTGAAGACCGGCTGCTGCAGGTTCAGGCGGAGGGAATAGTTGTTGAAGTAGACCGGGGAAACGACGAACGTGGTCGGCATGGACGGGGACAGGTTGGAAAGAAACGGCAGGCTGATCTCGAAGGGAGGGACTTCGCTCAGCCGGGTGTAGCCGCCGGCGAAACGGAGGGCCGGCAGCCGGGCGGCGCTCACCTCGCGGGTTCGGGCCGCGGCCTCGTTCGTCCGGGCCCTGGCCGCGTCCAGGCCGCGGCTGTGGGAGACGGCCAGCGAGACGGCCGCATCGACGGTCAGAGGCTTCTTCTCGGCCGCGAGCCCGGCCAGACCGCCGGCCAGAAGAAGGGCCGTTGTTAAAAATCCCCGTTCAATTCGATTCATGGTCGTGCTCCTGCCCGCTCGTCCGGGTGACGGCGATGAAGACGTTTTCCAGGCTGGGCGGGATGATGCGCCAGCTCCGGATCTCGATCCCGGCCCCGGCCAGGATGCCGGCCGCCTCCGGCCGGGCCCGCTCCGCCGAGGCCGCCACGACATGGATGCGGTCGCCGAAGATCTGGACGCCGTCGAATTCGGGCCTCCCCCGAAGCAGGAAGTAGGCCCGCCTCGTCTCGTCGCAAACGAGCTCGGCGACCTGGCCCGGCATGAGGGCCTTGACGGCCTGGGGCGTATCGGCGGCCACGAGCCGGCCGTGGTCGAGCAGGCCGACCCGGGAGGAGCGCTCGGCTTCATCCAGGTAAGGAGTGGTCATGAGGATGGTGATGCCCGTCCGCAGCAAGTCGGAAAGAATCGTCCAGAACTCCCGTCGCGAGACGGGATCGACGCCGGTCGTCGGTTCGTCCAGGAGCAGGAGTTGCGGGCGGTGGATGAGGGTACAAGCCAGGGCCAGCTTCTGCTTCATGCCGCCGGAAAGGCGGTCGGCCAGCCTGGCCCGGAAGGGGGTCAATCGGGTGAAGGCCAGGAGCTCTTCGCGACGGGTCCGGAAATCGCGCTGGCCGTGGATTTCGGCAAAGAACTCGATGTTTTCGTCCACGGTCAAATCGCCGTAGAGGCTGAACCGCTGGGACAGGTAGCCGAGGCGGCTCTTGGCCGCCCCATCGACTGCGGCGGCGTCGCCGCCCAGGACCAGGGCCCGCCCCGAGGTCGGGCGGAGGATGCCGCACAGCATCCGGATGAGGGTCGTCTTGCCGGCGCCATCGGGGCCAACCAAGCTGAACAGCTCTCCGGCCGCGATCCGGAGATCGA
>JAQULS010000081.1 GCA_028749235.1 Acidobacteriota bacterium | reverse complement strand
CTTTATGAGGGAATGAATTGCAGAACAAGCATTCGGAAAAGCAGAACGGAAGGTGGACATACAACAAGAGCCCGTCTTCCGTAAAGCTTCCTTTCACTTTTTCAAGAAAGTCGTCCACCTGCGAAGGCGCCAGCATTTTAAACCGATGAGGGATGAACAAATCGGGCTGGCTCTTGGTGTAATCCGCGGAGCCATAAAAGAGTTTATGCCTGATGATGTTCAGGATTTCATCTTCATTCAATGGCGACCCCTCTCCCTCTGACTGCGGAAACCCACGGCAACCAACGGGTAATATATGTAGCTACGGGCATCCCTTATATGATCATCTTATAAAGGGCCGGACGGAAAGTCAAAAAGGGGCTGGACGAATCGCAATCTTCCCGCGGCAGGAGAGGTCGTGGATCATGGGTCTACGGCTCCCCCGACCGCGGAGGCTCCTGTGGTATCATGATCGCAAGAGACGGCCATGTTCTTGAGACCGCGGTCGCTGTTCGTCATCCTCCTTTTGGGATGGGGCATCGCCGGGCGCCCGGCGCCGGGGCAGGACCAGGCCCAAGAGATCACCCACCAGATCTTCGTCCGGGCCATCACCATCTCGGTCACCGTCCAGGATCGCTCGGGGCGATACATCAACGACCTGGCCCGGGAGGACTTCACCGTCCTCGAGAACGGGCGAAAAAAAGACATCACTTATTTCGAGCATGACTTCAACGCCCCCCTGAGCCTGACCGTCCTCCTCGACGTGAGCGGGAGCATGGCCCTGGAGGACAAGCTGGCCGATTGCCGAGCGGCCCTGCGGACCCTGGTTACAAACTGGCTCGCCCCCCGGGATGAAGCCGCGCTGCTCGTTTTCGCCGACGGCCAAGTCGAGGTGGCGGCGCCTCACGCCGTCGACAAGGCCCGTTTCCTGGCCGAGCTGGACAAGGCCGCGGGCTACGGCCGGACGGCCCTCAACGACGCCGTCGCCGTCTCATCCGAATTCGCCGACCGCGGCGGCGGCGAAAAGCGGGCCGTGCTGCTGCTGACCGACGGCATCGAGAACGACAGCCGGACCACGCCCGATCAGGCCCTGGCCATCGCCCGGAGGACGGACATGCCCATCTACACGATCGGCTACAAAGTTCCCCTGAGCGAGCGCCTTCTCCAGGCGCACAAACGAAAGGCCGGGGCGACCCCGGCGGGTCTCATCGACGACCTGAGGAAGTTCTCCGAGGCCACGGGTGGCAAGGCCTTCATCCTGGATACGCTGCCGCGGCTCAAGAGCGCCCTCGGCGAGATCCGGCGGGAATTGAGCCAACAGTATCTTCTGGGATATACTTCCAACAAGAAACCAGGGGAAAACTATCGAAGCCTCCAAGTCCTGACGTCCCATTCCCGCTATCGGGTCCGGACGCGTCAAGGATATTGAAGTCACGCGAAGGAGGATCGCATGAGAATATGCATCAAGACGGCGCTGATCCCGGCCGGCGTAGTCGCCCTGCTGGCCCTGGGGACGGCCTGCGCGACCAAGCAGATGGTCATCGAGCAGGTCGCCGCCCTGGACAAGAAGGTCAACGGAGTCGAGGCCTCGGTCGAGGAGAACCAGAAGAGGCTCCAAGACCATGACGAGCGCCTGACCTCGATCGGCACGCTGGTCGGACAGTACGACGCCCAGTTCAAGGCCGTCGACGGGAAGCTCGATGAAGTCCGCAAGGCGGCCCAAGGCAAGCTCCTCTACCAGGAAACGATCCGGAACAAGGACGCTCGCTTCAAGTTCGACAGCGCCGAGCTGAGCCTGGGGATTAAGACCGCCCTGGACGGCTTCGTCCAGAAGCTCATCGCCGAGAACAAGGGGATCTTCCTCGAGATCCAGGGCCATACCGACTCGACCGGATCCGAGGAATGGAACCTGCTTCTGGGCAAGAAGCGGGCCGAGGCGGTCCTGGAATATCTCTACAAGCAGCACCACATCCCCCTCCACCGCATGCAGGTCATCAGCTTTGGAAGCTCGAATCCCGTCGGCGACAACAAAAAGGCCGAAGGCCGGGCCCTGAACCGCCGGGTCGAGGTGTTGGTCTACGAATGATTGGAAGCCGCTCCGCGGAGCGGCAAGCGTTTTTATGGCGGCACTGTAAAGAGAGGAGTCGATCATGCTGGAAAGTCCGTGGCGAGCGGTCATCACCGGGGGCCTATTGGCCGTCATCCTCGTTTCCGGCTATCTGCTCAGCCGGGCCGGGAAGCCTTACGGCGCGCTGCTTTTCAACGTTCACAAGCTGATTGCTCTGGGCGCCGTCGTTTTCCTCGTCCTGACGCTGCTCAAGCTCAACCGGGTCGAAGCACTCGGCGCGACGGCCTTCGCGGCGGCGCTCGTCGCCGGAGCCCTGTTCCTGATCCTCATCGTCACGGGAGGGATCATCAGCGCGGCCAAGGCGGCCCCGGGATTCGTCTCCCTTCTGCACCGTATCGCGCCCTACTTCGCGGTCATCGCCGCCGCCGCGACGCTGTTTCTTCTGCGCGGCCGGCCCTGACGGCGGACGGGAAGGCTGGCCTGCCCATTCGATCCGAAATGAGAATTCTCAAGCCGGGCTGCGTCTTTTTTAATAGAAACACCTGAGGGATGTCCGGCAAACTGCGAAATTCGAGCCGGCGCTTCGGGGGAAGATCCGCCCTGGAAAGGTTGGGCGTTCGGCTTGACATTTACACATATTAGTGTATTTTAACGATGAAGCGACACGCCAAGCGATCTTGCGCTCTGCAGTGGGAGGCAAAAGATGAGATTCGCGGGACGCGCGTTTCGGTCGGGCCGATACTGGGCCGCGGAAATCCCCATCCTCGATATTACGACCCAAGGACGTTCACTCGCCGCCACCTATGCGATGATCGCCGATGCGATCGAGGCCCTGGCCAACCGGCCGGGCTTTAAAGCGAGAGTCTATCCGGGAGCGGACGGCACCTTCGAGATCGGGGCTTCCGACGACGCCGCGCTTACCGCGCTTCTTCTCCGCCGGGCCAGGGCCAGAGCCGGCTTGAGCCTGGCCGAAGTCGCGGCCCGCATGGGATCGAAATCCATCAATGGCTACGCCCGCTACGAACAGGGCCGCTCCGTTCCCAGCGTTGCCAAGCTGACTCAGCTCTATACGGCCGTGGGACTGACGGCGGACTTCGTTTTAATAGAAAGCCGGGATTGAGGAGGAAGAGCCTCCCCGTCTCGGACGGGAGATCGAGCGGGGACTTGCAATGTTAATGCGGAAAACATTAAATATCCGTTATGCTGAAGAGGGCGCCCGAAGGAGGCCGAGATCGGGATAGTTCCGGCGCCGAGCCCGTCGGCACGGCCGCCCGGCTCGACGGCTGGAAGGAAATATCCGCCTATCTCCACTGCGACACCCGGACATGCATGCGTTGGGAGAAGGAGCACGGTCTCCCCGTTCACCGGATCAACAAAGAAGCCAAGAAATCCAAAGTCATCGCCATCAAGGCGGATCTTGACCGCTGGCTGCTGCGCGGACGCCCCGCCAACGAAGCCCCGGAAAACAAAAAGTCCCGCATCCCGCGCGGCCGTTTATGGGGGATCATCGCCGCGGCCATCGTCGTCGTCGGCGGCTTGATTTTCGTGTCAGCCGTTCGAAAAGCGGCCCCTCCGGCCGGATATCGAGTCGAGGGCCGGATCCTTTCGATCATCGACGGCGAGGGACGGACGAAATGGACGGCCGAGATTCCGACCACGGGAGATCAATCGTCCTTCTACGCCGAAAAGGGCGCGGTGGACGAAAAGAAGATGCTCGAACGCCGCAAGGTCGTTTTCTTGGACGCCGACGGCGACCGGAAAATGGAAACGGCCTTGTTCTGGGATGACGACATCCCCGAAAATCGCGGCGTCGCCTTGTACGATCAAGACGGGACGCGCCTGTGGCTTCGGAAAATCCATAACGACGTCGAGTACGCCCGAACCCAATGGGGGAATGATTTCCTTCCCGTCCAGATCAAAGCGACGGACGTCGACGGAGACGGACGGCCCGAAATACTGGCGCTCTGGAATCACCGGAAGGAATGCCCCGGAGTCTTCCAGGTCTTTTCCCCGGAAGGGGAGGAACTCGGCCATTACGAACACACGGGCACCTTCCTGATTTTCGCGGTCCGCCATCGCGATGATCAGGCCGCCGACATCCTTCTCGGCGGCACCAACAATCTTTTGGATGGAGACGCGGTTCTCATCGGGCTCGACGGCCGGCACCTGCCGAACGGGCTCGGCCCTCCCTATGCCGTCCCCGAGGACCTGAAAGACAGCGCTGAGCGCCTGGCGTCCTTTGTTCCCCGCGCGAGCGCGCACGCCCAACAAGCATTCTATATCCGGTTCCGCCACAACGAGATCTCCCGCGGCTTGGGAACGCAATGGATATGGCCCGTGGGGATCAGCCCGACATCCAAGCGCATCGACGTCGAGCTGATCCTGGGCCATAACGCCTTCCTGAATTTCTACTTCGGTCCCGATCTCGCCCTGGAAGACATCCGCCCCGGGTCGGATTTGATCCGCGCCTATCCCGGTTGGCTGGCTCGCGGTTTCGTCCGTGGAAGCCTCAACGCTTTTTTGTACCGCTGTCGCCGTGACGTAAGCTACTGGGACGGCGGATCATGGTCGGCCCTTCCTCCTCCGGAGAGGCGGCCGTAGCGTTCCGTCCCGGCGCTTTCCGGGAAGCCGGCACAGGCATCGCTTAGCGTTTTTCGCCCGGGTAAACGAGCCCCCACTGGGCCCGGATCGCATCCATCGTCTCCATGATCGCGAGCGTCTCGGCCCAGGGCATGACCGGGCTCTCGGTCAGGCCATCATGCAAACAGCGCATGACTTCGGCCGCCTCGTACTGCAGGCCGTTGCCCGGATAGGGAGCGCGAATGGACCGGCCGCCGCGACCCTCGAGCCGGCCGCGCAGGCGCGACACGGCGGGGATCATGCGGGCGGCGCGGCGCAGCCGGGTCATCCGCTTTTCGCTCAAGCCCGCGAGCTTGTTGAGGCCCAGGGAGATCCGCCGCGACCGGAAAAACGGCGCCTGGATCGTCAGCAGGCCCTTCTCGCCGGCGATGACGGCCTCGGTCGGCGTCGTCATCGTGACGCAGGCGTTCAGCGCGGCCAGCGCCCCTCCGTCATGGCTCAAGATGATCGCGTCCTGCTCGTCCACGCCGGTCGAACCGAGGCGGGCCTTGGCCGAAATGTTGGTCGGACGGCCGAACACCATCGAGGCCAAAGAGACCGGATAGATCCCGACATCGAGCAGGGCGCCGCCGCCGAGCTCCGGGGCGAAAATGCGGCTCTGGGGATTGAACGGCGCCCGGAATCCGAAGTCGGCCTGGAGCCAGCGCGGCTCGCCGATCGCCCCGGCGGCCAGCATCTCGCGCACCTTGACGATCGCGGGCAGGAACCGCGTCCACATGGCCTCCATGACGAAGAGCCCCTTCCCGCGGGCCAGGGCGAAGACCTCGGCCGCCTCGGCGGCGTTGATCGTGAAGGCCTTCTCGCAGAGGACCGCCTTGCCGTGACGCAGGGCCAGCAGGGAATTTTCCCGGTGCAGGATGTGAGGCGTGGCCACGTAGACGATGTCGACTTCGGGATCGGCCGCCAGATCCTCATAGGAGGCATGCGCCCGAGGCACGCGAAAATCTTGGGCGAAGCGATCCGCCGCGGCCCGGGTCCGCGAGCCGACGGCGACAAGCTTCGCCTCCGGGAGCAGAGACAGCCCCTTGGCGAACGCGCGGGCGATGCCGCCCGTGCCGATGATGCCCCAGCGATAGGATGCGCTCATGACCCGATCCTCCTCGGATACGAGCCCATTCTATCAGAACCGGCCGCCCGGAAGTTCACGGCCAAGCCGTCGGACCGCCGGAATCCGACGGGCAACCGCCTTGACCGTCCCTAAAAGCGCCGCTAGAATGGCCGCGTGACGACTCTTCGGCGCGCCGCGGCCCTCTTCCTTGGCGCCGGATGCCTGGCCGCCGCGGGAGCCTGCCGAGGGAACGCCGGCGGCGAGCGCGGCCTTCTCCCCTACCGGAATCCCGCCTTGCCCATCGAGCGCCGGGTCGAGGACCTGCTCGGCCGCATGACCCCGGCCGAAAAATTCCGCCAGCTTTTCATGATCCCCGATGACTTCGGCGTCGACCTCAACTGGTTCAAGGACGGCCTTTTCGGCTTGCAGGTCGGCTCGAGCGGCCGGGCCGGGCAGGACGCGCAGCGCCTCGCTTACGCGCCCGGGGCGGACGGCCGCGCCATGGCCGAAAAGCTCAACGCCATCCAGCGCCGGCTGGCGGAACAAAGCCGGCTCGGCATCCCGGTCATCCCGTTCGACGAAGCCCTGCACGGGCTGATCCGCTCGGGCGCCACATCGTTCCCGCAAGCCATCGGGCTGGCCGCGGCATGGGACGCCGGTCTGATGCGGGACGTCGCGTCCGCCGTCGCCCGCGAGACCCGGAGCCGCGGCATCCGCCAGGTGTTGTCCCCGGTCGTCAACATCGCCCGCGACGTCCGCTGGGGGCGGGTCGAGGAAACGTACGGAGAAGATCCTTATCTGGCCGCGCGGATGGCGGCCGCTTTCGTCAAGGCTTTCGAAACGCGGGGCGTCATCGCGACGCCCAAGCACTTCGCGGCCAACGTCGGCGACGGCGGTCGCGACAGCTATCCCATTTACGACGACGAGCGACGGCTGCGCGAGGTGGAGCTCCCGCCCTTTAAAGCCGCCCTGACGGAAGGCGGAGCCCGCTCGATCATGTCCTCGTACAATTCCCTCGACGGCTCGCCCGCCTCGGCCAACGACCGCCTGCTCAACCGCCTCCTCAAAGGCGAGTGGGCCTTTCGCGGCTTCGTCGTCTCCGATGCCTGCGCCGTCGGGGGCAGCTACAGCCTGCACCTGACCTCGGGCTCCTATGACGAGTCGGGCCTGCAAGCCTGGCGAAGCGGCCTGGACGTGATCTTCCAAACCGCCCGCGAGCACGCCGGCCTGTTCGACAAGCCGATCCTCGACGGGCGGCTCGAGCGGGCCCGGCTCGACGACGCCGTCCGCAGGGTTCTGCGGGCCAAAATGGAGCTGGGGCTGTTTGAAAATCCCTACGTCGACCCGGCCGAAGCCGAAAAGGGAAACGGCAACGCCGCCCACCGTGCCCTGGCCCGGAAAGCGGCCGAGGCATCCGTCGTCCTCCTGAAAAACGAGGCGGGCGTCCTGCCGCTGCGCCGCGGGACGCCGCTGGCCGTCATCGGCCCCGACGCCGTCGAGGCCAGGCTGGGCGGATACAGCGGCCCGGGAATCAACAAGGTCAGCCTGCTGGACGGCCTGCGCGCGACGGCCCGAGGCGGGGAAACCGTCGCGTACGCCGCGGGATGCGGACGTTCGAGGCCGCGTCTGCGGCCGGTCGAAGCGTCGTTTTTGCGAACCGAGCCCGGTCCCGGCGGCAAGTCCGGCCTGCGGGCGGAGTACTATTCGAACATCGACCTGGCCGGCGAACCGGCCGCGAGAAGAGTCGATCCGCGCGTCGATTTTCACTGGACCTTTCTCCCGCCGGCCGAAGGACTCGGCACGGACTGGTATTCCGTCCGCTGGCGCGGAACGCTCGTCGGCCCGGCCGACGGCTCCTTTGAATTGGGTGTCGAAGCCAACGACGGCGTGCGGCTCTTTCTCGACGGCCGGGCGATCGTGGATCAGTGGAGCAAGGAGACCCGGCGGGCGCTGACCCGAAAAGTGCGGCTCGAAAAAGGCCGCGCCTACGCCCTGAATCTGGAATTCCACGAGCCGGTCCGAAGCGGCGAGATCCGCCTGGTCTGGGACTACGGAGTCAGGGACGATTCCGAGCGGATGATCGAGGCGGCCGTCCGGCTGGCCGCCCGCTCGGGAGCGGCCGTCGTCGCGGCCGGGATCGAGGAGGGCGAGGCGCGCGACCGGGCCGATATCCGCCTGCCCGGACGACAGGCCGAGATGATCCGGCGAATCGCCGCGACGGGCGTCCCGACCGTCGTCGTCCTTTACGGCGGCAGCGCCGTCGAGATGACCGATTGGCTCGATCAGGCCGACGCCGTCCTGGACGCGTGGTATCCGGGCGAAGCCGGCGGAGAGGCCGTGGCCGCGGTCCTGCGCGGCGAGGTCAACCCGGCCGGGCGGCTGCCGATCACCTTTCCCCGGTCGGTCGCCCAGCTTCCGCTGGTCTACAACCACAAGCCGACCGGCCGCGTCGACGATTACCTGGACTTAACGGGAGAGCCGCTTTTCCCCTTTGGTTTCGGATTGAGCTATACGACGTTCCGCTATTCGGACCTGGCCGTCGAACCGGCCGCAATCCCGCCGTCCGGACGGGCTCGGGTTTCCTTCCGGCTGGAAAATACGGGCTCGCGGGCGGGCGACGAGGTCGCCCAGCTCTACATCCACGATCCGCTGGCTTCGATGGCGCGCCCGATTCTGGAGCTCAAGGGATTCGAGAGGATCCATTTGAAGCCGGGTGAAGCCAAAACCGTGACGTTCGAGCTGGGGCCGGCCGAGCTGGCCATGCTGGACAAGGATCTGAAGGAAGTCGTCGAGCCCGGCGATTTCCAAATTTATATCGGCGGCTCGAGCCGCGATATCCGCCTGCGCGGGATTCTGAAAGTCGATAACCATACTCCATAAAACGTTTTGCCGCATCTTATTCCATTCTGTGCGGGTTGGTGAGGCGGGGCGAGGTCGGCCAACGGCGAAATCGCGCGGGTTTAGCCATTTTTCGCACCTCTCCGAGGGAACCTGGCTTTGGCCAGGCGCCGGAGTATGTTTGAGCACGCGACTATCAATCGGGATGGGAATGGAGTGGGGGATCAAATAAGCCCTTAAGTTCTCAGATGCGGAGTTACGGAGGCACCGAGTCAGAGTAGCGAAAAATGGCGTGAAGAACCCGCGCCGCCGGGCCGATCTCGCCCCGCAGGCCGCACAGAATGGAAGAGAAAGAATCCGAGTTTACAGGGAACCGCCGCAGTTCGGGCAGGCCTTCCAGCCCGCCTGCACATCCTTGCCGCAGGCCGGACAAACGGGCTTGATCCGCTCGCCGCAGGCCGGGCAGAAACTATGCTGGAGATCGATCGTCTTGCCGCACTTGGGACACCCGGGAGGAGCGGCGACGGTCGGAACGATGGGACCGGAAGCCGGAGGCGCCTGGGGCGCCCGCACGGGGTGATCGGTCCGAACCAGCAGGTAGATGACAAACCCGATGAAGTGGACGAAAAAGACGACCGCGGTCCAGAGAAGCGCGTTCATGCCGTGCTTTTCGGCGTCGCGATAAACCCAGACCAGGACGGCGATCCAGAAGCCCAGGACGAGCAGGCCGAAGAGGCCCGCGAACCCGACCCAGGGCCAAACCCAGTTGCCGGCATGCATGCCGTGCCAGCCCGCCGACAGGCCGTGGGCGACGCCGACGGGGGCGAAAAACAGGTATTTGAGCGGCCAGAGAAGCGCCAAGGCGAGCAGGGCCACCAGGACGATGCCGAAGGTCTTCGCGGAAGAAGCGTTCATATTCCTCTCCTCATCCCGATAAACGAAATCCCGGGCAAAAAGTTTCCCTTGACCGGTTTTCTTCTACGGCGGTTTGGTTTATGCTTGGGCGTTGCCCCGGACCGTCCGGGACCTAATTCGGCGAGGTGATCATGAAACGATTCCGTTCGCGCGCTCTCTTCATCGCCCTGGCCGCCACGGCCGTCCTGGGAATGGCCCAGAGCCGAACCCCGGCCCAAGCCCCCGACCCCAAAACCCCGACCCTCTACGTCACCGGGTACGCCCACCTGGACACGGAATGGCGCTGGGACTTCGTCACCACCATCCGTGAATACCTGCCCAAGACGATGCGGGCCAATTTCGACTTCTTCGAGAAATACCCCAACTACATCTTCAACTTCAGCGGCGCCAACCGCTACCGGATGATGAAGGAGTATTTCCCGGCGGGCTTCGCGCAGGTCAAGAAATACGTGGCCGCCGACCGCTGGTACCCGTCCGGATCGTCGATGGAGGAAAATGACGTCAACTCGCCCTCGGCCGAGTCGACCATCCGCCAGATCCTCTACGGCACCCACTGGTTCAAGGCCGAGTTCGGCAAGACGAGCGCCGAATACATGCTGCCCGACTGCTTCGGCTTCCCGGCCTCCCTGCCCAGCATCCTGGCCCACTGCGGCCTGCTGGGATTCTCCACCCAGAAGCTGTCCTGGGGCTCGTTCGCCCCGGTCGGAGGGCCCAACTCGCCCGAAAAGACGCCGGCCGGCATCCCCTTCAACGTCGGCGTCTGGGAAGGCCTGGACGGCAAAAGCGTCATCGCCGCCCTCAACGCCGGCGACTACACCGGCTCGGTGACTTATGACCTGTCCAAGACGCCGCCGCCCCCGGCGCCGGCCAAGGAAGGCCAGCCCCAGCGCCGCGCCGGGATCGACTGGCCGGCCCGCATTCAACTGAACGGGATCGCTTCCGGCCTGTTCGCCGACTACATGTACTACGGCACCGGCGACACGGGCGGCGCGCCCAACGAGCCCTCGGTCAACTGGATGGAAGCCATCGTCACCAAGGGCCGGGTCTCCCCCGCGGCCGGCGCTCCCGCCGTCACGGCCGGCGACGGCCCGGTCCGCGTGATCTCGGCCAGGTCCGACCAGTTGTTCCGCGACATCGGCCCCGCGACGCGGGCCAAGCTGCCCCGCTACAAGGGCGACCTGGAGCTGACCAATCACTCGGCCGGCTCCATCACCTCGCAGGCCTATATGAAGCGCTGGAACCGCCGCAACGAAGTCCTGGCCTCCGACGCGGAGGCCGCCGCCGTCGCCGCCGACTGGCTGGGCGGACGCGCTTATCCGCGTCAAAAGCTCAACGACGCCTGGACCCTGGTCATGGGCGGGCAATTCCACGACATCATCCCCGGCACCTCCATTCCCAAGGCCTATGAATACGCCTGGAACGACGAGGTCCTGGCCCTCAACCAGTTCGGCGGCGTCCTGAGCGACTCGGTCGAGTCCCTGGCTTCGAGCCTCGACACCCGCGTCCATGGCCAGGCCGTCATCGTCAGCAACGGCCTGTCCATCGCCCGCGAGGACGTGGTTGAGGCCGCCGTCGCGTTCCCGGCCGGAACGCCCAAGGCCGTCCGCGTCTTCGGACCCGACGGCAAGGAAGTCCCGGCCCAGCTTCGGAACGGCAAGGTCCTCTTCCCGGCCAAGGTGCCCCCGGCCGGATTCGCCGTCTTCGACGTCCGGCCGGCCGAAACGTCCATGCCCTCGACCCTCAAGGCCGGCCCTTCGTCGCTCGAGAACGCCCGCTACCGCGTGACCCTGAACGCGGACGGCGACGTGGCCTCGATCTTCGACAAGTCGATCGGCAGGGAGCTCCTCGCCGCCCCCGCCCGGCTCGAGATCAAGACCGACGTGCCCGCCCAATGGCCGGCCTGGAACATGGACTGGGCCGATCAAAGCCGCGCTCCCAAGGCCTATGTCGGCGGCCCGGCCAAGATCCGGGTCGTCGAGAACGGCCCGGCCCGCGTGGCTCTCGAAGTCAGCCGCGAAGCCGAAGGCTCGACCTTCGTCCAGACCATCCGCCTGGCGGCCGGCGAAGCCGGCGGCCGGGTCGAGTTCGCCGCGATCGTGGATTGGAAGACGCCGGCCAGCCATCTCAAGGCCGTCTTCCCGCTGACCGCCAAGAACAAGGTCGCGACCTACAACTGGGACATCGGCACGATCGAGCGGCCGATCAACTCCGAGAAGCAGTTCGAGATGCCTTCCCACCAGTGGGTCGACCTGACCGACGCCTCGGGCGCCTTCGGCGCCACGATCCTGACCGGGGCCAAGTTCGGCTCCGACAGGCCGGACGACCATACCCTGCGGCTGACCCTGATCCGCACGCCCGGCATCGCCGGCGGTCGCGGCTACACCGACCAGACCTCGCAGGACTGGGGCCGGCATGAAATCGTGTACGGATTCGCCGGTCACGCCGGTGACTTCCGCAAGGGCGGCACGGACTGGCAGGGCTTCCGCCTCGATCAGCCTCCGGCCGCGTTCGCCGGCCCGTCGCACCCCGGAGCGCTCGGCAAGACGCTGTCCATGATGTCGGTTTCCGACAACCGCATCCGGGCCCTGGCCTTCAAGAAATCCGAGCAGGGCGACGAGATCGTCGTCCGCCTGGTCGAAATGAGCGGCCGGCCCGCCAGGGGAGTCAAAGTGAAATTCGCGGCCCCCGTCGCGGCGGCCCGCGAGACCAACGGTGTCGAAGGCGTCGTCGGGCCCGCCAACCTGGCCGGCGGCGCGCTGACCGCGGACTTCGGGCCTTTCGAAGTCCGCTCCTTCGCGGTGAAGCTGGGACCCGCCCCGGTCCGGACGGCCGCGCCGAAGTCCCAGCCCGTGGCCATGAAATATGACGTCTACGCCTCGACGCGCGACGGACAGATCCCCGTGGGCGGATTCGACGCCGATGGACGGACCCTGGCGGCCGAGATGCTGCCGGCCCGGATCACTTATAACGGAATCGACTTTATCCTCGGTCCTTCCGACAAGCGGAACGCATTGACCGCCCGCGGCCAAGTCCTGCCCCTTCCGGCCGGAACGGCGGGGCGGGTCTACATCCTGGCCGCCTCGGCGGCCGGCGATCAGAAAGCGACGTTCAAGATCGGCGACAAGCCCGTGGACCTGACGATTCAGGACTGGGGCGGATACATCGGCCAGTGGGACAACCGGATCTGGACGACCAAGCAGGAGCTCGTTGCGGCGAGCGCGCCGGGAGCGGCGCCCCGCCTGCGGACGAGCCAGGAGTACGCCGGCCTCATCCCCGGCTTCATCAAGCCGGCGCCGGTCGCCTGGTTCGCCTCGCATCGGCACTTGCAGGACGGCACGAACGACGTTTATGCCTACGCCTACCTGTTCGCGTACGCGATCGACGTGCCGGCCGGGGCGGCGACGCTGACCCTGCCCGACAACGACAAGATCCGCATCCTGGCCGTGACGGTCTCGGACGAGAACGCTCCCGTCCGCCCGGCCCAGCCTCTCTTCGATACGTTGGAGCGCTGATAGCCGAGAACGCCGATCCCCAGCACCCGAAAACAGGCATCCTTATTATCGGCGCGAAATGACGACATATCGCGTTGCCCAAGAGCAATTGACAGCGCGGCGAAACGGGAAGTAAACTGGCCAAGGGTCAATCGGCGATTTGTTGATGATGGATTATTAGCAAGGAACGATATGACACCAGAGCCGTCTCCGAAGCAGACTCTTCTCCTCTGGGTCATCCTCTTTACCGGGATTGAGCCCCCAATTTCCGCCACCAAGCCCAAGCTGTCTCCCAAAGAGAGGGCCCAGATGGAGGAGGCGGGCCTAATCCGCCTGGAAAAACGGGGCCGGTCGAATCATATCGTTTTGACGGATAAAGCCTGGGGCTGGGCGGCGGGCCACCTGGACGCGGCTTTCTCGTCCAACTCGCCGGCTGCCGCCCCAGCGCTCGGCGGCCTCCTCAAAAAGTTGAAGGCCTATCTCGTGGTCGGAGACCTGGCCCTGGCCGACTTCCTTCACCCCCGACCGGCCAAGCCGAAGCTCGAAGCCAAGCCGCAAGCCGTTCCATCCCTCACCGCGGCTTCCGCGGATCTCGAAGCGGCGGTCGTGCGGGCCTATCTCCAGGCGTCCGGCTCCGCCTGGAACGTCTGGGTCAAGCTGACCGAGATTCGGCGGCGGCTGCCGGACGTGCCGCGGCCGGACCTGGACGCCGCGCTCATCCGCCTCGAGAAGGCCAAGCGGGCCATCCTCTATCCGATCGACGATCCCCAGTCCGTCCGGCCCGAGGACACGGCCGCGGCGCTCGTCGTGGCGGGATTCAAGCGCCACATCGTCCTGATGAGAGGCTGAACGGGATGAAAGACCTCGACGCGCTGCGGGCGGCCGATCTGGATTGGGTCCGCCACCTGGACAGCGTTTGGAACGACTACGCCTACGACGTGGCCGGCCTGCACCAGGAAGTGCGCGAGGCGTTCAAGGAGAAGGTGATCCTCTACGTCGCGGGCGAGGATCATTACTCGCCCCTCGGCTGGGTCATCGAGGGCGCCGCCGGCTCCGGCAAGACCCATCTGGCCGGCGTCTTCCGCAAGCTGGCCACCGACATGGGCGCCAACTTCGTCCTGGTCGACATGACCGATGTGCACGACTTCTGGGAGACCGTCCTGCAGGGCTTCTGGAGCTCGCTGCAGCAGCCGTTCGAAGGCGGCAAGCTCCAGTCCGAGCTGGTCCTGGAAGCCCTGCTGCGGAAAACGGGCGTCAAAAAGAACAAGGTCCGCAAGATCGCCGATCTGTCTCCGGCCAAACGGGAACAGATCACCCTCCAGGTCCTCAATCAGATCATCAAGAATTTCCCTCAGGAAGGTCCCTTGAACCAGGACGTCATCCGGGCCCTCATCCTGCTCAATTCCAACGACCTGGCCCAGAAGAACGTCGGCTTCTGCTGGCTGCAGGGCCTGTCCATCGAGGATGCCGACAAGGCGGCCTACAAGTTCCTCAAGACTCAGGCCAAGCCCATGGACGTCGTCCGGGGCCTGTCCTGGGTCATGAGCCTGCGCGGCCTGACCGTCCTCGTCTTCGACCAGCTCGACGCCATCGTCAACCAGCACCATCTGCTGGCCCAGGGCGCCGAGTCCGGGACGGCCTCCGAAGCCCAGCGCACGTCCAAGGCCATCATCGAAGGGCTGGCCGGAGGCCTTCTGGCCGTGCACGATCTGATGTCCAAGAGCCTGAACATCGTTTCCTGCCTCCAATGGACGTGGGGCATCCTGAAGAATGAAGTGCTGTCTCCCGCGGCCGCCCGCTACGAGCCGCCCCGCCATCTGGATCTCATCGGCGAAGCGGGCCTCGCCCGGCAGCTTATCGCCGATCGCCTCGGCCCGGCCAATGAACAGGTTGGATTCGAAACGCCCTATCCAACCTACCCGTTCAGCGAGCTTTTCTTCGAACAGGCGGGCTCGCTGTCGCCGCGCGAGCTGCTGATGCGCTGCAACGATCACCGCCGGGCCTGCCTGCGCGCGGGCAAGGTGACGGAGATCGGCCGCATCGACCTGGTCGAGCCCATGCCTCCGTCACCGGGCGCAAGCCTGGACGCCCTGACGGCGGACTTCGAGAAGCTGCGCGCCAAGGTCGCTCCGGACGAGCTCGTCCAGGAAGAGGCCGAGGACGGCCTGCTGGAAAGCCTGCTGCGCTCCGCCTGCTATTGCCTGATCCGCGAGAACGACCTGCCCCGGAACGTGGACGCCCTGCTGGATGTGGACTTTCCCGGCGGCCGGGTCCGTCCCCTCCATGCCCGCATCCGCCTGGTCTTCCGGGACGAGAACGACCGCGAGGAGCACTGCTGCCTGCGGACCATCGAGCGCAAAAACGCGGTGGCTTTCCAG
>JAQULS010000080.1 GCA_028749235.1 Acidobacteriota bacterium | reverse complement strand
GACGGCTTTCCGTCCTCGGTTCAGCGTCCCAAGGAGGCATGCGTGAGCGGCTACCGCATCGAACGCCATCCCATTCTGAGCCCCGAGCCGGCCGAGACCGTCGCCTTCACCTGGAAGGGACGGCCCTGCGCCGCCCGGAAAGGCGAGACGATCGCCTCGGCGCTGTTCGCCAACGGCGAGCGCATCTTCAGCTTCCATCATAAAGACCATGCCCCCCAGGGCATCTTCTGCGCCAACGGCCAATGCGCCCAATGCCTGGTCCTGGCCGACGGCCTGCCGGTCAAAGCCTGCATGGAGCAGGTCCATCCGGGGCTGCGCGTCGAGCCCGTCGACGGCCTGCCCGAACTGCCCAAAACCGGAGCCGCCGCTTCCAGCCGGTCCATCGACGAGATCCGCGTCCCCGTCCTGATCATCGGCGGCGGCCCGGCCGGACTGTCCGCGGCCATCGAGCTGGGCAAGCGCGGCGTCAAGGCCCTGCTGATCGACGACAAACACCGCCTGGGCGGCAAGCTCGTTCTCCAGACCCATCGCTTTTTCGGCTCCTACGACGCCGTCTACGCCGGAACGCGGGGCATCGACATCGCCACCAAGCTGGAGACGGAGCTTCGGACCTATCCTTCGGTCGAGATCTGGCTGGAGTCCGCCGCCCTGGCCGTGTTCAGCGACAAGCGCATCGGCGTCCTGCGGGCCGGGACGCGCTACGTCCAGGTCCGGCCCGAGATCGTCCTGGTGACGTCCGGGGCGCGCGAAAAATCGCTGGCCTTCACCGGCAACACCCTGCCCGGCGTCTACGGCGCCGGCGCCTTCCAGACCCTGGTCAACCGAGACCTGGTTCGCGCCGCCGAGCGGCTGTTCATCATCGGCGGCGGCAACGTGGGCCTGATCGCCGGCTACCACGCCCTGCAGGCCGGCATCTCGGTCGTCGGGCTGGTCGAAGCCCTGCCCGAGTGCAGCGGTTACAAGGTCCACAAGGACAAGCTGGCCCGGTTCGGCGTGCCCCTCTACACCTCGCACACCATCCTTTCGGCCAACGGCGGGGATCAAGTGGAATCGGTGACCATCGCCCGGCTGGAGAATTGGAAGCCGGTGCCGGGCAGCGAGCAATCGTTCGCCTGCGACACGATCCTGATCGCGATCGGGCTCGACCCGGTCGACGAGTTCTTCGTCAAAGCCAAGGAGTTCGGGCTCACGACCTATGCCGCCGGCGACGCCGAGGAGATCGCCGAGGCCTCGGCCGCCATCTTCTCGGGCAAGATTCGGGGGCTGGAGATCGCCCGCGACCTCGGCCGGGATGTCGGCACGATCTCGCCCGAATGGTACACCACGGCCGACATCCTCAAATCGAAACCGGGAGCCACGGTGTCCGAGGCGGTTCCCGCCGCCGAAACGGGCGTCTTCCCGGTCCTCCACTGCGTCCAGGAGATTCCCTGCGATCCCTGCACCACGGTCTGCCCGCGCAACCTGATCCACATCCAGGCCGCGGATATCCGCGGCCTGCCCGCCTTCGAGGTCGCCGATCCGGCCAAGGCCTGCACCGGCTGCGAGAAATGCGTCACGATCTGCCCGGGGCTCGCCATCTCCCTGGTCGATTACCGCAAGGACGCGGAATTCCCCAGCGTCACCCTGCCCTTCGAATTCCTGCGCGAGAGAGTCGAGGTCGGGGACCGGCTGACCGTTCTCGACACCCTCGGGGCGGAGCTCGGCTCCGTCGAGGTGACGGGCGTGCGGGCCATCAAGGCCAACGACCGGACCATCCTGGTCAAGGTCAAGGCGCCCAAGGCGATCGCCAAGAGGATCGCCGGCCTGCGGGCCCAGGCCGGCGACGTGGGCAAGCCGATGGAGCGCTTCGTCCGGCGCACGGCCGACGACACGATCGTCTGCCGCTGCGAGCGCGTCACGGCCGGCGAAATCCGGGTCCTGATCAGGCAGGGCGAGCGCGACATCAACCAGATCAAGGCCGTGACCCGGGCCTGCATGGGCGCCTGCGGGGCCAAGACCTGCACGGCCCTCATCCACCGGCTGTTCCGCGAGGAGGGGGTCGCGGACGCGGACGTGGTCGACCAGCCCAAACGGCCGCTGTTCATGGAAGTATCGCTCGGCACCTTTGCCGGGATCGAAAACGGAAGGGAGGGCAACAATGGCCGTTACTAAGCCCTCCTACGACGTCGTCATCATCGGCGCCGGGAGCGTCGGCACGCCCGCCGCCCTGGCCATGGCCGAGTCCGGCCTTAAGGTCCTGGTCCTCGACCGCAACGCCAGCACCGGCCAAGGCTCGAACAAGAGGGCCATCGGCGGGCTGCGGGCCACCCACAGCGACCCGGCCAAGATCCGCATCTGCCTGCGCAGCCTGGAGATCGTCGCCGGCTGGGAGAAGGCGCGCGGCGAATCGATCGAGTGGCACCCGAACGGCTATTCCTTCGTCGCTTACGGCGAGCGCGAGGAAAAGACGCTCAAGGAGCTTCTGATCACCCAGAAGGCCTTCGGCCTGAACATCGACTGGCTCGACCGCCGCCAGATGCTCGAGCTCGTCCCCGACCTCAACCCCGAAAACCTGATCGGCGGCACCTTCTCGCCCGAGGACGGCAGCGCCTCGCCTCTTCTCGCCTCCCATGCCTTCTATACCCATGCCCGCAAGGCCGGGGCGGAGTTCCGCTTTGGCGAAACCGTCGGCGGCCTGGTCATCGAGAAGGGCGCCGTCCGCGGCGTCCGGACGGACAAGGGCGAATACGCGGCCGGGGTCGTGGTCAACGCGGCCGGCCCCTGCGCGGCCGAGATCGGCCGCATGGCCGGGATGGCCCTTCCGGTCAAGCCGGACTCCCACGAAGGCGCGGTGACGGAGCCGGTGGCTCCGTTCCTCAAGCCGATGGTCGTGGACATCCGGCCCCTGCCCTCTTCGGCCAACTACTATTTCTACCAGCACTCGACCGGGCAGATCATCTTCTGCATTACGCCCAACCCCAGTATTTGGGGCACCGATACGCGCGAGACGAGTTCGTTCCTGCCGATGGTGGCCCATCTCATGGTCGACCTGATCCCCCGGCTCCGGAACCTCCGGGTGCGCCGGACATGGCGGGGCCTCTACCCCATGACCCCCGACGGTATGCCTCTCGTGGGCTGGTCCCGCGAGGTGCGCGGGTTCCTGCAGGCGGTGGGCATGTGCGGCCAGGGCTTCATGATGGGGCCGGGTCTGGGCGAAATGCTGAGCGGCATGGTCCAGGACAAGCTCCCGACCAAGGACCGCGAGGTGCTGGACCTTCTCTCGCCCTACCGCGAGTTCAAGGGCATGGAGAAGCTGAAGTAGCCATCACCGCTTGAGCGTCTTGCGCTTTAGCCTGTGGGGCTGGTCGGCGGCGGCGCCGCGGCGCTTGCGCAAGTCCTCGCGGTACTCGGAATAGTTGCCGAAAACCCAGCGGATGCTCCCATCCTCCTCGAAGGCCAGGATGTGGGTGGCCACCCGGTCCAGGAACCAGCGGTCGTGGCTGACGACCACGGCGCAGCCCGCGAACCCGGCCAGGGCGTCTTCCAGGGCCCGCAGGGTGTTGACGTCCAGGTCGTTGGTCGGCTCGTCGAGAAGGATCACGTTGCCGCCTTCGGACAGGGCCTTGGCCAGGTGGACGCGGTTCCTCTCCCCGCCCGACAGCATGGCCCCCTTCTTCTGCTGGTCCGTGCCGCCGAATCCGAACGAGGCGCAATAGGCCCGCGTGTTCATGGTTCGGCCGCCGACGGTGATCAGGTCGGTCCCGCCCGAAATCTCCTCGAAGACCGTCTTGGCCGGGTCGAGGGCGCGCGACTGGTCGGCATAGGCGATCTTGACGGTCTCGCCGACGCGGATGCGCCCGGCGTCGGGCTTTTCGGCGCCGATGATCATCCGCAGCAGGGTCGTCTTGCCCGCCCCGTTGGGCCCGATGATGCCGGCGATGGAGCCCGGCGGGATGCTGACGGTCAGGTTGTCGATGAGCACCCGCTCGCCGTAGGCCTTGGACACGCCTTCGATCTCGACGACCAGGTCCCCCAGACGCGGCCCGGGCGGGATGGGAAGCTCCTGCTCGTCGCGGTAGCGCTCGAAGTCCTGGCTTAAAAGCTTCTCGTAGGCCGTGACCCGGGCCTTGCCCTTGGCCTGGCGGGCCTTGGGCGACAGCCGGACCCACTCCAGCTCGCGGGCCAGGGTCCGCTGGCGGCGGCTCTCGGTCCGCTCTTCGATCGCCAGCCGCGCCGTCTTTTGCTCCAGCCAGGAGGAATAGTTGCCCTTCCAGGGGATGCCCTGGCCGCGGTCGAGCTCCAGGATCCAGCCGGCCACATTGTCCAGGAAGTAGCGGTCGTGGGTCACGGCGATGACCGTGCCCTTGTATTCCTGCAGGTGCCGCTCGAGCCAGGCCACCGACTCCGCGTCCAGATGGTTGGTCGGCTCGTCGAGGAGGAGGATGTCGGGCTCCATGAGCAGGAGCCGGGTCAAGGCCACGCGGCGCCGCTCGCCGCCGGAAAGCACGGCCACCGGCGTTTCGGGCGGGGGGCAGCGCAAAGCCTCCATGGCGATCTCGAGGTGGTTGTCCAGGTTCCAGGCGTCGTGCTTTTCGATCTCATCCGTCAGCCGGGCCTGCTCGGCCAGCAGGGCGTCCATGTCGGCCTCCGGGTCGGCGAACTTCTCGTTGACCGCGTCATAGCGGGCCAGAAGATCGACGATCGGCTGCACGCCCTCGCGCACGATTTCGAGGACGGTCCGGCCCGAGTCGAGCCGGGGGTCCTGCTCCAGCAGGCCGACCGTGTAGCCCTTGCTCATGGCGATCTCGCCGGTGTAGTCCGGGTCCAGGCCGGCGATGATGCGCAGCAGGGTCGATTTGCCCGAACCGTTCAGGCCGAGAACGCCGATTTTGGCCCCATAGTAGAAGCCCAGGGAGATGTCCTTCAGGACCTCCCGGTTCGGGGGATGGATGCGCCCGACGCGCGACATGGAGAAGATGACTTGGGTGTCGGAAGGCATGGGGGGATTGTACCCGAACGCCCGGCCGGCGTATATAATGACACCATGCGGTTCACTTTCGCCCACAACAATATCAACGTCTTCGAGCTGGAGCGCAGCCTGGCCTTCTACAATATGGCCCTAGGCCTGGAGGAAGTCCGCCGCATCGCCCCGCAGGACGGAAGCTTCGTCCTGGTCTTCCTGGGCGACGGAGTCACCGGGCACAAGCTCGAGCTGACCTGGATGCGGGACCGCAAGGAGCCCTACAACCTGGGCGACAACGAGATCCATATCGGCTTCCGGGTGGACGATTTCGACGCCGCCCACAAGCGGCACAAGGAAATGGGGGTCATCTGCCACGAGAACCCCGCCATGGGGATCTATTTTATCGAAGACCCCGACGGCTACTGGCTCGAGATTCTTCCCCCCGGCCGGGGCTGAAACGCGCCGCAAAAAAGGGTCCTTCGCCGGATTTCGGGGTGGGAAAAGGCGAAAAGAGCCCGAAGCCGCCGGGACGGTACCCCGAACCGCGCGCCCCGAAATCCGGAGAAGATCCACAAAAAGGCCGCCCGGCTTTTCGCCGGACGGCTTTGGAGTGACGATCGGAGCGGTCAGCGCTTGCGGGCCGGTTTTTTGGCCTTGGGCGCGGGCTTCTTCTTGGCCGGCGCGGGCTTCTTCGCCGCCTTCTTCTTGGGCTCGGCCTTGGGCGCGTTCATGATGGCCGCCCGGGCCGCCGCCAGCCGGGCGATCGGCACCCGGAAGGGCGAGCAGCTGACGTAGTTCAGCCCGATCAGGTGGCAGAACTCGACGCTCGAGGGCTCGCCGCCGTGCTCGCCGCAGATGCCCAACTTGATCCCGGGCCGGGTCTGGCGGCCCTTGGCCACAGCGATCTTCATGAGCAGGCCGACGCCGTCGCGGTCGAGGACTTCGAACGGATCCTTGGCATAGATTTCCATCGCCACATACGGGGTCAGGAAGCGGGCCGCGTCGTCGCGGCTTACGCCCAGGGTGGTCTGGGTCAAGTCGTTGGTGCCGAAGCTGAAGAACTCGGCCACGGCGGCGATCTCATCCGCGGTCAGGGCGCCGCGCGGAATCTCGATCATCGTCCCGACGAGATAGGGGAACTTGACGCCCTTCTCCTTCATCACGGCCCCGGCCGTCGCCCGGACGATCTTCTCCTGGTTGGCCAGCTCCTTGACGTTGCCGACCAGCGGGATCATGACCTCGGGTACGACGGCGATGCCTTTCTTCTTGGTGTCGGCCGCCGCTTCGAAGATGGCCCGGGCCTGCATCTCGGTGATCTCGGGGTAGATGATGCCCAGCCGGCAGCCGCGGAAGCCCAGCATGGGATTGAACTCGTGCAGGGACTCGACCCGGGCCTTGACCTTCTCGTAGGTCAGGCCCATCTGCTCGGCCAGGGCCCGCTGGTCCGCCTCGGAATGGGGCAGGAATTCGTGCAGAGGCGGATCGATCGTCCGGATCGTCACCGGCCGGCCGGCCATGACCTCGAAGATGCCGGCGAAGTCGGCCCGCTGCAGGGGCAGCAGCTTGGCCAGGGCGGCCTTGCGCTGCTCCACCGTGTCGGCCAGGATCATCTCGCGCATCGGGCCGATCTTGCCCTCGCCGAAGAACATGTGCTCGGTGCGGCAAAGGCCGATGCCCTCGGCTCCAAAGGCCACGGCGTTCGCGGACTGGTCGGGCTGGTCGGCGTTCGTCCGGATCTTCAAGACCCGGTATTTATCGGCCCACTTCATAACCTTGTCGAACGTCTGGAAGACGGGCGCCTTGGCCGGATCGAGCGTTTTGTATATCAGGACCTGGAGGACCTCGGAAGGCACGGTCTTGACTTTCCCTTCGATGACCTGGCCGGTCGTGCCGTCGATCGAAATCCAGTCCCCTTCCTTGAGGGTCCGGCCCTTGACGGTCATGGTGTGCTTGCCGTAGTCGATTTCGAGCTCGCCGCAGCCGGCGACGCAGACCCGGCCCATCTGACGGGCCACCAGGGCCGCGTGGGAGGTCATGCCGCCGCGGGCCGTCAGGATGCCCTCGGCCACGCCCATGCCCTTGATGTCTTCGGGCGACGTCTCGATCCGGGTCAGAATGACCTTTTCGTTCCTGCTCGCCCAAGCCTCGGCGTCGACGGCGTTGAAGACCAGGCGGCCGGAGGCGGCGCCGGGGCCGGCATTGAGGCCCTTGGTCATCAGCCGGCCGGCCTTGACGGCGGCGGCCTTTTCGGCCGGGTCGAAGATGGGGCGCAGGAGCTGGTTGAGCTGGTCGGGTTCGATCCGGCGCAGGGCCTCCTTCTCGTCGATCAGCTTCTCGCCGACCATGTCGACGGCGATCTGGATGGCGGCGAAGGCGGTCCGCTTGCCCACCCGGCACTGCAGCATGTAGAGCTTGCCCTGCTGGATGGTGAACTCGATATCCATCATGTCGCGGTAGTGCGCCTCGAGGGCCCTGCGGATCCCCTCGAGTTGAGCGTAGATCGCGGCGTTCTCGGCCTTGAGCCGGGCGATCGGGAGCGGCGTCCGGGTGCCGGCCACGACGTCCTCACCCTGGGCGTTCATCAGGAACTCGCCGTAGAAGACATTGGCGCCGGTCGCGGCGTCGCGGGTGAAGGCGACGCCCGTGCCCGAATCCTCGCCCATGTTGCCGAAGACCATGGACTGGATATTGACCGCCGTGCCCCAGGACTCGGGGATGTCGTACATCTTGCGGTAGGCGATGGCCCGCTCGTTCATCCACGATCCGAAGACGGCCCCGACAGCGCCCCAGAGCTGCTTCATCGGGTCCTCGGGGAATTCGTGCCCGGTCTTGTCCTTGATCGCCTTCTTGAAGGCTGCCACGAGGCCCTTGAGGTCCTCGGCGGTCAGGTCGGTATCGAGCTTGATGCCGTTGGCGTGCTTGCAGGCCTCGAGGATGGCCTCGAAGGGATCGATGTCGTCCTTGTTCACGGGCTTCAGCCCGAGCACGACGTCGCCGTACATGGCCACGAAGCGGCGGTAGCAGTCGTAGGCGAACCGCGGGTTTCCGGTCTTGGCGATCAGGCCCTCGACCGTCCGGTCGTTCAAGCCGAGGTTCAGGATGGTGTCCATCATGCCGGGCATCGAGGCCCGGGCCCCGGAGCGGACGGAGACCAAGAGCGGGTTCCTGGGGTCGCCGAACTTGCTGCCCATGGTCTTTTCGACCTTGATCAGGGCCGCCTTGACCTCGGCCGCCAGCGATTTCGGGTAGGACTCCTTATTTTCGTAGTAATGGGTGCAGACTTCGGTGGACATGGTGAACCCGGGAGGAACGGGCAGGCCGATGTTGACCATTTCGGCCAGGTTGGCGCCCTTCCCCCCCAGCAAGTTCTTCATCTCCGCCTTGCCTTCGGCCTTTTTGCCGCCGAAGTAATAGACATATTTCTTGGCCATGACGCGATCTCCTTATTTTTTAGAAACGATTGAAAACGCTGAATGATACACCTGATGAAGGGCGATTTCAAGCCGAAATAGGCCCATCCGGCCTCGCCTGGCGCCGTGATGAAGACATCCGGATCAAAACGGGACGGGTTAGGCGACGTTTATGCGCCCTCTCCCGCCGCCTGAACTTTTTCAGGCCCCATCGCGTATCTCCTGATGAGGCCAAATCCCGCCTTCGCGGGGCCGGTCCCGTCCGCTTTCAGGAAGGAGCGCTCTCATGATGAATCGCCGCCTGCCCGTTTCCCTGATCTTCACCGCCGTCCTGGGCTCCCTTGCGGCCCAGGAAGCGTCCTCACCGGCCGCCTCGATCACCGCGGCCGAAATCAAGCATCATATCTATTTCCTCGCCTCGGACGCGCTGGAGGGGAGATATATCGCCTCGAAGGGCTACGAGATCGCCGCCCGCTACAGCGAGAGCCAGTTCATGGCCGCGGGCCTCAAATCCATCGTCCAAGTCGAGGGCAAGCCCGCGTTCCTCCAGCCGGTGCCCGTCCAGAAACGGACCACAAAATCGGCCCCGGTCTTGACGATCAAGACGCCCAAGGGGGAGATCGTCCTGACGCACGGCAAGGATTTTAAATGGCTCGAAGGCGACATCCTGCCTTGCGAGGGCAAAACCATGGACGTCGTCTTCGCCGGCTTCGGCATCCACGAGCCGGCCGCCGGCTGGGACGACTTCAAGGGCCTGGCCACGGAAGGCAAGCTTCTTGTCATCTGGCCCGGAGCGCCGTTGAAGAAGGGCAAGCCGGTCCTGCCGGCGGTCATGCATAAAAACTACAGTTCCGTCCTCGGCTGGTCGCAAAAGCTGATGGGCATGCTGTCACTCAGGGCCGCCGGCGTTTTCATGGTGACCGATCCCTCGATCGCCGCCCTGCTCGACAGGAACCGGGCCAAGACCGAAACGCCCCAAGTGGTCTTGGCCAACCAGACGGCTCCCAGCTTCATCCCCTGGATCGTCACGCTTAAGTCCGAGACCGCCCTGGCCCTGATGGCCGGGCAGTCCGGCACGCCGAAGAAGGCGGGCGAGGCCGACGCCGCCAAGATCCGGCCGGGCCGGCTCGCGGGGGTGACGGCCACGGTCGCGGCCGCCTTCGACGCCGAACCCCTGCCGGCGTGGAACGTGGTCGGGGTAGTCGAGGGAACGGATCCCGTCCTCAAAAGCGAATATATAGCCGTGACCGCGCACTTGGACCATCTGAACCCCGATTCCAAAGGCGCCATCCGCAACGGAGCCGACGACAACGCCAGCGGCTGCGCCGGGGTGATGGAGATCGCCGAGGCCGTTGCCCGCCGGCCGTTCAAGAGGTCGGTCATCTTTGTCCTCTTCGCCGGCGAGGAAAGCGGCCTGCTCGGCTCGCGTCACTTCCTGACCGAGTGCCCGGTGCCGCGGGACAAGATCGTAGCCGACCTGGACCTGGACATGATCGGCCGTACGGACAAGGCCGGCGAGGCCGACCGGGCCCACTATGCCCTGGACGCCGACGCGGTGACGCCGGAGTTCAAGAAGCTGCTGATCGCGGTCAACGATCGGACCGTCCGCTGGCCGCTCAAATACGACCGGCAGGGCGTCAGCGCGGGCAGCGACAACATGACCTTCGGGACATTCGGGATACCCGGCGTCTTCTTCTTCTCGGGCTCCCATCCCGACTACCATCGGGCCACGGACGACGCCGATAAGATCGACTACGAAAAGGCCGAAGCGCTGTCGCGGCTGACTTACGAGCTGGCCGCCGAGCTGGGCGACAAGCCCCTACCCTGGAAAAAATAGGACCTTCTTCCCTCTCCGGGGGATGGTCAGGCGGCACGATATCCGGCCAACGGCGAAATCGCATGGAAGAAGAACCGATTACGGCTACTTTTCGATTGTCTTGTAGGCCTCCAGCCCGGCCTTGAGAATGACGAGGGATTTCCGGATGTCCTCTTCTTTAAGGACGTAGGCGATCCGGACCTCGTCCAACCCCTTGCCCGGCGTGGCGTAGAATCCGGCTTCGGGCGCGACCATGACCGTGGCTCCGTCCAACCGGAAGTCGTTAAGCATGAATATGACGAATTTTTCGGCGTCCTTGACCGGCAGGCGGACGCTCATGTAAAAGGCGCCCTGCGGCTTGCGGACGGTGACGCCGGGCATGGCGGCCAGGCCGTCGTAAAGGACGTCGCGGCGCCGCTCGTACTCCTGGCGGACGGGCTCGAAATAACCGATGCCCATCTTATAGGCGGCGATGGCCGCCTTCTGCTCGATCGAGGCCGGGCAGAGCCGGGCCTGGGCGAAGCGGAGCATGGCCGCGTAAACGGTTTCGTTGCGGGTGATGGCCGCCCCGATGCGGGCGCCGCAGCAGGAGAAGCGCTTGGAGATCGAGTCGACCACGATGACCCGGTCGCGGACCTCCGGATATTCCAGCAGGCTCTTGTGCTTGAGGCCGTCGTAGACGAACTCCTTGTAGACTTCGTCGCCGATCAGGAAGAGGTTGTGCTTGACGGCCAGGTCGACCACCCGCTTCAGCTCCTCGGGGGAATAGACCGTGCCGGTGGGATTGTTGGGCGAGCAGAGGACGATGGCCTTGGTGCGCGGCGTGATCCGGGCCTCGAAGTCCGCGGCCGGAGGCAGGCGGTAGCCGTCCTCGACCTTGAGCGTCAGCGGCGCGACCTTGATGTTGGCCAGCGAGGCGTAGCCGTTGTAATTGGTGTAGAACGGCTCCGGGATGAGAACCTCGTCGCCGTGGTCGGCCACGGTGGCGAAGGCCAGCAGGATGGCCTCCGAGCCGCCGTTGGTGATGATGACGTTCTCAGCCGTGAGGTCGATCCCGTAGCCGCCGAAATAGTCGGCGATCCCCTGCCGCAGCTCCAGGAAGCCCTGGGCCGGGCCGTAGCCCAGGATCGGATCGTTGAAGGAGCGGACCGCGTCCAGGATCGGCTTGGGGGTTGGGATGTCGGGATCGCCGATATTCAGGTGGTAGATCTTGACGCCGGCCTTGATGGCGGCGTCGGCATAAGGCTTGAACTTGCGGATGGGCGAGGCTTGGACGGTTTGCGCCCGGCGGGAAATCTCCATGAACGACTCCTTATGGATGGCCGACGAAGGCTTAAGAGGCGATTATGGCCCAAAACCGCCGAGGCTGTCAAAAATGGAGGTGCCTTGACAGGGCCTTCCCGAAGGCATAATTTTCCGGCTTCGGAGGCCCGCCATGTTCAAACCCACACGCCTATGGATCCCCGTTCTGATCGCCGTCTGCGCCGCCGCGGCCGCCGCCCCGCTTGCGGCCCAGGACAGCCCGTTTCTTCCCGGACCGATGTTCCGGCTCCTGGTCGACGAAGTTTCCGGCGACCGGGCCTTCAACGTCGACCGCCTTCTTTCACCGTACCACCGGATCATGGGCTCGCAAGCCTTCCTGGACGCGGCCGGATTCCTGGCCGGGCTGGCCGAGAAATCCGGCTTGAGCAACATCTCCGTCGTGAAGCAGAAATTCGAGGGCGGATTGAGCTGGAACCCCCGCGCGGCCGTCCTGCGGCTGATCGAACCGGAGGAAGAGAAGCTGGCCGATTTCGCCGATGTGACCGTGTCGCTGGCCGTCTTCAGCCGGTCCGCCCACGCCGCGGCGGAGCTCGTGGACATCGGCGACCGCACCAGTCTGGCGGCGCTCAAAGACCTCGACGTGGCGGGCAAGATCGTCCTGACCACGGCCTCGCCGGCGGCGGCCGTCCGGTACGCGGTCTGGGAGAAGGGCGCGTTGGGAGTCGTCTCCTGCGCTTCCGTCCACGCCGACACCCGGTTCGACAATCCGGACCAAGTCGCCTATATCAAGGTGCCCGCGGGCGTGCCGTCCGGCAAGGCCGCGCCCTGGGCTTTCATGATCTCGCCCCGCCGGTACGGGCACTTGCAGGACGTCCTGAAGCGGGCCCGGGCCGCGGGGAAAGCGGTCAAGGTCCGGGCCGACATCGAAGCCGAGGTCCGGGACACGGCCGAGCAGGGATATCTCTGGGCCGAGATCGAGGGCGCCTCGATCCACGACCAGGACATCGTCCTGACCGCCCATCTGGACGAGGAGAGCACCTCGGCCAACGACAACGGCAGCGGCTGCGCCTCCCAGCTCGAGGTCGGGCGGGCCATCAACGCCCTGATCGCCGCCGGGAAGATCTCCCGGCCGAAGCGCGATATCGTCTTCTGGTGGCCCAACGAGCACGCCTCGGAATACCAATACCTGCGGGAGCACCCCGGGGCGCCCCGCAGCTGGCTGGCCTCCCTGAACCAGGATATGGTCGGGGCCCGGCAGAGCCTCGGCTCCCGGGTCCAGCACCTCGTCCTAACGCCGTCCGCCGTGCCCAGTTACCTCAACGACGTGGTCGAGTCGATCGTCGCCTCGCTCATCCTCGGCAACACGGGCTTCCTGGCGGCCGAGGAGGCGGGCACGCCGCAGCCGTTCTCCAAACCCGTTCTGGCCTTCCTCGGCTCGCGCGAGCGCTATGACGCCATGGCCGTTCCGCACAGCGGGGGCTCAGACCATGAGGTCTTCTGCGAGGGGATCGTCGGCGTGCCGGCGGTCGGGCTGATCAACAATCCCGACGCCTATATCCACTCCAGCGACGACGACCTTTGGAACATCGACCGCACCCAGCTCAAGAGAAACGCCTTGGTGGTCGCCGCCGCGACGCTTTTCCTGGCCGACGCGGGGGACGGGGACGTGCCCCTTCTCGTCCAGGAGGTCTATGCCCGCGGCGTCGCCAGGCTGGGCCGCGACCTGGCGACGGCCCTGGCGCATCTTCGCGCCGGCGTCGCGGCCGATCGCGCCCGGGCCTATGCCGAGGCCCTCAATCTTCTCGACCAGTCCGCGGCCCGGGAGAAAGGGGCCCTGCATTCGATCCGGGTTTTCGCCGCGCCCGGCGGGAAAAACGCGGCCTTGCCGGCCGAGCGGATGCGGGCCGTCGACCGGGTCGCGGCCGGGCTTCGCCAGGACCTCCTGGCGGCCTACACGGCCCTGACCGGAGAGGCCAAGCCCGCCGCGGCCGCCCCGACGCCGATCGAGCGGGCCATGGCCGCCAAAGTCCCGGCCAACATCGAATCGCTGGACGAGTACTTCGGGAAACGGGGCGGAGGAGTCGATTTCCCCGGTCTTCATCCGACCATGGCCAAGGAAGTTTATGCCTTCGTCGACGGCCGGCGGACCTATCTCGATATTTTCCGGGCCGTCCAGGCCGAGGCGCTGACCGCCGGCGGGTTTTACTACGGCCGGGTCGAGCCGGAGAAGGTGGCCGCGCTCCTTGACCAGGCCGTGACCCGGGGCGTCCTGAAGCTCCGCTGACTTCCGGGGCCGGGCCGCGGAGAGGCGGCCCGGATTGACCCCGTCTCCGGCTTCTGATATTTTTGTCCCAGCCATGCGCCACGATGCCGGAGCCCGCATTCTCGAAAAGCAGAGCTGGGGCGATTACCACCTCCTGCGGTTCGAATCGCCGGCCATGGCCGCCGAGGCCGGTCCCGGCCAATTCGTCATGATCCGGACCAACCCGGGCGGCGATCCGCTTCTCCGCCGGCCGCTCGGAATTCACGACGCCGGCGACGGCCGGCTGGAGGTCTTTTTCCGCACGGCGGGGCGCGGCACGGCCCTTCTGGCGGCCAAGAAGGAAGGCGAAACGCTCGACGTCATCGGTCCGCTGGGCAAGGGCTTCCGCCTGGACGGGCCCTGGAAGGGCCAGGCCGCCTGGCTCGTCGGCGGCGGCCGGGGCATCGCGCCCCTCTACTTTCTCGGCCGCGGGCTCAAGGCCAAAGGCGCCCGGGTCAAGGTTTTCTACGGCGGCAAGACCGCGGCCGAGGTCCCGATCGCCGATAAATTCAAGGCGGCCGGGCTCCACCCCGCGGTCGCCACGGACGACGGCAGCCTGGGCTTCAAGGGATTCGTGACCGCCCTCCTCAAGCGAGAGCTCGCCGACGGGGCGCCCCGCGAGCTGTTCGTCTGCGGGCCCGACCCGATGATGGAGAGAACCGCCGCCATGGCCCTGTCCCGCGGCCTTCCCGCCCAGATCTCGCTCGAGGCGATCATGGGCTGCGGCTTCGGCGCCTGCTGGGGCTGCGTCCACCGCATCCGCGAGGACGGCCGCGGCCACTGGCGGAAGATTTGCGAGGACGGCCCGGTGTTCGCGGCCGACGAGATCATCTGGGGCGAGGGCTGACATGGCCGATCTGTCCGTCGACCTGGGATTCCTGAAGCTCCGGAACCCCGTCCTCACGGCCAGCGGCACCTTCGGCTACGGGCTGGAGTTCGCGCCCTTCCTCGACTTGGCCGCGCTCGGCGGCCTCGTCGTCAAGGGCCTCTACTACGATCCCCGGGAAGGCAATCCGCCGCCCCGCCTGGTCGAGACGGCTTCCGGATTGATCAACGCCATCGGCCTGCAGGGAGTCGGGGTCGAGCATTTCGCCGCCGAGGTCCTGCCCGAACTCCGCCGGCACGGCGCGACCGTCGTCGTCAACGTCTGCGGCGCCTCGGACGACGAGTACTTTCGGGTCATCGAGTTCCTGAACAAGCAGGAGGGGATCGCCGCCTACGAGCTCAATATCTCCTGCCCCAACGTCAAGCAGGACGGGGCCTGTCCGGCCATGAATCCCAAGACCACCCAGGCCATCGTCTACGAGGCCAAGGAGCGGAGCCGCCGGCCCCTCATCGCCAAGCTCTCGCCCAACGTCAGCGACGTGGCCGCGATCGCCCGGGCCGCGGAAGACGCCGGGGCGGACGCGGTCTCGCTCATCAACACGCTCCTGGCCATGGCCGTCGATCTCGAGACCCGCCGGCCCAAGCTGGGCAACGTCTTCGGCGGCTTGAGCGGCCCGGCCGTCAAGCCCGTCGCCCTGCGGATGGTCCATCAAGTCGCGCGGGCCGTCAGGATCCCGGTCATCGGCATGGGCGGCATCATGACCGGCGAAGACGCCCTGGAGTTCCTCCTGGTCGGCGCCAAGGCCGTCCAG
>JAQULS010000079.1 GCA_028749235.1 Acidobacteriota bacterium | reverse complement strand
GTCGGCCGGATCGCCCCCAACAAGCGCATCGAGCACCTGATCAAGACGGTCTTCTATTTCAAGAAATTCATTTCCCCGCTTGTCCGGCTGATCCTGGTCGGCAAGACGGGGACTTTTCCCAAGTACTATGAAGCCTGCGTCCAAATGGCCGACGAGTTCTACCTCAATCCCGAGGAGATTCGGTTCCTGGGCCACATCCCCGACGCGGAGATGTTCGCCGTCTACAAGGCCGCGGACGTGTTCCTGTCCCTGAGCGAGCACGAGGGATTCTGCCTGCCGCTCATCGAAAGCATGATCTTCGCCCTGCCGGTGATCGCCCTGGCCTCCACGGCCGTGCCCGGCACGCTGGGCCGGGCGGGCATCCGGCTCGCCCGCTGGCGGCCGGATGAGACGGCCGAGCTCGTCGCCCTGGCGGCCCGCGAACCGGCGGTCCGGGAGCGGCTCGTCGAGGCCGGCCGCCGGGAGCTGGCCGAGTTCAAGGCTTTCCCGCGGGAAAAGGTCCTGCTGGATGGCCTGCGGGGGATTCTGTAGCATGAACATGAAGATCGCCTTCCTCATCCAGCGCTACGGGCCGGAGGTCATGGGCGGCTCGGAGCTTCACTGCGCCATGATCGCCGAGCGGCTGGCCGCGCGCGGCTACGACTGCACGGTCTACACGACGACGGCCAAGGACTACGTGACGTGGCAGCCCGACTATGTGCAGGGTGAATCCGTGATCAACGGCGTCCGGGTCAAGCGCTACGACGTGATCCGGGCCCGCGACATCGCCTCCTTCAACGCCTTCTCGGATCGGATCTTCTTCCAGCCCCACGAACGGGCGGATGAGCTGGAGTGGATGGAGCGTCAGGGTCCATACAGCCCGGCCTTGATCCAGGCGGTCGAGAAGGAGGCGGATCTTCATGACCGCTGGGTCTTCTTCACCTATCTCTATTACAACACCTATTGGGGCCTGAAAGCGGTTCCCGGCCCCAAGACGCTCGTCCCGACCGCGCACGACGAGCCGGCCCTCCGGCTCGGCATCATGCGCGAGGTCTTCGAGCGGCCGGCGGCCTTCATGTTCAACACCGAGGCCGAGAAGGCCATGCTGGCCCGGCACTTCTCCTTCGAGGGCAAGTACCAGGAGACGGTCGGCGTCGGGGTGGACGTTCCGGACCGTCCCGAGGCCTGGCCGATCGCCGGAAAATACCGCGATCTTCAGCCGTATATCCTCTACGCGGGCCGCATCGAGCCCGGCAAGGGCTGCCAGGAGATGTTCGACTACTTCGTCCGCGCGGCGGAGCGCCATCCCAAGCTCCGTCTCCTCCTGGTCGGCAAGCTCCTGATGCCCCTGCCGGAGCACCCGCGCATCCACTATCTCGGCTTCGTGCCGCCCGACGAGAAGACCGCGGCCATGGCCATGGCCTTGGCCACGATCCATCCCTCGCACTTCGAGAGCCTGTGCATGGCCGCCCTCGAGTCCCTGGCCGTCCGCACGCCCATCCTGGTTCAGGGGACGACCGATCCGCTCCGCCAGCATTGCATTCAGGGCAACGCCGGGCTTTTTTACGCCACCGCCGACGAGTTCGACATCGCCTTGGACCTTTTGGTCCGGGACGACCGCTTGCGGGAGGTCCTCGGCCGAAACGGCCTGGCTTATGTCCGGAAAAACTACACCTGGGAGCGCATCTTGGACAAGTATGCTATACTTTTCGGAGCGCTGACCTCATGGCCTTCATTAACTATACCGCCAACACCCTGACCATCAAGATCGTCTACTATGGGCCTGGGTTGTCGGGCAAAACGACCAATCTGCGCTACATCCACCGCAAGATCGACCCGGCCGTCCGGGGCGAGCTGGTCAGCCTGGAAACCGATATCGAGCGGACGTATTTCTTCGATCTCCTGCCGATCCGGGCCGGCTACATCGGCTATTTCAAGGTCCAATTCCAGCTTCAGACCGTGCCCGGGCAGATCTATTATGAGGCTTCGCGGCGCAACGTGCTGATCGGCACGGACGGCTTGGTCTTCGTGGCCGACTCCCAGATACCGCTCATGGACGCCAACTTGGAATGCCTCGAGGGGCTGCGCCGCAACTTCCAGGACCAGAAGATGGACCTGATGCAGGTGCCGTTGGTCTTCCAATACAACAAGCGCGACCTCGACGGCCTGATTCCCGTCGAGACTCTGAACAGCCTCCTCAACCCGCGCGGGATGCCTTTCATCGAGGCCTCGGCGGTGAGCGGGCGAGGCGTGTTTGAAACCCTCAAGGAAATCGTCCGGCTGACCGTCCCTCGGGTCCGGGAGAAGATTTTCGGCAAGGGCGATCACGGCGCCGGATCGTCGGCCGGCCAGAATGCCATCGATTTGATATAAACCCCTCTCCCGGTCCGTCTTTCCTAGTGTCGATATCCATCGGGAGGGGTGCGGATGCTTTACAAGGCGTCGAGCGCGGCCTTGCAAGGGATCGAAGCTTATGTCGTTGACGTCGAGGTCGACATCAGCGGCGGGCTTCCCAGCTACGTCGTCGTGGGATTGCCCGATGCTTCGGTGCGCGAAAGCAAGGAGCGGGTCAAGGCGGCGCTCAAGAACAACGGATACGACTTTCCGCCGCGTCGGGTGACGGTCAACCTGGCCCCGGCCGACCGCCGCAAGGAGGGGCCGGCCTTCGACCTGCCGATCGCGCTGGCTTTCCTGGCCTACCTGGAAGCGGTCGATTCGGACCGGTATCGGGAAATCCTTTTCATGGCCGAACTGGCGCTGGACGGGCGGCTGAAGCCGGTCAAGGGCGTCCTGTCGGCGGCGATCCTGGCCAAAAAGAAGGGCTTCCGGAGCCTCGTCGTGCCCCGGGCCAACGCCCGCGAGGCCGCCCTGGTCGAAGACTTGACCGTCTATGGACTGGACGATATCAACCAGGTGGTGGCCTTTCTTGCGGGGGAGCCGGGAATCGCGCCGAGCGTCTTCGACCGCAAGGGCTGGCTCGAGCCGCCGCCGGCCGACGTCGATTTCGGCGACGTCAAGGGCCAGCCCCACATCAAGCGGGCGCTGGAGGTGGCGGCGGCCGGCTCCCACAACATCCTGATGATCGGCCCGCCGGGATCGGGCAAGACCATGCTGGCGCGCCGGATTCCGACGATCCTTCCGGCCATGACGTTCGAAGAGATCATCGAAACGACCCGCGTCTACAGCGCGGCGGGATTGCTGCGGGACAAGGGCCCGGTCGTGCGGCGGCCGTTCCGTTCGCCCCACCACACCATATCCGACGCCGGGCTCATCGGGGGCGGGGTGGTGCCGCGGCCGGGGGAAGTCAGCCTGGCCCACCACGGCGTCCTGTTCATGGATGAGCTGCCGGAGTTTGAGAGGGAGGCCCTGGAGGCTTTGCGCCAGCCGCTCGAGGACGGCGAAGTGACGGTGGCCCGGGTGGCTCTCACGGCGGTCTTCCCGTCCTCGTTCATGCTGGTCGCGGCCATGAATCCCTGCCACGACGTTTTGCGGGGGACGGCCGGGAGGGACGAGGACTGCAGCGAGCGCCAGAGGAGCCGCTACTACGCCAAGATCTCGGGGCCGCTTCTCGACCGCATCGACATCCAGGTCGAAGTGCCGGCGGTCACCTTCCGGGAAATCGTGTCCAAGAGCCCGGGGGAGGGATCGGCGGCGATCCGGGAGAGGGTGGAAGCGGCCCGGGCCAGGCAGGTTGAAAGATTCCAGGGCCGGGGCATTTTCGCCAACGCCCGGATGGGGTCGAGGGACGTGCGGGCGTTCTGCCCGATCGGGAGGGAGGAAGAGGCCCTGCTCGAGGCGGCGGTCAACGCTCTGGGGTTCAGCGCCCGGGCCTACGATCGGTCGCTCAAGGTGGCCCGGACGATCGCCGATCTGGCGGGGCAGGAGCGGATCACCACGGCCCACTTGAGCGAGGCTATCCAGTACCGGGCCATGGACAGGTATTATTGATAAACGGGAATTTCTCTTAACGAGTCCACCCTGATTGAATATTTCCGTTTTTCGTAATATTCTTACGGCCAATCATCAAACAGTTTGGAGGGGGGATGATGAAGATCCAATCGAGCGAAATGAAAAAGCCGTTCGCTGGCTTTAAACTCAACGCTCCGGTTTATTGCCTTCTTTCGTCAGAAAGAAGGGACTTATTGGCAAGATCAAATCGAGCAAAACGAATACGGATTGACTAATGGAAAAGCAAAGCATCATGCGTTTCTCAAGAGCAAGCAAATCCAATCAAGCCAAGGTGCTTTATCTTTATCCCGATGAGCGTCTGTATCGCCTGGACGAGCTTGAAGCGGCCGGGCAGAGGAAGGAAGAGCGGGTTAAGGGTGACTGAGTTAAAGTCCAATATACAGCGACGAAAGAGGAAGAAAAGAAGGCCCAAAGAGAGGCGATCGCTCAGGTGATTCTTCGGGTGATGAAAAGGATGAAGGAAAAGAAATGAAAGGGATGTTCTTGATATGGGTTGAACGATGAGAATAGAATAAGTTGTAAATGGGGAGGGGTTACTATGGTAAATTACGAGAAGGCCCAAAAGACTTTAATCGGTGTTCTTGCCAGCCACGATAGTCCGGAAAAGAATAATAATTTAGCTAGATTATTCGAAAATCTGTATAAAGATCATCTTAAGAGATTAGATTGTTTTCATTTCCTCTTTACCGGAGGGACCTTCAAGCGCATCGTTCTCGGCGATAAATCAACTTTAACGCGTAATGTACAAGACATATATGCTCCGATCGATGATAAAAATCTTCAAGATTATTTGAAAGAGAATTCAACGGTCTTGCCCGATAATAAAAATGGAGGGGTTACAATACTAGCGAATTTTATTGTTCAGCGCCAGCTTAGTATCTTGTGGCCATTTTTAAGCCCTATCGAGATGTGTTGGCTTAATCCAAGAAACCTAGCTCTCACAAGGCTTTGTGATGTATGGAACGTAAAGCGTTTAATGAATAGCGGATCTGTCTTGAATTGGGTACGAGACGAAGCAGAGCGAGATGCAAATAGAAATAAACAAAAAATACCTATTGATATACGTTTTGGGGACAGAAAATATGACCCAGGCACGAGAAATCTCGTCGGTTCAGAATGGTACGTTCAATGGAGGACGGGTGCTACTGAGTCCTTAGAGGCTCAAGAGAACTTCGATATGAATGAGAATTCCAAATATCCTTTGTATTATTTCGAATCCCCGCTTCCTAAAAAGAGAGAGAAGGGATTTTGGCATCTTTTTAATAATCAAACAATCGCGTTGATTGCTCATGATGAGATGAAATCAAAAATGATTGATTTTGCTATAGAGTATGAAAGAGAATTATCAGCTTTCAAGCGGATTCTAGCGACGGGGACAACGGGAAAAGAAGTTGAGGACGCCTGCAAAAACCTTAAAGTTCAACGATGCAAATCGGGTCCAAAAGGAGGAGACATCGAGATTGCTACAGAAATCCTTTATGGTCGTTGTGATGTTGTTATCTTTTTTGTAGACCCCATGCACGCACATCCTCATATCGAAGATATTCGAGTCGTATTTGCCGCTTGTATGATAGAAAACGAGGTGCGAATGCTTACCAATGAAGTTCAGGCTAGAGAATGGATGGACTTGTCTGTAAGGCCAAATATTAATACTTGAAGATATTGGATAGGAATAAATGCAACCTGAATAGTTGCGAGACTATGGAAGTTGTATCAGAGAATGTTGTTTATGTAGGTGTTATAAATGGAAAGATATCTGATGGATTATTGCAATAATTACAATTCAAAGAAATGCCAAGAAGAAATAAAAAACGCGCGATCTGCACATGAAATCAAAAATGGGGATATCCCTCTTTTCCCATCAGGCAAAGAGCAAGAGAAGCTCGATAAAATATGTGAGAAATGCGAATCGAGAATATTTAGTATATCAAAAAAAGAATGTCCGCTTTGTCATGGGGATAGATTTGAGAAGATAGTTAGATCAGTGAGTATTTCTGGCGAAGATAAAGAAAAAGCCAGAATCACTTTTATGGAATGTGCAGAGTGTAAGAGCAAGTTAAAGTTGGTCGAGCAATTCTAGTTTTCTTATTAATGATATCGATGGTGCATGTTCTGCTCGTTTCCACCCGGCCAGGGTCGTAAAATCGACTCCCAACTGCTTAGCGAATTATTTTTGAGAAAGACCCTTCGTCTGGCGATATGATCTGAGTTTGTCCCCAAGATTTTCGGAATATTGATCGAACGGATTCTTGCCCAGGAACTCGATAATCTTGGGAATCTGGGACAAGGACGGCCGGACTTTATTTCTTTCCTAGAGATATATCGTAATGTCTGAAACAATAAGGTTGGAGGAACGTTGGCGTTTAGTGAGGTTCAGATCGATCCTACGGGCTCTGATCCAGTCACCCCACGTTCGGCAAATATCAGGGTATTTCTCCCTGTGAACCGGCTTACTTCCCTTTATAGTTAAATGATAAAAAGGCAACGCAACCCTACCACGACGTTCTACGGGGGACGGCCGGGAGGGACGAGGACTGCAGCGAGCGCCAGAGGAGCCGTTACTACGCCAAGATCTCGGGGCCGCTTCTCGACCGCATCGATATCCAGGTCGAAGTGCCGGCGGTCACCTTCCGGGAAATCGTGTCCAAGAGCCCGGGGGAGGGATCGGCGGCGATCCGGGAGAGGGTGGAAGCGGCCCGGGCCAGGCAGGTTGAAAGATTCCAGGGCCGGGGCATTTTCGCCAACGCCCGGATGGGGTCGAGGGACGTGCGGGCGTTCTGCCCGATCGGGAGGGAGGAAGAGGCCCTGCTCGAGGCGGCGGTCAACGCCCTGGGGTTCAGCGCCCGGGCCTACGACCGGTCGCTCAAGGTGGCCCGGACGATCGCCGATCTGGCGGGGCAGGAGCGGATCACCACGGCCCACCTGAGCGAGGCCATCCAGTACCGGGCCATGGACAGGTATTATTGACCGGTCAACAATTCCGACCCCGTCTCCGTCTAATAGGGTGAAAACGGAGATATACTCGGTCCATGGAAGACTACGACGAAGCGCGGGTTCTGAATCGGTGCCGGGCGGGCGACCTGGGCGCCTATCGCCAAATCTACGAGCGCTACGAGCAGCCTCTCCTGCGGATGGCTTGGCGGATGCTGGGCCGCCGGGAGGAAGCCGAGGACGCCGTCCAGGAGACTTTCCTGAAGCTTTACCGCGGCATCGGCGGCTTCCGGAGCGGGGCGAGGTTCAGCACCTATCTCTTTCGGATCCTGATCAACACCTGCACCGACACGCTGAGGAAGCGCAGGCACATGGAATACGCGAAGCTGGACGCCGATCTGCTTCCGGCGGCCGAAACCGCGGCCGAAACGATTGCTCCCAGCCTTGTCCAGGCCGTGGATCGGCTGCCCGGCCAAATGAAAACCTGTTTCGTTCTGAACGCCGTCGAGGAGTTTACCCTGCGGGAGGTCGCCGAGATGCTCGATCTCAACATCGGCAGCGTGAAAACGAGCGTTCACCGGGCGAGGAAAAAGCTGCGGACCTGGCTGGCCCCCGGGCCGGCGGGAGAAACATCATGAGTTGTCCCCGATTCGACGAGTTCGAACTGGGCCGGATGAGCCCGCAAGATTGGGCCCTTCATGCCCGGGAATGCCCGGACTGCCGCGCCGAGGCCGATCGGGATCGGCGCCTGTCCGAGGAGGCCGCCATGCTCAAGACTCCGATCCAGTCTCCCGATCTCTGGAATCGCATCGAAGCCGCGCTGCGGACGGAGGCGGAAGCCGGCCGGCCGAAGCGCGCGGGACTCAGGCCATGGATGATTCCGGCCGCCGCCGTGGCCCTCCTGGCCGTCGGCGCGGCTGTTTTCCTGCCCCGGACATCCGCGCCGCCCGCACCTTCCGGATTGCTCGATCAGCAGACCCTGACCAGGGTCGACGCCCAGGAAAAGCAGTACAGCAAGGCCATCGACGACCTGGAAAAGCTGGCTCGGCCCCGTATATCCGCTATGGATCCGGCCTTGATGGCCCTCTATCGGGATCGGCTGGCCGTCATCGACGCCCAGATCGACAAATGCCGGGAGGCGCTGGAACGGAATCCGACCAACGCTCACATCCGCCGCTACTTCCTGGCGGCTTTACAGGATAAAAAGCAGACTCTGGCCGAAGCGCTGGGGTCGTGATCGTCGAGGAGAACCTAGGAGAGAACCATGAAAAACAAATGCCGGCGTTTTCTCGCAATCGGACTTTGGGCGGCGATTCTTCTCGCCGCCGCAACGGGGATAGCGTCCGCTTCCGAACGATCCGGATCGCTCCTGTCGGGAGCGCGCAACGTCCAAAGCCGGACGCTCGCGAAAACAGCGGCCATCGCGCCCGGCTCTTTGCTGAAGATCGAAAAGACGCAAGCCAACGTGACGATTTCCGCCTGGGACAGGAATGAGGTTTCGGCCGAGGCCAAGGTCGAGGTCGGCGACGCCAGGGACGAGGTGGTCAAGGAATTCCTGGACAACACCTCCCTGACGCTGGAGAAAAGCGCCTCGGGCCTCGTCCTCCGCCTGGAATCCCCCTGGAACTGGGAAAAGGGGCGGAAGGCGAATCTGCGTTGGATCGCGGAGATGTTCCGAAGACAGTCGTGGAAGCTGTCCTACGCTGCCCGGATCAATATCCGCGTTCCGGTTTCCCTGTCCTTGGATCTCGGCAACAGCTTCGGCGACGTCGACGTCCGAGGCTTGTCCGGCCGCTTGACCGTGCGGAACGAATCCGGCCAAGTGAAGATCGAGTCCGCGGGCGGTTCGCTCGACCTGGACAACAGCTTCGGCGACGTCCGGGTGGCCTCTTTCAAGGGGTCCATCGACGTCCACAGCGAGAGCGGGGCCGTCGTTCTCGAAAACATAGGCGGCGCGGCCGTCATCGGCAACAGCTTCAAGGATATCCGGTTCAACAAGATCGACGGCCCTCTAACGGTGACGTCTGAAAGCGCCGCGGTCATCGGGACCGGCGTCGGCGGGGATTGTCTGATAAAGTCCTCGTTTCAGGCCATCGACGTCCGGAACATCCGGGGCCGCTGCGAGATCCGCGGGGAAAGCCTCGGCATCAAGGTCGACCAGGTCGAAAAGGACGCCGTCCTGGACAACAGCTTCAAGCCGCTTACAGCGACGAACATCAAAGGAACTTTGCGCATCACCAGCGAGTCGGCCGGCGTGACGGTCGCCGACATTGGCGGCTGGGCCGACATCACCGGTTCGTTCCAGGATATCCGGGCGGAGCGGATCCACGGCTGGGCCAAGGTCCAGGGAGAATCCTGCTCCGTGACGTTGCGGGATATCGACGGCGATGCGACGGTCGCATCTACCTTCAAGGCCGTCGACATCGCCAACGTCGGAGGAGCGCTGGAGGTCCGGTCCGAATCGGCCCCGGTGACGGTCGTGGGGGTTAAAAAGAGCGCGGCCGTCGTGACGTCGTTCAGTTCGGTCAACGTCCGAAACGTCGGCGGGGGATTGAAAGTGCAAGGAGAATCGACTTCCGTCCTGGCCGAGGATATCGGCGGACCTGTCGACGTCAAGAACTCATTCAAGGACGTCATTCTACGGAAGACGGGAGGGTTCATCACGGTGGTCGGCGAATCGGGCGGTGTGGACATATCCCAACTCAAGACCCTGGCCGCGGGGAGCATCATCGACGTTAAGACCACATTCAAGCCGATCTCTCTGACCCTGCCGGCGGGAACCGAGATTCAGGGCACGGCCAGGACCGAATACGGAAAGATCATAACGGATTTCCCCGTTTATCTCCTCGACAACAGGGAAGGCGACGGCCAAGCGATCGAGTTCCGGACGGGCAAAGGCGGCATCACGGTCAAGCTGGAAACCACGGCCGGGATCACCATCAAGAAGAGCCTTTAAACCCGAATCGAAAATCCTTGACGAAATGTAATACATGTAATATATGTAATACTGAGTTTCGAAATGGCTACGATCAGCTTGCGCATTCCCGATGAGACATTCCGGCGCCTCAATCGTCTGTCTAATAAGACGAAGCGCAGTAAAAGCTCTTTCATCCAGGAGTTGATCGAAATTTCGATTTCCGAGTGGGAAGACGGCTACATCGCCATGGAACGATTGAACGATAAAAACGCCAAGTACTTGACCACCGAGGAAGTGGAGAAGGAGCTTGGCCTATAAAGTCCTCTGGCACGAAAGCGCCGTCTCGGACTTGAAAACGCTCGATCGCCAGATAGCCGGAAAGATCGTCGAACGCATCAAGACGCATCTCGTTCAACAGCCTGATAAGCTCAGCAAGCCGCTCAAGGGCGTTCTGCAAGGGCTCTTCCGCTATCGGTTTGGCGATTACCGAATCGTCTTTTCGATTGACAGGAAGGAAGGGCGGGTCTCCATTCTGCACGTCGCCCATCGAAGCGAGGTCTATCGCGTGCGGGAAGGGGAATCGGAGCCGGCCGCGGACTCGGATTGATACATTCGCGGCGCCAAACCCCAATTTTCTAATCGGGATTATAAGCGCCGCTCAGTCGGGATTATTCAAACTGTTTCGACGACGGCCAGGCCGCCGCGCGACGTTTCCTTGTACTTGGACGACAAGTCCCGCCCCGTTTGCTTCATGGCTTCGATGACCTCATCGAAGCTGATGCGGTGGCGGCCGTCCGAAAGCAGGGCGTAGGTCTGGTGGCTGAGGGCCCGCGAGGCGGCAAAGACATTGCGCTCGATGCAGGGGATCTGGACCAGCCCGGCCACGGGATCGCAGGTCAGCCCGAGGTGATGCTCGATGCCCATTTCGGCCGCGTATTCGATCTGGTGGATGGTGCCGCCGAAGAGTTGGGTGGCCGCCCCGCCGGCCATGGCGCAGGCGACTCCGATCTCGGCCTGGCAGCCAAGCTCCGCCCCGGAGATCGAGGCGTTGCGCTTGACGACGGTTCCGATGAGGCCCGCCGTAGCCAGCGCCCGGATGATCTCTTGATTCGAGAAGCGATATTCCTTGTGTAGATAATACAGCACCGCGGGCAGGACGCCGGCCGCTCCGCAGGTGGGGGCCGTGACGATCAAGTCCCCCGAGGCGTTCTCTTCGGAGACGGCCAGCGCGTACGAGAACAGTAAGGCCCTGCGCCGCATCGTCCCGCCGAGAGTCTTGGCTTTCATGGCGTAGGAATGCGCTTTGCGGGGGAGCTTGAGCACGCCGGGAAGGATGCCGTCGGCCTTGAGCCCGCGCTTGACGGCGGCCTGCATGACCGCCCAGACCTCGGCCAGGAAATCATTGATCTGAGGACCCTCGACGGATTCCACGAGCTCCCACATCTGGCGACCGCTCTTGCCGCACTCGGCCAGGATGTCGTCCATGCCGGCGAAAGGGTAGATGCGTCCGGCGTCGGGCGGGGTCTCGTCATCGATAATTTTTCCCCCACCGACGCTGTAGGCTGTCCAAGCCTGCAAAACAGCGCCCGCCGGGTCCAAGGCCTCGAAGCGCAAGGCGTTGGTGTGGCGGGGGAGGATTTCCTCGGGCCGGGTGACGATCTCGATCTTGCGGCCGGCGAAAGCCTCCTTGAGCGTTTCCAGGGTCAGGTGCCCCTTGCCCGTGGCGGCCAGGCTGCCGTAGAGCGTAATCCGGTATGCGGCGGCGTCCGGGACGCGGGTTAGGAAGGCCTCGGCCGCCCGGCGCGGGCCCATGGTGTGGCTGGAGCTCGGGCCGTGCCCGATGCGATAGAGCTCTCGTAGGGATTCCATGCGCGGGTTTTCTCTCTTTCCTCTTGGGATCATAGCACATTCGAGTCCCCTGAGGCTGTCATAAACGCGGACCATGCAACGTATAATGTAGGTACGGCAGCCCGCTGCCGCCGAGGGGGTGCGAAATGTCGGTGCGCCGCGTCTTGATGCTGCTGGCCATATCCATTGGATTCGTCTCCTCCATTGGAACGGCCGGCCAGACGGCCCGGGAAGTCCGGCGACAGTTGCGGAGCAACAGAACGGCCGTCCGCGTCGAGGCCGTAAAAGCCTCGGAAAAGCTCGCCCCGGTCGAAGCCATCCGGATTCTGGACAAGGCCATGCTCGATCGCGAATGGGAAGTCCGGCAGGCAACCGTTATCGCCCTCGGCAAAGTGGGGGGAGAGAAGGCCGTCGATTTATTGGCCGATGGTCTTTACGATTGGAATCTCAACGTCGCCTCCCTCGCGGCCCGCTCTCTGGTCGATATCGGAAATCCTCTCGTTATAGAGAAAATGGTAAGACTCATTAAAAAGGGAAATTTCATCAAGAGAGCAAACGCCACGGCCGTCCTTGCGGCGATGAAATATCCCGGGGCGGCGGACCTTCTGCTCGGCCTCCTGGAGGACCCGGATCCGGAGGTCCGGGCCAACGCGGCCAACGCCATGGTCCTGAGCAAGGATCCGCGGGCTTTAGCCCCCCTGATCAAGGTTCTTGACGACAAGCCCAAAGTGCGGGCCGGCGCCGCCTTTGCCTTGGGGTTCCTGGAAGATAAAGCGGCCCTCGATCCCTTGCTCAAGTGCATGACCGACCTCGATCGCACGGTCCGGGCGAACGCGGCCGCTTCGCTGGGGCGGCTTCGCGATCCCCGGGCGATCGACGCCCTGGCCGCTGCCTTGCAAGACAAGTATGCCCAGATTCGGTATAACGCCGCGGAAGCCCTCGGCATGATCGTCGACAAGCGGTCGGTCGATGCTTTATATGGGGCGGTTCAGGACCGCAACGCGTATGTGCGGATGATAACGGCCAAATCCCTCGGCCGGATCGGTGCGCCGCAAGCCATTCCACCGCTTATCCAATTGGTCCGCGATTCCGATATGCAGGTCCAGTTGGAAGCCGTGTTGGCCTTGGATCAGGTGGGCGGCATCGATGATCGGGTGATCGAGCCCCTGATCGAAGCCATAAAAACGGACTGGTATTCGGTCGGCTATGCGGCGACCGTGATTCTTAAGAAGGCGACCGGTCAGGACTTCGGCGTCGATTATGGCAAATGGAACACTTGGTGGTTACTCAATAAAGATAAGCGCCGATAGGGTTTTTTCGGTCGCCACCGACCGCGAAGTCATCCGCTGAAAATTCGCTATAAAAAAATTGGGCCGCCCCTGGGAGGGGGCGGCCCTTGGAAGAAATGGGAAATGGGAAAATGGGACTAGGTTAGTAGGCAAGTCTCCCGTCGCGGACGGCGATGCGACCGCTCTTGACGACGTGGCGAACCGGGTTGACGCCCGGGTGATAGGCCAGGAAGTAATAGTTCGGGATGTCGCAAAGGATGACGTCCATCTTCTTGCCGACCTCCAGGCTTCCGACTTCATTCTGAAGCCGGACGGCGCAGGCTCCGTTGGCGGTGGCGGCGACGATGGCCTCCTCGATGGTCATCCGGAGCAGGAAGACGCCGAGCTGGAGGACGAACAGCATATTCTCGGTCATCGAGCTTCCGGGATTGAAGTCGGAAGCGATGGCCACCGCCGCTCCGGCGTCGATCAGGCGGCGGGCCGGGGCGCGCTTCTCCTGCATCAGGAAGAAGGGGACGTTCGGCAGGAGCGTGGCCACGGTGTCGCTCCCGGCCAGGGCGGCGATCCCGGACTCCCTGATCGCGATCAGGTGCTCGGCCGAAGCCGCGCCGACGCGCGCGGCCAGCTCGCTGCCCCCGAGCGGCACGAACTCGTCGGCGTGGATCTTGATCCCAAAGCCGGCCCGTGCGGCCGCCTCAACCAGCCGCGCTGTCTCTTCCAGGGTGAAGACTCCGTCTTCACAGAAAACGTCGAAGAAACGGGCCAGACCTTTCGCGCGGACCGCGGGCATGACTTCGTGAATAAGAAGGTCAAGGTAGTCCTCCTTGCGCTCACGATATTCATCGGGCACCTCGTGGGCGCCCATGAAGGTCGGGACGACGTCGATGGGATGGCCGGCGGCGGCTTCGGCCAGGGCTTCGAGCTGCTTGATCTCGTCCGGGAGGTTCAGCCCGTAGCCGCTCTTGCCTTCGGCCGTGGTGGTGCCGTGCAGGAGCATGCTGTCGAGACGGGCCCGGCAGAGGGCGGCCAAATCGGCCTTGGCGATGGCTCGAGTCTGGCGGACGGTCGAGCGGATGCCCATGCCGCGGGCCGCCAACTCCTGGTAGGTCGCGCCCTGAAGGCGCAGAGCGAACTCGTCCTCGCGGCTGCCGGCGAACGGCAGGTGGGTGTGGGAGTCGACGAATCCGGGCAGGCCGACCAGGCCGCGGGCGTCGAGCACGACCGCGCCCGGAAGCGACTCCACTTCCCTTTGGAAGGCCTCCTCGTCGCCGACGAAGACGATGCGGCCGTTGCGTCCGGCGATCCAGGCGTTCTCGACCAGGCCGACGTCGCGCATGGCGGCGCGGCGCTTGGGCAGGGGCCCGGGGCAGGTCAGAAGCTGACGGCACCCGGCGACGACACGGTCGGCTTGGATCATGAGGGGTACTTGCGGACCTGGCTGTGCTTCAGGCGGATGAACGAGGGCGCGTCGTACTGTTCCCAGCTTTTATCGAAAGCGGGGGCGGCCGACGTCGCGGCCGGCCGCGGCAGGGGTTCGTCGGGGAACTCGAACGGCGTCTCCATCCGGACGGCGGGCCGCTCCCGCCGGACCCGGTCCTGGGTCCGTTCGAACGGGAAGGGCGGCGTCTCGTTGCTGACCGGGACGGGCGGCGGCGTCTTGCGGTAGAGGACGGTCGTCCGACCCTGGCCTTGGCCCTGGTAGCGGGCGGTGAACTCCTCCAGATCGTCCACGGCCGCGTCGGCCTGGTCGAACCCGGTGGCGATGACCGTGACCTTGACCTCGTCCTTCATGGCCGGATCGACGACCGTGCCGAAAATGATGTTGGCTTCGGAATGGGCCAGCTTGTGAACGAGCTGGCTGGCCTTGGAAAGCTCGTGCAGGGTCAAGTCCTTGCCGCCTGTGATGTTGATCAGGACGCCCCGGGCGCCCTCGATCGAGGTGTCGATGAGCAGGGGCGAGCAGATGGCCTTGTTGGCGGCCTCGGCGGCCCGGTTTTCCCCGGAGGCGATGCCCATGCCTATGTAGGCCATGCCCATGCCCTTCATAACGGCTTTGACGTCGGCGAAGTCGAGGTTGATCAAGCCGGGCTTGGTAATCAGATCGGAGACGCCCTGGACGGCTTGGCGCAGGACGTCGTCGGCGACCTTGAACCCTTCCTCGACGTAGGTGCCCTGGGCCACGGTCTGCAGCAGCCGCTCGTTGGGGATGGCGATGACCGTGTCGACGGCGTTCTTGAGCTCGGCCAAGCCTTCCTGGGCCTGCTTGGCCCGGACCCGGCCCTCGAATTCGAAGGGCAGAGTGCAGATGGCGATGGCCAGGATGTCGAGCTCGGCGGCCAGGTTGGCCAGGATCGGGGTCGCCCCCGTCCCGGTGCCGCCGCCCAGGCCGGCGGTCAGGAAGACCATGTCCGAGCCTTCCAGGATCTCGATCAGCTTCTCGGTGTCCTCCATGGCCGCCTGTTTGCC
>JAQULS010000078.1 GCA_028749235.1 Acidobacteriota bacterium | reverse complement strand
AAGTCTCTCCGCCTGGGAAAGGCTTAGGACGGGGATCGCATCGCTTATTTCTTGATGGCGGTAAGAATGTTGCGGACCAGAGCGGCCCGCTCGCCGTCAGGCTCCAGGGTCAGGAATTTCTCGAACTTGACGACGGCATTGGCCGTATCGGCCTTGTTCAGGTAGACGTAGCCGAGCTTGAGGAAGGAATCGGGCCAGTCGGGCTTGATCTCGGAGGCCAGGCTGAAGTACTTGATCGCCTCGTCGTAGCCCTGGTTGGAAAAGAAGATCTCGCCGACGTTGTAGGCCAGGACTTCGTCCTTGGGCGAAGCCGCGATGGACTCCTTGAAGTACTCTTGGGCTTCGGGCAGCTTGTTCTGCTTGAGCATGATGTTGCCCAGCCCGGCCAGGGCTTTGCCGAGCATGTCCGCGCCCAGCGCGGCGTCGGTCTTCGCCTTCTCGATGATGTCGTTGTAGATCGTGGTGGCTTTTTCGAAATCGCCTTTCTGGAGATGACAGTCGGCGATCGAGATGCGGACCTGATAGGCCAGGGGGTTCTTTGCGATGAAGGTCTCATACTGGACGATGGCCTCGTCGTACTTGCCCTCGCGGTAAAACTTGTTGCCGTTCTCCAGGAAGGCGAAGGAGGCCTCGTCCTCGATGAAGCCGCCGCCGGGCTTCTCGGCCTTTTTCAGCTTGATCTTGATCGGGGGGTTGACCGACAGCTGGCTGACGTAGACGGGCTGATTGATCGGGTCAAAGCCCTTGGCGTAGGAAATCAGGTTCCAGTTGCCGCTGCCGAGGCCGATGAAAGACCATTCGCCTTTCTTGTTGGTCAGGTATTCGTACTTCAGGCTCTCGTTCTGGGGATACGAAATGGAGACCTTGGCGCCCTCGATGGGATTGCCCTCGAGATCGGTCACCGTGCCGCCGATGCGGCCGACGCCGCGGCCGGCCTGGGCCGAGGCGAAGCTGGCGGCCAGAAGGACCGCGGCGATGAGGATGCCCCAGTGTTTGATGCTCTTGTTGCTCATTTTCAGCCTCCGCATAAGGTTTATGCAAAGAACATGCCATCTTGGAAACGGGGTCGACTCGGACCTAAACGATTCATTAAAAACGATTAAGACCGATTCTGCCCCATCTCGCTCCGGCTCCCCGCGCCGGCTCAACCGGCCGCCGATTGTAAAGTCTTTTAAGGAGCCACCGGAAGCTGTTATTGTATCACGTTTTCTTTTCTTTTTCTTTTTCTTTTAGGGCTTGCACCCGCTCTTTAAGCCGGGGTTGGTTGGTATTGATCTGAAGCGAACGCTCCCAGGCCACCAGGGCTTCGGCCATATTGCCCATGTTGAAGTAACATTCGCCGATCGAATTCAGGATCTCGATGTTGGTCCCGAAATGGGCCAGGTATTCCTTGTAGCGGACGATGGCCCGCTCGAGCTCGCCGGCTCCCTGGTGGGATTTGGCCGCGATTTCGAGGAAGTCCCATTTGCGGTCGTCGGCCAGGTAGGGGGCGGAGACCGTCAGGACGCCGGCATAATCCTTCTCCTGGAACAGGAGGCGGACATAATCCAGGGCGAAGCGAGTTTCGGCGGGATTGCCGCGGTGGGCCGCTTCGAGCAAAACGTGGGCCTTGGCCGGCTGGTCCATGGCCAGGTACTCCGAGCCCAGGATGTGGAGGCAGTCCGGGTCGGTCGAAGCCGAGTGCGTCGGCGAGAGCACGAACGGCCGGGACAAGCTGAGCATCGGGGTGATGTAGAAGTCCGCCCGGCCCGTCAGCCGGCTCCGGCGGCTCGCGTCGCGGATCGTGATCTGGACCTGATAGTGGGCCGGAGGAAAGTCCGAGAGGGGGACCTCTTCGTAGAAGTTCTTGCCGTCCGGATATTCGGAGATCGTCCGGACGAAGGACTTGAAGGGCTGGCCGTCGCGCAGGATGGCATATTCGACGGCGCCGCCGGTGCGGACGTCCGCCGGGGCATTGGCCATCTGGCTGAAGATCGACAGCGTGTCGCTCTGCTGGAAGTCGTTGCGGGGCGAGGGGACAAGCTGAATGCCGTTGAGCAGGTAGGCCTTGGTCGTCCCCCGGTAGCGCGAGGCCTTATCGGCCTTGTTGGCTAGGACGGGAACATTGAGGGCGAACTCGTCCGTCTTGGGGACAACGATGGTCGCCTCGACCGAGGTGAATTCCCGCGAGACCCGGTTCTTCCACAGCAGGCTGATCCGGTATTGGCCGGGGATGAGCGGGAAGAGGTCCTGGTAGCTGAACAGCTTGCCGCTGATCGCGGCCAGTTGGCCCTGGTTGATGTCGAGGGGGATGTTGCGGGTGAACTGGTAGACCGTCCGGGCGGGATTGGCCGCGTCGGTGATCCGGCCCTCGATTTCCATTTCGGTGTGGTAGCCTTGGGCCGTGGTTTCGAAGTTCAGCTTGCTCGGTTCGATGGCCACGTGGACGAAAGCCTGGTTGTTGGCGTCCCGGAAAACGTTCATCATCGATTCGTTGCCGATCCAGTTGGCGGAGTAGTCGACCTCGATGATGTCCTTGTAGCGGAGGAGCTTCTCGGCATAGTCGTCCTTGACCTTCTGGTAGCCGGCGGCCGGGAGGTTCTGGCTGAGCAGGATGTCGGTGGCCACGGACGGCGCTCCCTGGTAGGCCGTGTCGCCCGGGATGAGGGTCATGGAAACCCCGGCTACGGCCGGCTCGACATTCATCAACTCCGTGTAGGCGGTCTCGTAGTCGGTCGAGTCTCCGGTGTAGTTCATGAGCAGGTTCTGGGGGCCGTTCTTGATGGGCGAGTAGAGCTGGTACTCGATATGCCCCTCTTGTTTGAAGAAAACGATATTGAAGGCCGAGGGCAGTCCGCGATCGCCCGTGGAATCGAAGAACCAGATGATGGTCGGGCGGATCTCGGGGATGTTCTCGAAGCGCTGGATCTCCTTGGGCTCGCCCAGGATGATGTAAATCCGGCCCTGGTCGGTGCGCCAGCCCTGGGTCGCCGTGTCGCGGCCGAACCACTGGTTGGTATAGGCGATGCGGCGGTAGTGCTCCTCCCGGAACTCGTTCTTCTCGGTATCCGGCGTCTCGTCGCGCTGTCGCCAGAAGGCCTTGATGAAGATCTCCCGTTCGCGGTCGGATTCGAGCTGGAGGAAGACATCCCTCTCCTTGGGAGAGATGATGTAGACAACCTCTTCCTGCAGCCAGCGGCGGTAAAGCTCCGGCAGGTCCTTGGGGGATTTCTTCTTGGCTTGGCCCGCGGCCGGCAGGACGGAGGCCGCGAAAACGGCGGCTAAAAGAAAGCAAATGAGTCGGATACGTCGGCTTTTCATCATTTTATTATAGTCCTCGTCCGGGTCAGGGTCAATCCGCGACCCGGTCCATGTCCTCGTCTCGGCCGGGAAAACGATTCCCGCCGCTCTCCCTGGACGAACTTGAAACGCCGCGGCGCGGCTTTCCGATGCAATTTTCAAACCCGTCAAAAGAGGGACATCTGGCCCCCGGCGGATTCCGTTCCGCCGTCCTCGCCCCCGGGGAAGATCCGGACCGTCCCGTATTCGCCGTCGTGGCCGGGCTCGATTTGGACCAGTCCGCGGCGCACCCGTTCGATGCCCCGCCCGATTCTTTCGGGCTGGAGGCGAACCAGGTCCGCGACCGGAACCTCGGTCAGGATGCGGTGCTCGTCGCCGAACTCGCGAATGAACCGGACATAAGCCTCCCACACGCCCCGGCCGTCGGCCGATTGGCCGCAGGCCTCGCCGATGATCTCGTTGAGAGGGATGAGGGATTTGGCCGGGATCCGGTCCGGTCCCTCCAGGGGCTCGGGCCGGTCGGCCAGCTCCTCGACCCGGTGCAGGACGCCGATGGTCAGCTTCTTGCCGCAGGCCGGGCAGATCCCGCCGAGACGCATGGACTCGCGCGGCGCCAGGCAGACGCCGCACTTGCGGTGGCCGTCGTAGTGGTACTTGCCCTCTTCCGGGAAGAATTCCACGGTATAAAGAAACCGGGCCGGGTCGCGGCTGCGGACGGCCTCGAGCAGGCCCTTATAGCTGAAATCCGCCTCCACCGCGTTGGCCTCGCGGCCCAGCTTGGAGGGAGAATGGGCGTCCGAGTTGGAGACCAGGGCGTAGCGGTCCAGGGCCGAAAGCCTCCGGTTCATGGCCGGGTCCGAGGACAGCCCCGTTTCCATGGCGAACAGGAACGGGGTCATCTCCTCAAAGCACTCCTCGACGGCGTCGAATCCCGAGTTGGAGCCGAACAACGAGAACCACGGCGTCCAGATATGGGAGGGAATGACCACGGAGCCCGGGCAGAGATCGGCCGCCATGCGGACGAACGCCTTGGCGTCCAGGCCCAGGATGGGCCGTCCGTCCGAGCTCAGGTTGCCCAAGCCGGCCAGCCGGCCGTTGATCTTCTCGGCCGATTCCAGGTCGGGCACGAGGAGCAGAAGGTGGACCTTGCGAACCCGGCCCTTCTTCGAGTAGATGAAGCTCAATTCGGTGGACAGGATGAAATGGACGTCGTCGCGACCGGGCGCGAACGGCCGCAGGAACTCGGGTTCGGGCGCCTGAACGGACCGCAGCCGGAAGAACCCGTTGCCGGCCGGCTCGAGCTTTTGACGGATCAGGAAAAACCATTCGGGGTGGGTGAAATCGGCCGCCGCCACGAGCTTCAGACCCTTGACCTTGGCCCAGGCGGCGATCGTGTCGAGGGTCATGTCGCGGGACGTGGCCCGCGAGAACCTGGAGTGGAGGTGGAGGTCGGCCAGGAATTTCATGGCGAAAAAAAGAGTCTAAAGGATCGGCCGGCGGGACGCAAGCGCGGCGCCGGAGGCGCGCCGCCCGCGGGTTGATCGAACCCCCCAGATGGGCTATCCTATGGCGGTAGGGAGGACAGCGTGAAAAAAGGATTTTGCATTCTCGGCGGACTCGTTCTTGCGGCGGGTCTTGCGGCCGCGCAGGAATCCGGGGGGATCGCGGGCCGGGTGACCGACGCCGAGAAGATCCCGCTGCCCGGCGTCGCGGTGACCTTGAGCGGAGGCGGAGCCCCTCCCCGGTACGCCGTGACTTCGCGCGAGGGGACGTTTCGGTTTACGGGCCTGCCGGCGGCTCCCGATTACGCCCTCGAGCTCGACCTGCCCGGCTTTAAAACCTTCCGTTGGGAAAGCCTGGTCGTGGCCTTCGGCCGGGACGTCCGGCTGACCATGGCCCTGGAGCCCCTCCCTCCCGACGAGATCATCACGGTCTCCGGCCGGACGCCGGTCATCGACAAAAACGACCGCCGGTCGGGGTTCGCGGCCGACTCGTTCATGATCCTGGTCCTGCCGACGCCCCGCGACCCCTGGTCCCTGATAGCCTTGGCGCCCGGCCTGGTGTCCGACCGCGAGAACATCGGCGGGGCCGAGTCCGGACTGCAGGCCTACGTCCACGGCGCCGGCGCGGCCTGGACGGACGCGGTCTGGACGATCGAGGGGACCGACATCACCGATCCGTCCGTTCCGGGCGACGCCCCGGTCTATGTCGATATGTCCAACTACGGGGAGATGCGGGTGGACACGGCGGGCGGCGACGCCCGGACCCGCACGCCCGGCATCCAGCTTCATCTCATGCCCCGGCGCGGCGGGACCCGGCTGTCCGGCGGCCTCCATTTCGACATGGCCGACAAGGCCTTCGAGCTGAACAATGTCCCGCTCGCGCTCCAATCAGAGGGGCTGGGGACGCCCGGGGTCAACACCGTCCGTCTCTACGGCGGCAACGTCGGCGGACCGATCGTCCGCGATCGCCTCTGGGCGGCTGGGGCGTTCGGCATCCAGGATATCACCAAGCGGACCATGACCGGTTCTCTCGACGCGGTCAAGATCGCGTCCGGCTATGGGAACTTCGACCTTAAAATATCACCGACCCTCCGGCTGAACGCGCTTTTTGCCTATGACGAGAAGAGCTCCTCCAACCGGGCCCGCTGGAGCGACACCGAGCAGGCCCCGGAAACCTACTGGTCCCAGACGGCGCCGAGCCTGACCGGCAAGGCCCGCCTGGAGAAGAAGCTTGGGGCGTTCGAGCTGGCCCTGACCGGCCTTCTGACCTCGACCGATTTCCACCTGCAGCCGGTCAACGGCGAACGGACCCTGGACGGATCGGGCGATTACCAGTACTGGGATTATGAGCCGTCCTTCTACGTCTCGGGCAATGCCAACGATTACCACCGCAAGTCCGGTCAGTACGGGCTGGCCGCGACCGGCCGGGCGTTCTTCGACCATATCCTCGGCGGCGGCCACGAGCTGACGTTCGGGGTCGAGACGCGGTCGGCCTCGATGACCATGACCGACACGATCGAAGGCAACATCATCCTGCGGGATTACGGCTACGGCTGGATCGAAGCCGACTTGCTGCGCGACGCCGCCGCGGCCTACGGATACAACCGCTTTTCGGCCTACGTCCAGGACACCATCGATTGGGGCAAGCTGTCCGTGACGCTGGGCTTGCGCTACGACCGCGAGCATGCCGTCGTCCGCGACCAGTCCGTGTCCGCTTCGCCTTGGCTGCCCGAATACCTGCCGGCCTTGAGCGTCTCCGAGTACGATCCCGGATTCGTCTCCAGCGTCTTCTCGCCCCATCTCGGCTTCAGCTACGACATCCACGGCGACGGCCGGGACGTCGTGCGCCTGTCGCTGGCGATCTACGGCAGCCAGACCGGGATGGACCCGGCCGTCTTCACCAACTCCTCTTCGGCCGGCATCGGGCTCCTTTGGAAGGACGCCGACGGCGACGGGCGGGTGCTGATGAGCGAGCTGTGGGGATTCAATTGGCAGACGGGCCAACTGGTTTCGGCCGAGGACCCCGCAGGCTGGCTTTATTATTGGGGCTTCGATCCTTCCGATCCGTCGTCCCTGTCTCCGTCCAACCGGCTGGCCTCCGACTACGCCACCCCCCTCACCGACGAGATCCTCCTGTCCTACGAAAAGGAGATCCTGGACGACTTCAGCGCCCGTTTGGAGCTTCTCTACCGCAAGCGGCACCGCCTGTCCTACGACATCGGCATCCTGGCCGGCGGCGCCGTCGAGGACGCCTCGAACTGGGTCTATGTCGGCAACAACTCGACCGTCGACGCCGATTACTGGACGCGCCTGGAGGCGGCCTCCGGGTCCTACCGGATCGTCTCCGACAGCCGGTTCGAGCAATACGTGGCCGCCACGTTGAGCCTCGGCAAGCGCTATGCCCACGGCTGGATGCTGAACGCCTCCTTCACCTACGCCGACTGGAAGTACAATTACGGCGGGGACTATCTCGACCAAACCAACGTCGCCTACTTCGAGGGCGGCGCCGTATCGGTCGAGTCCCAAAGCGCGGCCCTGGCCGGGGTCCTGGTCAGCTCCCGCTGGACGGCCAAGCTGTCCGGCCTGGTCGCCCTGCCTCTCGGGCTCAAGGCCTCCGTCGTCATGACCGCCAGGGAGGGATTCATCATCCCGACCTACACCATCGTCCAGAGGGAGAACATCGGTCCGACGTACCTCTACGGCACGACGGAGGGGGACGGCCGGGTGGGGGACACCCGCCTGCCGGCCTTGTTCCTGGTGAACGCGAGGCTGGAGAAGGAGTTCACCTTCGGCGACCGTTTCAAAGTGGCGGTGGGGATCGACGGCTTCAACATCCTGAACGCCTCGACCTCCCTCAAGAAGGCCGGCTTGATCGACGCGGACAATTATCTCGAGGATCAGCTCATCGTCAATCCCTGCGTCTTCCGGCTGGGCGCCCGCATCACTTTCTAAGTAAAAAAAAGCCCTACCCTTCCGAGGAAGAGTAGGGCGGGAAAAGCGTTTCGGCCGCGGGGGGGCTTACTTGATGGAGAAGTCGATCCGCTTCTCGGCGGACAAGGCGGACCCCTTGTCCTTGATCTTCATGACCAGCGTGTAGTCGCCGGCGGGAAGGTCGCGGATTTCGTTGCGGACCGATTCGCCCTGCTTGATCTGGAGCGTCTGTTTGAGGGCCAGAGGCAGGTTGATCAGCGCCGAATCGTAGGCGTCGGACGCGAACTTGATGGCCGGCTTGTCGCCCTGGACGACCTCGAGGCCGAGCTCGATCTCGATGGGCCCGATGGCCGTGGGCTTGATGCCGAAGACGTAGCTGAAAAAGTTGAGCGTCTCGCCGACGGCAAAGACGTTGTCCAGGCTCGGCACGAACTGGAAGTTGCCGTAGGCAAAGAAGCCCTTGTCCAGGACGGGGTTCTTCTCGATTCCCTCGACCTGCTTGAATTCCTTGATGAAGAAGCTCGGTATCGTATCGAGCGCGGCATCAAAGGTCTTGGCTTCGGGCAGCTTGAAATCGCAGTATTGGACGCCGATCCTGCTGCGGTCCTGCGAGGCGAGACCGATCGCCGCCACGTATTCGCCGGCTTTGATCCCGAATCCGACCGTGTACCACTCGGTCTTTTCCGGATCGAATCCGGCCTGGTCGACCTCGATCGTGGCGGGGGAGGCGAATTCCCTGGCCAGCTTGCCGGGAACGCCGTTCTCGGACTTGTGGATCCGCAGGAACAGATTCACGACGGCCCGCATCTTCGGCGCGGTGGGCGGCTTGGACGGGTCGACCACGTCGGAAGCCGGGGCGGGCGCGAAGCCGAGATCGGCGTTCTTGATCTTCAGGAAGAAGACCTGCTGGTAGCCCTGTTGGGCCGGCAGGTACTGGGTCCGGAAAACCTCGAACGGCAGGTCCAGCTTGGCTTGTTTGGCGGCCAGGCCGGCGTCCATAATACCCCGGATGTCCTTTTGGGTAGCGGCGGGAGCGGGCTTTTGCGCGGCGGCGATGCCGGCGCACACCAGAATCCCTACGATGAGCATGAGAACGGATATTTTTTTCATTACTTGCATCCTCCTCTGTGATGCAGAGTCCAGGTTTCACTGTTGGAAATAGCAAGGATTATGCCAAATTCGCGACGCATCAAGTGTTTTGTTTTCAGCACGATGACACTGGAGTGTATGTAAAAGATGTTTACGCTGGCCCTCAAATGAAAAGGGACTATACCAGAAAGCGCGGTCCAAGGCAATCGCGGTCAACGCTGAAAGAGGTCGACGGCCCGGTTGTGCTCGTGGAGGGTCCGGCTGAATTGGTGGCTGCCGTCGTTGCGGGAGACGAAATATAGAAATTCCGTGGCTGCGGGCCGCAGGGCGGCCAGAAGCGATTCACGGCCCGGATTGCAGATGGGACCGGGCGGAAGCCCGGCGTGTAAATACGTGTTGTAGGGCGAGTCCAGCTTGAGGTCTTTGGAGTGGAGACGTCCCAGGTACGTTCCCTCGGCCTTGAGGACGTAGACGATGGTCGGATCGCAGTCCAGGCGCATGCCCAGGCGGAGCCGGTTGTGGAAGACCGAGGAGACCAGGGACCGCTCCTCGGGCCTGGCCGTCTCCTTTTCGATGAGCGAGGCCAGAATGACGGTCTCTCGCACGCTCAGGCCCAGCGCGGCGGCCTCGCGCCGCCGCGGCTCGCTGAAGATGTCCTTGAACTGGTTCGTCATCATGGCCAGGATTTCGGCGGCCGTGATGCCCTTGGGCAGGCGGTAGGTCTCGGGGAACAAATACCCTTCCAGATCGGCCGCCTGCGGATCGAGCAGGCCGAGCGGAGCGATGTCCTTGAACGCCGCCGCGAACCCGGCCTCGGTGCCGAAGCCGGCGGCCGTGAAGAGAGGGAAAATCTCCCGGCCCGTCAACCCCTCGGCCACCGTCACCGGGCGGAGATAGACCCGGCCTCGAATGAGGGCCTCGATGACCGCCGCCGGCGGCGAGGCCGCCGGAAGCATGTACTGCCCGGTTTTGAGGGGCTTGCCGGAGTAAAACATCCGGTACCGCCACAGGAAGGGAGTGGTCTTGGTCAGGACGCCCGTGGCCTTGAGCTCCCCGGCGATGGCGGAAGCCCCCTTGCCTTTCCCGATCTCGACCAGGACCGGATTCCCCGGCCTCGGCCCGGAGGCGGCCGATTCCAGGGCCGTCCAGACGCAGATGCCCAGAAGGGCGACCTGCGCCAGGACGAGCAGAAGCTTAATCGGTCGGAGCCAGAATCTCATCGGGGCGGCGGCTTTCCAGGTATCCCTGAAGGATGATGACGGCCGCGATTTGGTTGACCACGGAGCGCTTGTCTTTGAGGCGGACCTTTTGCTCCTGGACGGAGCGGAGGGCCTGGTGGGTGGTCAGGCGCTCGTCCCAGAAGGCGATGGGGACGCCGGCGGCCTTCTCCAGCCAGGCCGCGAAGGCCCGCGTCTTCTCGGCCCGCGTGCCCTCGCTGCCGTCCATGCGCAGGGGCATGCCGATGACGATCAGGCCGATCTCATGCCGGCGGACGAGTTCCCGGAATACGTTCTGCCGCGCGGCATTGTTCCCCTCGAGCTCGATGGTGCTCAGGGGTTGGGCGGTGATGCCGAGAAGGTCGCTCAGGGCCAGGCCGATATGCCGGTCGCCGTAATCGAGGCCGAGAATTCTCATGCCATGGCCCCGGCCGTGCGGCGCTTCTTCCGGCGGTGGCGCTCGAAGCCCAGCGCGATCAGCCGGTCCAGGAGCTTGCCGTAGGGAAGCCCCGTGATCCCCCACAGCTTCGGGTACATGCTGATCTCGGTGAACCCGGGCAGGGTGTTGATCTCGTTCACGATGAGGTCGCCGCTTTTGCTCTCCAGGAAGAAATCGACCCGCGCCAAGCCTTCCGCCTGGCAGGCTCGGAAGGCGGCCACGGCCTGGCGCCTCACCTCGGCCGTGACTTCCGGCGGCAGGTCGGCCGGAATGCCGAAGCGCGTCTTGCCGTCCTTGTACTTGTCCCGGTAATCGTAGAAATCATTGTAGGGGATGACTTCGCCCGGCCGCGAGGCCCGGGGCTTGTCGTTGCCCAGGACGGCGCATTCGATTTCCCGGCCGTCGATTCCTTTCTCGACCAGGATTTTCCGGTCATAGCTCAAGGCCAGGTCGATGGCGGCGCCGGCCCGGCCGTGGGCCTTGACCTTGGAGATGCCGACGCTCGAGCCGAGGTTGGCGGGCTTGACGAAGTAGGGCGGCGCGAACAGGCCCTTGATCCGGCGCAGGATGGCGGCCCGGTTCGCCCGCCATTCGAAGTCGCGGATGACGATCCAGGGCGAGACGAGAAGGCCGCCGGCCTGGAACAGCGCCTTCATCACATCCTTGTCCATGCCGGCGGCGGAGGCCAGCACGCCGGGGCCGACGAAGGGGACGTCGGCCATCTCGAGCAGGCCTTGGATGGTGCCGTCCTCGCCGTAAGGCCCGTGCAGGACGGGGAAATAGAGATCGGCCCGCAGAGCGGCCGAGCCCGGGGCCTGCCAGGGCAGGAAGGAATGGAAGACGCCGCGCCGCAGTTCTCCCGGGGGAACCAGGGGCGAAGCGACGCGCTTCCAGCGGCCGTCCCGGGCGATGTACAGGCAGATGATCGTGTAGCGGGTTTTATCGAGATGACCGTAGACGGCCGAGGCCGATTGGATGGAAACCTCGTGTTCGGCCGAGCGGCCGCCGAAGAGAAGGGCTATGGTTTTTTTGGCGGGCATATCGGCTCCCATTTTAGAAAAGCGGGCGCCGTTTGTCCATCGGAAGGTCCGGCCTCTCCCGCCCGGGCCGGCCGCTGCGGCTAGAGGTTGGACTTGAACAAACGGCTTGGCGTGAACTTGATCCGCTTCTTGCGGGGAATGGATATCGTGGCCCCCGTCTTCGGATTCCGGCCTTGGCGGGCTTCCCGGATCTTGATCTCGAAGCTGCCGAATCCGGACAAATTGACCTTGCGGCCCGTTTTCAGCGATTCCTTGACCGAGCCGAGCAGGGCCGCGTACGCCTTTTGGGCCTGGAGATGAGTGATTCCCGCCGCGTGCGCCATGCTGGACGTAAAGTCTTTTTTACCCATACCCTCGCCTCCTCTCCCAATGCTTGTCCGATTGATAGTCAAATGTTAAAGCCGACTATGGAGAAAGTCAAGTGCCCGGCCGCGGCCGCATCCGGTCATGGCGCCGGCGCCGAAGGCTGTGTTAGAATAAACGAAGCGAGGTGCGCCATGACCAGGAAAACGCTCTCGTGCGCTTTCATAGGCCTCCTGGCCGTTTCATCGGTATGGGGAGCGGCGGGCGGACAGGACCGGATCGAAAAGCCCCCGATCTTCCGGGAGACCTATCCTCTCGTCTCCGAGTCGGATTTCTACTGCTCCTTTTTCGTCCTGAAGGAGATCCCGGCCGTGCGGATCGAGGCGGCCGACTCCGCGGACGGGATGACCTTGATCGGCGAGAACGCTTTGGTCTGGGCGCGCGGCGCGGCCGTCCGGCCCGGGCAGGTCTTCGTCGTGGTCGAACGGAACGCCCCGGCGCCGGGGTCGAAGCGCGTAGGACCCGGCCCCATCGCCTTCCGGCAAGGCCGGCTGCGGGTCATCCGGACGGAAGGCGAGAGGTTTCTGGCCCGGATCGAAAAAGCCTGCGGCGCCATCCAGGCCGGAGCCTTCCTGCTGCCCTTCGAGGACAAAGCCCCCATTCTGGGCAAGGACGCCGGTTACGACACCCTCTTTCGGGCCGGCGAGGTTCCGACCGGACGGCTGGTGTTTTTCCGCGACGAGGTCATGCAAGCCGGGGCGGGCGATTGGGTCTTGATCGACATCGGGAGCGATAAGGGCTTGCGTGTCGGGCAGCAGCTGACCGTTTACGGCAAGCCCGAAGGAAAGCTTCCGGCCCGGGCCGTGGCCAACGCCGTGATCGTCGATGCCGGGCCCGCCTGGGCCACCGTCAAGGTCCTTTCCGCCCGCGATGTTCTGCATCTGGGCGACCTCATCCAGGTCAAGTGATTCGGATCGGGATTGACAGGTTTGGGGGTTTTTGCTAGTTTATCGCAGTGCTTTCCGGGACGGTCGCTCCGGTAAAGCATCCGGACGCGGGCGTAGTTCAGTGGTAGAACGTCTGCTTGCCATGCAGAAGGTCGTGGGTTCAAGTCCCATCGCCCGCTCCATCCTTCCCTCCGCGACACGCTGCGAGACGGCCGACGCGGCGCGGTACCCAAGTGGCTAAGGGAGAGGTCTGCAAAACCTCGATTCGCCGGTTCGAGTCCGGCCCGCGCCTTCCTTTTCCGCCCTTCCGGGCCTCCGAGCGGGTTTATTGACAGGCCTTGGCGATTGGGCTACATTGAGGGCAACCGAAAGGAGACACATCATGGATCTTATTCCCCGTGTCCAGAACTTGGTCGTCAAACCCAAGGACGAATGGGTCAAGATCAAAGGCGAAGACACTCCGCCGATGACCTTAATCCTGAGCTACGCCGCGATCCTGGCCGCCATCCCGGCGATCGCCCAGTTCATCGGATTCGGCCTGATCGGGATCCGGGTTCCCTTTCTGGGCGCCTACCGTTACCCGCTGGGCAGCGCCTTGCTGCGGTCCGTTCTCTATTACGTCTTCACCCTGGCCAGCGTCTACGGCTTCGGATTCGTCATCAACCTGCTGGCCCCGAACTTCGGGACCAAGCCCAACCTCCAGAAGGCCATGCAATTGGCCGTTTACAGCATGACCATTCCCTTCCTGGCCGGGATCTTCTACATCATCCCGTCCCTCGGCGTGCTGGCCGGCATCGTCGGCCTGTACGGCCTGTACGTGCTCTATCTCGGATTCAATACGCCGATGATGGATACGCCCAAGGACAAGCTCCTCAGCTATCTGGTCGTCAGCATCGTCGTCATCGTCGTGCTGATGCTCGTCGTCGGGCTGATTCTCGGAGCCGTCTTCGCCGTCGGGTCAGTGGCCCGCTTCTAGTTCGGCTACGATCTTTCCGAACGCTTCGCGCGGGGAGGCCGCTTGGGTGATCGGCCTTCCCACGACGAGATAGTCCGATCCTTTCTCCACCGCCAAGGCCGGCGTCATGATCCGCTTCTGATCCTGGGCCGCCGCCCAGGCCGGCCGGATGCCCGGCGTCACGATCAGGAAGCCGGGCCCGACTTCCCGGCGCACGATTTCGATCTCCTGGGCCGAGCAGACCACCCCCGTCATGCCCGAAGCCTTGGCCAGGGCCGCCAAACGCAGGACCTGGCCGGACGTGTCCGGCGTCATCCCGATCGAAGCCAGGTCGTCGTTCTTCAGGCTGGTCAGGATGGTGACGCCCAGCAGGATGGGCCGCTCTCTTCCCAGCTTGGCGGCTTCCTCGGCGGCCGTGGCCGCGGCCCGGGCCATCATCTCTCGCCCGCCCGAAGCGTGGATGGTCATCATCCGGGCGCCGTGGCGGACCCCGATGCGGGCCGCCTCGCCGACGGTGTTGGGTATGTCGTGGAGCTTGAGGTCGAGGAAAACGCCCTTGCCCAGCGAGGCGATCTCGCGCAGAAGCGCCGGCCCCTCGGCCGTGAACAGCTCCAGGCCGACTTTAAAAAGCGCGGCTTGATCCAGTTCGCGAACCAGGGCCAGAGCCTGGGCCTTGGTCTCCACGTCCAGGGCGGTGATGATGCGGTGGGCGCTATTAATCTTTGTCATTGTTTACCCAGTATAAAATTCTTATAATCACTAAAGCCACTCCCTGGCAAGCGGACTTTCCAAAAGGGCGTATTTGTTAAATAGATTTTTCTTCAACCATTCGGTCAGTATTATTTTCGATTTCTTTTAAACTGTCTTGGATCGAAAAAAGAACAATTGCGATCTCGCAGATGATTCTCCACGTAATATTTCCGATAATGATTATCGCCAGCCCGACCAATATTTGAGTAGAACCTCCGGAGTATCTGCCGATAAATGGTATTTCCGTGCGTTTAAACATATAAATAAATCCACTGATCGTCGTCCACAGCGCTCCGATTAAATAGACTACGATGATTAATGTTCGGCTGATAAATTTTTTAAACGAAAGAAAATCGCTAAGCGTATCATTCTGGGACATAAAACCCTCCTTTGTTTAGAAAAATCTAAATCGAGAATAATTCTATAGGTAATTGATTTGTTGTCAAGGCTATTTAAGAGTCCTTAGAAGAAAGGGGCTCAGTATTTTCACCTCTCGCCCTCGAAAGATATCTTAGATAGCATTAATTCGAAAGAATATTCTTCTATAGGGCAGAGTATAATATTTCGGTTCATCCTCTTGATAAAAGCTGGATTATTGTCGCCCAAGTGATGCTCGATTACTGTCACTTGGCCGATCAGAAAGACCACTTCGATCCGGACCCCCAATCGACGTTGCCGCTTATGAGCGGATCTATTTTGGGAATGGCGTTTTCTTTAATCCGTGTTGCAGCGCTCATCAGAGACCGGTCTTGAGCGTCCCGACGACGTCGGAGACGCGGGCGACGTTGTGGTGGGCGCACCAGGCTTCCATTTCGCCCGCGATGCGGACGGCCGCCCCCGGATCGACGAAATTGGCCGTGCCGATCTGGACGGCCTTGGCGCCGACCAGGAGGAACTCCAGGGCGTCTTCGCCGGTCATGATGCCGCCCATGCCGATGACCGGGATCCTGACGGCCCGCGCGACTTGATGGACCATCCGCAGGGCGACGGGC
>JAQULS010000077.1 GCA_028749235.1 Acidobacteriota bacterium | reverse complement strand
TGACTGACCGTATGATCATCCCCCGCCGAAAAGAGGGATTTTCGGCCATCGAAGCCCTGATCGCCACGGTCGTCCTGGCGGTCATGCTCCTGTCGTTGATCTCGGTCTTTATCTACGGCTTCGGGGTCATCACCTGGGCCCGCCAGATCGCCGTCGCCACCCAAATCGTCCAGGAGGAAATGGAAGCCGTGCGCGCCTTGGCTTTCGACAGCATCTCCGGCCTGGGAACAACGTTCACGAACGCCAAGCTGGCGAGTCTCCAGGATGGCGCGGGCGTGTTGACCGTCGAAGCGGGACCGGGAAATGACATTAAAAAGGTCACGGTGGCCGTCCATTGGACCTACCGGGGCATCTCCCGATCCAAGAAGATCGTGACCTACGTAACGCGGAAAGGGATCGACAAGCGATGAAAGAGAGGCCTCTTCGCCGCGGCGGCCGGGGATTCACCCTGATCGAACTGCTGATCGTCATGGTCGTCATGGTCATAGTTCTGGCCGCGGTCATGCAGCTTTACGTCAAAGGGCAGGCCTATTTCCTCCGCCAGGGCGCCGCCGCCGACCTGCAGGAGGACGTGCGCTATCCCCTGGCCTGGTTGTCCCGCGACATCCAATCCGCCGTCGGCGTCGCGACCTCCTGGGGAACCTCAACGACGTCCGCCTCCGTCCTGATCCTCAAGGTCCCCTCCATCGATGCGAGCGGCGCGATCGTCGACCTGGCATCCGACTTCGACTATGTGATCTACAGTGTCGCCGACGGGAAGCTCCGCCGGACCTACGACGGCTTGGCCGGCGTCAGCGTCCGGCAGGATTCCAGCCGGTATCTCGGCGACAACGTCACGGCCTTTACGGCGGAGTACAACGATTTCACCGGCACCGTTCTGACGTCGGGCTTCTCCTCCGCGGCGTCCGTCCGGGTCGAGGTGGCCGGCGCCGTTGCGGGCCTGGGACCGACGCTCCACGAGAACTACAGCGCTAAATTCAAGCTCCGGAACCGGCCGGCCGAAAGCGAGTGAAACGGCGATGACAAAGAATCCCGGGGTCCGATTCGATCCGGCCGCTCCGCCCGCCGGCCGCCGCGGCGCGGTCCTGTTTATTTCCATGCTGGCCGTCCTGGTCCTGACCATGCTGGCGCTGCCCGTCCTGGTCCGCGTTTCCGAGAACCACCGGCTGGCGGAGAAGGACTTCCGCGAAACGTCCGCCCTCACCCTGGCCGAGGCGGGAATCGATCGGGCCATTTGGGAGCTCAATTACGGCACCATCTCCTCATGGTCGGGCACGACCTCCGCCCGGACGCTGGACTTGTCCTCGGTCGCGACGAGCGACGGGACGACCGCGGGCGGCGTTTCCGTCACGGTGAGCAATCCTTCGTCCAACAATCCCGTCGTCGTGGCCACGGGCACGGTGGCCTGGACCGGCGGCCAGACCGTGACGCGGCGAGTCCGGGTCGTTCTCGAGCACGGCTTCAAGAGCTTTTTCGACTTTGGGGTCTTCGGCGATGACGGCTTCGACTTGCACGGCAACGCCTATATCGACAGCTATAACTCGGGGGACGGCGCCTACGATCCGGCGAATTATCGATCCCGCGGAAACGTCGGGACCAATGCCGGCGAGCATTGGGATGTCGTCCTGCTCAACAACACCATCGTCCACGGCGACGCCGCCACCGGCTACGAGAGCAACCCGGAGGACGTCATTCGTTTGGCCAACGCCGCCACCATCACGGGGGAAAAGACCGCTCTCTCGGCCGTCAAACCCCTCCCGCCCATCACCGCACCCAGCCTGACCGCTCGGGGAGCGCTTACCACCACGACCGGGTCGACCGGCACCGTCATCACCGAGAGCGGCACCTACACTTCATTCACCATGGCCAACAATTCCAAGGTCACGATCTCGGGCGACGTGACCCTCTATATCGACGGCAACTTCCTGATGGATGCTAATTCCACCCTGGAGATCACCCCGGGTTCCACGGTCGAGATCATTCTGGGCAACGGGACATTCGAACAGCGCTCGAACACGACCATCAACAACCTGACCCGTGACGCCAAGGCTCTGGCCATTCTCGGCACGTCGGATTTTACGAGCATGATCTGGAACGCCAATTCGGGCTTTTACGGCGTTGTTTATGCGCCTTATGCCAATATCGATTATGCCGCCAACGGAGACTTCTTCGGCTCCCTGGTCTGCAATTACCTCTCCCTGTCCTCCGAGACGGGGATCCACTACGACGAGTCCCTGGCCGCCTGGGAGAAATACGGGACGACCTCGACGAGCTATGTCGTCAAGTCCTGGCAGCCTTGGGATTGACGCCTTTTGAGGGCGGCCGCTTCGCAGTCCTCAACCTTTTCCGGTTGAGGGCGGCCGCTTCGCAGTCCTCAACTGTTTGCAGATGAGGACGCCTGTCCTCCTGCGGCGGTTTTTCCGGGACCGCCTACCGGGGAGAAATCTTGGCACGTAGATTGCATGGATATGCCTTTGTAATTCTGCCTGATGATTGGGAGCCGAGCCGCAGGAGAGTGAAGGAGTCTATGCTTATGCCTCAAGACAGCGATAAACTCGCCGCTCGAAAGATTTCCGTCCGGATCGAAAGCCAAGGCCGGCGCCGGCAATCCGTCGTCATCCACAGCTCCGGCGAGCGCGTCTGGCTGGACGGCCACGAGTTCGAGAAGCTGATCATCGTGGAGCCCGCCGGCTGGGAAAGGGAGCCTCTCTTCCACGAGATCGGGCGGCCCTATGAAGCGATCTTGTCCGTCGCTTTCCAGGCTATTTCCGAGCGCCGTTAATATTGTAGCGAGGATGAGGGCGGTCGCTTCGCAGTCCTAAGCCTTCTTAAGGCTGAGGGCAGTCGCTTCGCAGTCCTAAGCCGTGAATGGGAGCGATCCAGTCAATCGCTGAGGAGATGCAATTTTACGCCGAGAGGCACTCCATTCGTGAAAACTCACGGATTAGGAAAGAGGCTTAGGTACGCGCCTATGATTCCGTCGCCCCAAATCAGGGCGACGTAGGCGGCGGGCGCCAGGAAGGTCCCGAACGGCAGGGCGAACTGCAGGTCTTTTTTGCGGACCGCCATGATCAGGCCTCCCACCAGGGCGCCGGCGAAGCTGGCCAGGATGAGAGTCAGGACGGTCTTGGGCCAGCCCAAATAGACGCCGATCATGACCATCATGGTCACGTCGCCCATGCCCAACCCCTCTTTCTTGCGGATAAGATAATAGAGCCCGAAGACGAGAAGCAGGAATCCGCCGCCCACGGCGGCACCCAGCAGGGCTTGGCCGACGTTCATGTCGGGGCGGAAGAAAGCGTACAGGAGGCCCACGGCGGCCGTGGGGAAGACGATCTTGTCCGGCAGCAGCTTGAGATCGAGGTCGATAAAGGCCAGGCAGATGAGGGCGGTGGTGAAGACGGCGAAGGCGGCGAAGCTCCAGCCGAGCCCGAAGCGGAAGAAGAGGATGGCCAGGCAAACCGGCGTCAAGGCCTCAACGAAGATGTAGCGCGGCGAGACCCGGGCCCCGCACGACCGGCAGCGGCCCTGCAGGACGAGGTAGGACAGGATCGGGATGTTGTCCAGGGGTCGGATCCGCGCCCGGCAGGCCGGGCACGTGGACGGCGGATGGGACAGGTTGAGGCCCCGCGGCAGGCGGTAGATGACGACGTTGAGAAAGCTCCCCCAGCACAGGCTCAAGAGGCCGAAGAGAATCATCGCTTCCATGGATTCACCCGGGTCGTGATCCCGCCGGTTCGCGGGTCATAGAGATAATCGCGGCCGTCGAAGTCCCGCGGGACTTCGCGAAGCCGTCCGGAACGGACGAGCTCCTCCAGGTCGGCCGGGTTCCGGCCGAAGCGGGCGCGGAAATCGAAGACGGCGTTGCGGACGGCTTCGCCGTCGACGACGGACTGGATGTTGTAGAGGTGGTTGGAGGCGATCTTACGGACGGCCGCGTCCGCCGAGGTGTCGTAAACTTCGCGCCAGGTTTCCCAGGCCGTCCGGTAGTCGAGAGCCTTGAAGGCGGCGTTGGCGTAGAGCCGTTTGGTAATCGCCGGCGCGCCGGGGATGTCCATGGCTTTCTTATAGTAGGCCCGGGCCAGCTCGACATCCTTGGCGTAAAGCTTGGCGTAATGGCCGGCTTCGAGGGGGAAGATCCAGCGATCGGGATTCTTGGCCAGCCCCAGGTCCAGGATGCGGACGGCCAGCGGCACGTCGCGGGCGTCGTAGAGGGCGATGAGCGCCCCGACTTCGTAGGGATCGACGTAGCGCGGGTCGAGCTCGGAGATGATCGAAAAGATGTGGGTGAAGTACTTGAACTTGTCCGGAATGGCCGGGTTGCCGAAGTACTGGATCGACCACAGGTAGATCAGGTCGGCGGCCAGCGACGGGAAGCCGAAGGTGACCGGCTTCAGGTAGGCGCCGGAGGGGATGTAAATGATGCCCGAGCCCGGAATCTTCGTCCGTCCCAGCGAGTCGTTGGCTTTCTTGAGCCCGGCCGAGCCGGCCAGGGCCAGGATCAGGACGACGACCGGAACGGGGCTCCGCTTCATGGCTCAAACGAAGTCGCGGCGGCGGAAGACGAGGACGGCGATCGCCAGGACGACCGCCGTGTAGACGACCGCGTAGGCCGGGCCGGCCAGCCAGGCCGCGGCCGGGATCGGCAGGCCGTGGACGACCTCCGTCTTGTAATTGAGGATTTCGAGGTCGGGAAGAAGAAGGTGGAGGCCCCGCACGACCGTCCGGCCCGGGCCGGGAGACATCTTTTTGATCAGGGTCACGAGGCTCCAGCTGAAATGGCCGATCAGATAGAATCCGAGCGAGTAAAGCGAGCTCAAGATGGGGGTGGAAAAGCAGGAGAAGAGGATGGCCACGGCCGTCAGGAGGATGAACTCCAAAAGGAGAAAGAAGACGGCGGCCAAGAGCTTCAGGTCCACGGTCAGGGTGTGGGCGAAGACGAGCAGCAGCAGGACCAGGCTCATCAGCCCGGTCATGACCAGCAGGACGAGGACCAGGCCGGCGAACTTGCCCAGCAGGAACTCGTGGCGGCGGATGGGCTTGGCCAGGAGGGTGAAAATCGTCCGTTTCTCGATCTCCTTGGCCACCAGGCCGGTGCCGATGAGGATGGCCATCAGGGCCCCGAAGAAGGCGATGGCCGCCAGCCCGACGTCCTTGACGATCTTGACCCGGTCGCCGACGGTCAGCAGGGCCAGCACTTGGGACAGGCCTATCGAGGCTCCGGCGAAGAACAGCAGCAGGTAGAGGACGCGGTCGCGGACCGCCTCCTTGAAGGTGTTCCGGGCGATCGTCCATATGGCCGTCATGTCGTCTTGACCATGTCGACGAAGATGTCTTCCAGGGTTTGCGTCCGCGGCACCAGCGAATGGATGCGGGCCCGGCGGACCCGTACGGACTCCAGCACCGCTTCCACTCCAGGCTCGTCGTAAACTTTAACCATGACCCGTCCTCCCGGTTCGGAGACGCACTCGCCGTGGGCGGCCAGCTCGGCTTCCGGCACGCCGGAGACCGTGATCTCGGTGAAGAGGACCTTCTCCGAAACGAGGTCCGCGAGCCGCCCCTGGCTCAAGATCCGTCCGCCGACGATAATGGCCACGCGGCGGCAGATCATCTCGATGTCCTGCAGGATGTGGGAGGTGAAGACGACGGTCTTGCCCGCGTCGCGCAGGCCCAGGATGATGTCCCGGATCTCCTTGCGGCCCAGCGGGTCCAGCCCGCCCAGCGGCTCGTCCAGGATGACGAGAGAGGGATCGTTGATCAGGGCCTGGGCCAGCCCGACCCGCTGCAGCATGCCGCGCGAAAACTTCCGCAGCGGCAGGTCCGCGGCCCTCTCCATGGACGTCATCTTGAGCAGGCGGGGGATCCGCTCGGACCGGACTTCGGCCGGAATCCCGAACAACCGGGCGTAGAAGTCGAGGAACTCCACGGCCGTCAGGTAGTCGTAAAAATAGGGATTCTCAGGCAGAAATCCCAACCCGGCCTTGGCCTTGGGGTCGAGGTAAGAACGGCCGAACATCCGGATCGTTCCCGCGTCGGGAAAGATTAACCCCAGGACGCATTTGATGGTCGTCGTCTTGCCGGCGCCGTTGGGGCCGAGGTACCCGAAGACTTCCCCTTCGTCGACGGCGAGGGAGATGCCTTTGAGGACTTGGCGCGTTTTGGGGATGAATCCGAGCTTGAAGGCTTTCTGGACGTTTTCGAGCTCGAGGACGCGGCTCATGGGGATTCCGGTGCGTATTATAGTGGGTGGCCGGGGGGATTTCAAACCGTCCTTTTCGGGCGGCTAGCCGCCGGCCGCATTCGGACTCCTCCCGGGGAAGGCGGATTCACCCCGGGATTGACCTCCGGCGGCGATGGACGGCCGCCGCGTCCCGGTCCATCATGGGCTCAAGTTCTCAACCCTCCTTTTGGCGCTCCCCCGGTCCCTCCCGGGATCGGGGGAGTCCGCCGTTTCTGCTATAATGGTCCCATCCCTCGATCTTCGGGAGGTCGACATGAGCGATTTCGGCGGCGCCTTGAAGCTTCTGTCCGAGCATCCGGATTACGGGCTCGCCATCCTCGGCGTGCCGTTCGACGAGAAGGCCAGCTACCTGCGCGGCCAGGCCGCCGGCCCGGCCGCCATCCGCGCGGTCTCGACCGGCAAGTGCTACAACCCGGAGACCGAGCTCGGCGTCAACCTGGAGCGCGACGCGGTCCTGGTCGACCTCGGCGACGTGGATACCTCCGGTGATGTCGACAAGTCCTTCGGCCTGATCCGCAAAGGGGTGGCCGCCATCCTGGCCAAGGGCGCCAAGCCGATCGTCTTGGGCGGGGACCATTCCATCACCTATCCCGTCTTGCAGGCTTTCGCCGGGCGCTATCCCAAGCTCGACGTCCTCCATTTCGACGCCCATCCGGACCTCTATGAAGATCTCTACGGCGACCGGTTGTCGCATGCCTGTCCCTTCGCCCGCGTCCTGGAGGACGGCCTGGCCGCAAGCCTGGTCCAGGTAGGCCTCCGGACGGCGACCGAGGAACATCGGGCCCTGGCCGCGCGGCACGGCGTCCGCTGGGTGGAGATGAAGGATTTCCGCGACGGCTTGGAGCTGGCTTTCGATCATCCCCTCTACATCTCGTTCGATCTCGATGCGCTCGACCCGGCCTTCGCGCCCGGCGTTTCCCATCAAGAGCCGGGCGGACTTTCCACGCGTCAAGCGCTCCGCGTCCTGCAGTCGATCCGGGCGGAGATCGTGGGCTTGGACATAGTCGAGCTCAACCCTTCGCGGGACGTTTCGGGGATCACGGCGGCGGCGGCTTTCAAGATCCTTCAGGAGGTCGCCGGACGCATGGTCCGGCCATGAAGGGTTTCAGCCTGGGAACGGAGGATTTTCCCTCTCAACCCCCCTGGGAGTTTTATGCGGGCTGTTGTCAGCAAAAGGGGGGTTGATGATGGGAACCAAAAAGGTGGGGGCTCTCTCCAGCCCGCGCAAGAAAGCCAAATACATTATACATTAGACGGGCCCAAAGGCAAGGGTTTTTTTGAAATATTTTCGATCGATGCGAGGAGGCAGACGTGGACGAGAAAAAAATCGATATCAAAGTCGACGAAGACGTCGCCGTTGGGATGTATTCGAACCTGGCCGTCGTCCGGCATTCCCCGGAAGACTTTGTTTTCGACTTCGCTTTCTTGTTTCCGGACGGTCCCGTCGGCAAGCTTTTGGGCCGGATTATCTTGAGCCCGGCCCACGCCAAGCGCTTTTTGGGTGCCCTGGCCTCGAACGTCCAGCGCTACGAGGCCGAGCATGGAGTGATCGATCCGGGCTCCGCTCCTCCCGCCGTCGGGTTCATCCAGTGAGGCGGCCGGCGCAAGCGGCCCGGACTCGCCTTGACAACAGGAAGGATTCGATTAACAATTGAACCAGTCACCAAGAAAACTCACGCGGCGCGGATCGATGCGCCCGCGAGTACGTTCTTTGGAGAGATGTTTGATGAGGAGGTTCCATCATGGCGTTCGAGTTTAAAAATTCCAAGGGCACGACCTATTACCTGCATGGCAAGAACGTGACGCTTCGGGGCGGCCGCCAACAGATGATTTACTACTTCGCCCGCGAGATCAAACCGGGCGCCATGGACGAAGTGCCGGCGGGTCTCAAGGTCATCGAGACGGTCAAGACCGGCATGCCCATCCTGAAGAAGAAGTAACCGCTCTCCGTCTCCGGGGTCGAGCCTTTGCCCCGCTCCGCGGCGAGGCCGCGGGGCGGGACGACGGCTTGGCCTTTTTTTATCCGCTTTGACTCGGCCGCGAATTCCGTTATAGACTCGGTTCATGAAATTCCGCCGTTCTTTCCGCCATACAATCCCCTGCCTCATTCTTTTGGCCGCGGCCATGGCCGCGACGGCTTGCGGCCGGACTGATTCCGGGAGCAAGCCCGGCGTCTCCCGACCGCTCAAGATCGCCGTCATCCCCAAGGGCACGACCCATGAGTTCTGGAAGTCCATCCACGCCGGCGCACTCCAGGCGGCCCGCGAGCTGGGCGTCGAGATCATCTGGAAAGGCCCCCAGAAGGAGGACGACCGGGCCCAGCAGATCACCGTGGTCGAAGACGTCATCAGCCGCGGCGTCGACGGCATCGTCCTGGCCCCCCTGGACGACCGGGCCCTCATCCGTCCCGTCCAGGACGCCATGCGGGACAAGATCCCTGTCGTCATCGTCGACTCGGGCCTGCAGGGCAAGGACTACATCAGCTTCGTCGCCACCGACAACTACCAGGGCGGCGTCCTGGCCGGTCGCCGCATGGGCAGCCTGCTGGGCGGCCAGGGCCGCATCCTCGTCATCCGCTACCAGTCCGGATCGGCTTCGACCACGGAGCGCGAGCGGGGCTTCCTGGAGACGCTGGAGCGGGAGTTTCCCGGCCTGACTCTCCTGGCCAAGGACCAGTACGCCGGTCCGACCACGGAAACCGCCTATCAGATCGCCGAAAACCTGTTGAGCCGATTCCACGACGCGGACGGCCTGTTCTGCCCCAACGAATCCAGCACCTTCGGAGCGCTGCGGGCGGTGCAGGAAGCCGGCCTGGCCGGCAAGATCCGTTTCGTCGGCTTCGACAGTTCGCCCAAGCTGGTCCAGGCCCTGGCCGACGGCGACCTCGACGGCCTCGTCCTGCAGAACCCGGTCAAGATGGGCTACCTGGGCGTCCGGACGATCGTCCAGTACCTGCGCGGCGAGACCATCGCCCAGCTCATCGACACCGGCGTCACCCTGGTGACCAAGGACAACATGGCCTCGGCCGAGGCCAAGAGCCTGCTTACGCCCGACCTTTCGATCCTCGACCGATGACCAGCCCGGCCGCATCCGCTCCCGTCCTGTCGATGAATCGCGTCGGCAAGCGCTTCGGCGCCACCGTCGCCCTGTCGGGCGTCGACTTCGAGCTCGGTCCCGGCCAGGTTCACGCCCTGCTGGGCGAGAACGGCGCCGGCAAAAGCACCCTGATGAAAATATTGAGCGGGGCTCTCCGCCCCGACGAGGGCGAGATGGCCCTCGCCGGCCGGCCCTATGCGCCCGACGGCCCGCTGGCCGGGCGCCGGGGCGGCGTTTCGATGATCTACCAGGAGCTTACCCTGGCCCCCCATCTGACGGTCGAGGAAAACGTCTGCCTCGGCCGCGAGCCGAACCGCTCCGGCTTCCTGGTTCGGGCCGAGGCCCGCCGCCGGATCCGCGAAACCCTGGCCTTTCTCGGCCATCCCGAAATCGGGCTGGACGAGCCCATCCGCCGCTTGAGCGTCGGCGCCCGCCAGATCGTCGAGATCACCCGGTCCCTGCTCGACCAAGCCCGCATCCTGGTCATGGACGAACCGACGAGCAGCTTGAGCCTCGAGGACACCGAGCGCCTGTTCCAGGTGATCCGCAAGCTCAAGGCCGAGGGCGTCAGCATCATCTACATCAGCCATTTCCTGGAAGAGGTCCAGGCCGTGGCCGACGTCTACACGGTCCTGCGCGACGGTCAAAACGCCGGCAGCGGCGCCATCGCCGGAACTCCTCTGGAAGAGATCATCCGGCTCATGGTCGGCAAGCCTGTCACGGAGCTCTTCCCGCACGTCGATCATCGGCCGGGCGAGGTGCTCCTCGCGGTCAACGGGCTGAAGGGCGCCCGGATGGCCGAGCCGGTGACGCTGGAGCTTCGCCGGGGCGAGATCCTCGGCTTGGCCGGTCTGATCGGGGCGGGCCGGACGGAGACCCTGCGGGCGATCTTCGGGCTGGACGGCATCGAAAGCGGCACGGTCCTGATCGCCGGACGGCCGGGCGCCTCGAACCCCCGATCCCGGATCCGGCAGGGCCTGGGACTGCTTTCGGAGGACCGCCAGGGCGAGGGCCTGGCTTTGTCCCGTAGCCTGGCCGACAACATCACCATGAGCCGGCTCGAGCCTTACCGGAAGTTCGGCCTGCTGGACGAGAAGCGCCGCCTCGCCGCCGCCGCGGAATGGATGCGGACCATGGCCATCAAGGCCTCCGGGCCGCGCGGTCCCGCGTCGTCTCTTTCGGGCGGGAATCAGCAGAAGGTCATCCTGGCCCGGCTGCTCCATCAGCAGGCCGACGTCCTGCTGTTCGACGAGCCGACCCGCGGCATCGACGTGATGAGCAAAGCCCAGATCTACGAGTGGATCGGCCGCCTGGCCGCCCGGGGCAAGGGCATCCTGTTCGTCAGCTCCTATTTCCCCGAGCTGCTCGGCGTCTGCGACCGGATCGCGGTCTTCTACCGCGGCCGGATCGCGGCCGAACGGCCGGCCGGAGACTGGACGGACGAGCTCCTGATGGCGGCGGCGACCACTGGAAAGGCGTGAGATCATGAATTCCCCGAATAAGCTCAAGTCCGCGATCAACCTCGTGGCTCCCTTCTTGGGGCTGATCCTGGTCCTTGCCCTGTTCTCGGCCATGCCCGACGTTTCGTCGCGCTTCCTGCGGCTGGCCAATCTGAAGGCCGTCGCCACCCAGTCCGTCATCGTGGCCATGGGCGCCCTGGGCATGACCCTTGTCATCATCACCGGAGGGATCGACCTTTCGGCGGCCTCGAATATCGCCCTGTCGGGCGTCATCACGGCCTACGCCATCAATCGGGGCCTGCCCCCGCTCCTGGCCGTCCTCCTGGGCATCCTGACCGGGACCCTGGTGGGATTCCTCAACGGCCTGCTGATCACGCGCCTGCGGCTGGTGCCGTTCATCGTGACCATGGGCATGATGGGCATCGCCCGCGGCATGGCCAAATGGATCGCCCGCAACCAAAAGATCGACGCGCCCCTGACCTGGGTCAACGAGCTGATGTCCAAGTCGCCGCGCCCGTCCTGGCTTCTCCTGGCGCCGGGGGTCTGGCTGATGATCGTCCTGGCCGTCGTCATGGCCGTCGTGCTGCGCCGGACGGTCTTTGGGCGCCACGCGTTCGCCATCGGCTCCAACGAGTCCGCGGCCCGTCTCTGCGGCATCCGGGTCGATGGGGCCAAGGTGGCGATCTACGCGGTCTGCGGCCTGTTCCTCGGCTTGTCCGGAGTGATGGAGTTCTCGCGGCTCACGGTGGGGGATCCCACGGTCGCCGTCGGGCTGGAGCTCGATATCATCGCCGCCGTGGTCATCGGCGGCGGCAGCCTGAATGGAGGCGAGGGCAGCATCCTGGGCTCGATGATCGGTGTCTTCATCATGTCCTTCCTGCGCAACGGCTGTACCATGATGGGCTGGCCGAACTACATCCAGGAGATCATCATCGGGATCATCATCATCGCCGCCGTCAGCCTGGACCGGGTCCGGCACCGGTCGGCGGCTTAGCGGGACGGTCGGAGACCGGCCCCGGCTGACACATATGCTCAAGACCAAAGCCAAACCGCCGCTCCGGATCATCCACGCCCGGGCCCCGATCCGGATCAACGACCTCGGCGGCTGGACCGACACCTGGTTCGCCGGCCGCGGCCGGGTCCTCAACGCGGCCGTCGAGCCGGCGGTCGAGGCTCAAGCCAAGGTCTACGAGCGGACCGGCCGCGGCGAGCCGCGGGTGACGATTCTGGCCTCGAACTACCGCCAGACGATCCGCGTCGACCCGGCCGATGCCAAGCCCGAGCCGCACGGCCTGCTTCAGTTCGCCGTCTCCGCCCTGCCGCCCGATCCCGCCTTGCGGCTCGAGATCACGCTCCATTCCCATGTTCCGGCCGGCATCTCCACCGGGACGTCGGCCGCCGTCACCGTGGCCCTACTGGGAGTCCTGAACGCCCTGCGGCCGCAGCCGTTGGCCTGGACCGACTTGGCCGGGCTGGCGCACAAGATCGAAACCGAAAAGCTTGGCTGCCAGAGCGGCATCCAGGACCAGATCGCCGCCGCCCGCGGCGGGATGAGCTACATCGTCATGGACGAATACCCCAAGGCGCGGACCACGTCCGTCCGGCTGTCGGCGAACCTGCGGGCCGAGCTCGACCGGAGGCTGTGCCTGGTCTATCTCGGGGCGCCGCATCGCTCCTCGGCCATCCACGAAGCCGTGATCGCCGAATTGGAGCGGGGAGGGCCCCAGTTCGCGGTCCTCCGCGAGCTGGCGGACCTTGCGGGAGAGGCCCGGCGGGCTCTCCTGGCCGAGGATCTGGACGCCTACGGCCGGGCCATGATCCTCAACCATGAAGGCCAGAGACGTCTGGGACCGGGTCTCGTCTCGACCCGGGCCGATCGCGCGGTCGCGATTTGCCGGCGGCACGGCGCGGCCGGCTGGAAGGTCAACGGCGCGGGGGGAGCGGGCGGCTCCATGACCGTCCTGGCCTCTCCGGACGACGGCTGTCGCCGGGCCATGATCGCCGCCGTGGAGCGGCTCGGCGGCGGAGTCCGGATCATCCCGACCCGCCTTTCCCCCTTGGGCGTGCAGGCCTGGGACGTCCTCTAAGCCCATCTTCGGAAGGGAGCGCAGGCAAGCGCCCTCGGCTGCAGGTATCGTCCGTCGGACCGGGAATATTTACGCCGCGGCGGGTGTCCAACAAGCGAGATGAAAATAGCCGGTAGCCAGCGACGAGCAAGGACTGATGTCCGGACCGGACGCCGCAAAGGATTTCGCGGCCGCTGATGTCTAATCCAGCGATAACCGGACATAGGAGGTCCCCCATGAAGAAAATCGCCGTCATCGTCACCCTGGCCGTCTTAGCGGTCCTGGGGCTGAACGTCATCGCCCAAGAAAAGCCCGCCGCACCGGCCCAGCCGGCGGCGCCCGTCGTCCAGGCGCGACGCGCGCCGGTCCAGGAAGCGTTGAACCTGACTCCCGAACAGAAGGCCAAACTGGAGGAATTCCGCAAGGCCCGACAGGCCGAAATGCAGGCCTTTGCCGAGCGGATGGGCAAGCTGCGGCAGGAAATGCAGGCTCTGCGCCAAGACGGCAAGGCCGACCTGACCAAGATGAACGGTCTGATCGATGAAATGTACAAGCTGCAGGCCGAACGGGCCAAGGCCGGCTTTAAAAACGCCCAAGAGCGCGAGAAGATCTTCACGCCCGAGCAGCTCGAGAAGATGAAGACCTTCCGCCGCGGCGCCGGCCGGATGGGCATGGGCCCCGGCATGAGGCCGATGGGGATGTTCCCGGCCTTCGGCGATCCGATGCGCATGGATCGCGGCATGCGAATGGGCATGCGTCAAGGCATGCGCCAGGGTATGCGAACGGGCATGCGCCGAGGCATGCGTATGGGCATGCGGATGGGACGGGAGATGCGCCCCGACATGATGAGAAAGGATTCCCCCAAGGAACCCCCCGCGCCCGTGCCGCCCAAGGATAAGGGCCGCGCTACCGACCTCTGACAGGCGGCCGAACCAAGGCTCTGCTCCAACCTCCGTCCCCCGCTCCTTATCGGAGCGGGGGCGGAGGTTTTTTTTTCTTTTCTTTCTTTTTTCTTGGTCTCCAATTGTCCTCAAAGCAGGACGATCCACACGCTCCCGCTCCCCTTTCCCCAGGGGAAACGTTTTGGCACGCTTCTCGCACTTATCACGGGTGAGAGGAGAAGTGAAATGAGAAGCAAGTGGGTCCTCGTCCTGGCGACGGCGGTCCTCCTGCCGTTATCCGCGTTCGCGCAATCCGACGGCTACTATGATCGCAGCTATACCCGGATGAGCTTTGTCCAAGGCGACGTCTATGTTCAAAGAGCCCAAGGCCAGGGCTATGAACAGGGCCAGATCAACCTGGTCGTCGTCGAAGGAGACAAGCTCGGAACGAAATCCGGACGCTTGGAAACCCAGCTCGGGCGGGGCAATTACCTGCGCCTCGACTCCGGCACGCAGGTCGACGTGGCCGGGCTTCCGATGGCGGACGGCCAGCCGACGAAGTTCCACGTCCTCGGCGGCAGCGTTTATATCCGCGTCGCCACGCTGGACCGGGAAAAGAACTTCGAGATTCATACCCCCGACGCGTCCTTCTATATCTTGCGGGAAGGCCTGTATCGGGTTGACGTCCAGCCGAGCGGAGAGACCGTATTCGGCGTCCTCGAAGGCGCGGCCGAAGGGGCCGGCCAGGAAGGTTCGATCGTCATCGAAGAAGGCCAGCGCGTGTCGGCCGCCGACGGGCGCTTCGTCTCCGAACCGTCCTCGCTCGTCGCCCGCCGGGACGATTTTTCGGCCTGGAACGATACCCGCGACGCTCTGTTCGCGCAGCGGTCGACTTCGACGTATCTCCCGGCCGAGTACGTCGACTACGAGACCGAGCTGGACTCCTACGGCAGCTGGGTGAACGAGTCCGACTACGGCTCCGTCTGGGTCCCCCGGGGCGTCGATGCCTCCTGGCGGCCCTACAGCAACGGCCGCTGGGTCTGGTACCCGATCATCGGCTGGACCTGGGTGTCCTACGATCCCTGGGGCTGGAGCACGCACCATTACGGCCGCTGGGGCTGGGGCGCGGGCCTGGGCTGGTACTGGATTCCCCGCGATCATTGGCGCTGGGGCCCGGCCTGGGTGGACTGGTGGGGCTACGGCGACTATTACGGCTGGTGCCCGTTGAGCTACTGGGATCGTCCCGCTTACATCTTCAACAACAGATTCTACGGCCGCTATGATCGCTTCCAGCACCGGGATTTCCGCGGCTTCGACCGGTCCATGACCGTGGTCCGGCGCGATCAACTGCACAACCGGAACATCCGCGACGTCGCCATCGGCGCGGGCCGCCTCGGCGGCCAGATGGCCGGCGTCGATTTCCGGGGCGGCCGGCCCGGCTTCGCGTCCCCGACGCGGGCGGGCGATGCCGGGATCGAAGCCCGGGCTTCCGCGGCCTTCTCGGGACGCGGCGCCCGGACCGTTGATCACGGCTATGCCGGAAACGGAACGCGGCTTTCGGCCGGTGAGATCCGGTCCTCTGGTTCCTTCGGACGGTCCGGGGCCGGCCAGGCGCGGTCCATCCGTTCGTACCCTTCTCAAAACGGCCGGAATGACGCCTTCGGCTTGTCTTCGACCCGGCCGCTCGCTTCCGGCTCGCGCGGCTATTCGTCTCCCTCCGCGTCGCGGGGCAATCCGTCGAGCGGATCTTC
>JAQULS010000215.1 GCA_028749235.1 Acidobacteriota bacterium | reverse complement strand
ATCTCCGGGGTCGTCGAATCCGGATCGATGCGCTTGTTGAGGCGCCAGGCGGCGTCGATGAGGCGTCCGAAGGCGCGATGATCCTTGGCGGCCATGGCCTCTCGCATCTCGGCCGGGTAGGCGTGCAGCGCCCGCAGGGTGTCGAGGGCGGCCGCGTCGCGATCGAGATAGTTCCCGACGACGTAGCGGAGGATATTCTTGGCCAGGCGGCGGATGCCGGTGTAATAGAGCAAGGTCGAACCGCCGTTGGTCCGGGGATCGAGCAGGTCCGGCATGACGTAGTGGATCCACGGGTCGGGGACAAGGCCCGGGCCCGAGGTGATGACCTTGACGCCCGGCAGGACGCCCCCGATCTGGTCCTGCCAGCCGCCGCCCGTGGTCAGCTCCTGCTCCAGCTTGAGGACGGCGTGGAAGAGCTCGCGCTCCGACGGGCGGTCGCCGATCATGCGCCGGATGACGGCGACGAGAACGGCGCCCATGATGCTGGACGTGCCGAGGCCGCTGCCGCTGGGGATCGCGGCCAGGGTATTGAGCTCGATGCCGCCGCCGAAATGCTTGAGCATCGCGGCCAGCGAGCGGCGCGCGGCGGGCGGCCAGGGCGCGGTGTGCGGGGCGAACCCGGAAAGCGCCAGGGCGGCTTTGGCCAGCCCGAACTGGCTGGTGGCGGAGCGGTAATCGAGAAGGTCCTCGAACGTCCGCACGGTCAGGCGCGCGCCGTGATCGATGGAATTGATGCGGATTTCCGGCTTCTCGATGACCCGGGCGAAGACCTGGATCGGGGGCTGGCCGTTGAGGTCGACGGCTGCGTTGATGACGCAGCCGCCGTGCTCGAGCGAGTAGGGCGGGGTATCCGACCAGCCGCCGCCGAGGTCGAGGCGGGCGGGGGACCGGCCCCAGATGATCTCGTCGGCGCGCAGCGCGTTGCGGGGGGCGGAGGCGCGGCCGGTGCGGGTCAGGACGATCGTGCGGCCGATCATCTCGAAGGCGGCGTCGCGGGCGCGGGCCGGCCATGGCGAGGGGGCGATGCGGGCGGGCGAAGGAGCCGGCAGGCCGATCGATTCCAGCCAGAGAAGATCGGCGGCCGGCAGGACGGAGTATGCGTTGGCGATGAGGGCGCGCGATGCCGCGCCCGGGAGAGAGGTTCGTTCGATCGCCGAACCCAGGCTGTGCAGGATGCGGGCCAGTTGAAGACTCGCGAGGCGGGGCGGGGCCGCCGCATCCCGGCCGGATATTCCGGCGAAAGTCCGGTGTGCCTCGGACAGCATGTCCCGCACCAGGGCGGCCCGTTCGGAGGGCTGCGTCGCGGACAGGACGCCGGCCAGGTCGGCGGCTGAAAACGCGCTCTTGGGATCGAACAGCAATTGGATACTTGCGTTCATAGGCCACTCCTCCCGGCGTATTATATCAACAAGAATAGGGGGGCAGTATACGGAATTCCCTGATAGGGGTATGCCTTATACGAGAACTTGACAACCCTTCGAGGGGGGAACAATATTATATTCAAAGGGCGCAAAAGGAGTCCCGCCTGTGGCTGATAATGAGAAGAGGATAAAGCCCAAGTATTTAACTCCGACCGTTATCGACCTGGGGGCGCTGGCCCGAGGGAAAGGTTATTGCTCACCCGGGTCGAGCGCGGGTGACGGTTATTGCACGGCCGGGTTGGCCGCAGCATCTGCTTGCACGGCCGGCACTCTTGCTTCAGGGGCGGCTTGCACGGCCGGCACTACGCCTGGCGCATAGCGGATTGCGCGGGCGCGCCAAAGGCAGCAGAGGACATTCCGTGTTTCTTTACGCGCCGGGGGGCGAGTTTTGCCAACTCGCTAAAACCTCCCCCGGACCGCACCGGATAGGTGGCGCAACCGCACCCCGAGCCCGGCGCGACCATAGCGTGCGATCAGCCAGTCGCGCTCCGGCCACACCGCCCGCGCGACGATGGCCGCAACATCCCGATTGCGATCCACCAGGAGCAGGAAAAGCGCATACCGCAACGGGCCGCGGGAGATGTCGCGCATCGCCAACATGGAGCCCGCATTGACCAGTCGCGCCAGCAAATAGCGGCGCACAGGATCCGGCCTCAGCCGCGCAACGGCGGGAGCCGCCTCGGTCAGCCATCCCAGTTCCGACGTCAACTGGAGCACCAGCCAGACGGCCGTGCCCACGCGCCAGGCCTGCGCCCGATCGGCCAGCCCGACCCAGTCCACGGGCTGGGTCCGCGCCAACAGCGCCACGTCCAGCAAACCGCGCACCCCCGGCGCGGCCATCTGGTGGCTGACCGCCAGGTGTACGGCCAGTTGAATGATGGCATCTTCTAAAGCCGGCGTCAGGACGGGTCGGCCGGCGACCGTTACGGGCACGGCGCGTGCGCGTATCGCGGCGTGATCGACCGCGGCCGCCCGATTTAGCCAAACGCCGGGAAACGCGCTCCAGTGCAACTCCACCAGGATGTCGCCGGGGTGCGCGCCGATCATTTTGATGTTGCCGAGCCGGCGCTCTTGAAAGGCCGGCGGCCGAGTTTGATCAATCTTCTGCCGGTAGCCCAAAGCCTCCAGCGCAGCCTTGCCGCGCGGCATTTCTTCCGCCGTCAGCCAAAGATCCAGATCCCCCATCGGGCGGCAGGCCGGCGCGGAGTAGGCGGTATAGGCCAACACCGCGCCCTTGAACAAGATCGGCGTGATCTCCGCGACGGCCAGTGCGACTAGGATGCGCTGAAGTTGTTGTTCTCGCGCCAGGGCCTGGCCCAACTCGACGCAATAAGCCAGGCCCAGGCCGGTCCGCGGTTCTGCGGCCGCCCGGTCGATGAGGCGTAGCTCAGACAGCCGGTGAAAGGCATAGGGAGCCAGCCCACGGACATCCAGCCATTCGACGGTTGCGTTGTCCAGGGCGTTGTGTGCCAGCCAGGCGGCCGGAGAATCCGTGCCGGAATGCGCCAGGGCGCGCAGCAAGCCGGCATTTTTCAACTCCTTCCGCTTTGGCATGGACCCACCATACGCCTGCGGCGGGACGAAACGCAAACGAGTCCACTGCCCCTATTTCTTCGCCGCCTTGACCTGCGCCGCGATCCAGGGGTAGGTGCGGGCGATGCCGTCCCGCAGGCTGAACTTCGATTCCCAGCCGGTGGACCGAATGCGCGCGTTGGTGAAGTTGCGGGCCTTGACTCCGACCGGGCCGGCGATATGTGTCATATGGATGGTCTTGCCCGACGCCGCGGCGACGGCGGCGACGAGTTCGTCCACCGAGACGTATTCGGGCCGGCCGATGTTGACGCCGTTCTCGAGGTCCGAGGCCATCAGCCGCACGATACCGTCCACCAAGTCGTCGATGTAGGTGTAGGCGCGCATGGCCGAGCCGTCGCCCCAGACTTCGATCGTGCCGCCGTCGGCGGCCTCGGCGATCTTGCGGCAGAGGGCGGCGGGAGCCTTCTCGCGGCCGCCGTGCCAGGTGCCTTCGGGTCCGTAGGTGTTCTGGAAGCGGGCCAGCCGGATGATCATGCCGGTGCGGCGGCCGTAGGCCATGGCCATGCGCTCGGCGTAGAGCTTCTCCCAGCCGTATTCGTTGTCGGGATGAGCCGGGTAGGCATCGTCCTCGGAGAGCTCCGCCTCGTCTTTGCGCATGTCGCGGTAGACGCAGGCCGAGGAGGAGAAGAAGTAGCGGAGGGCGCCCGCTTCGGCGGCGGCGTGGGTCATGTTGATGTTGATCAGGGCGCTGTTGCGCATGATCTCGCACTCGGCCGAGTGGATGAAGCCCATGCCGCCCATGTCGGCGGCGAGCTGGAAGACTTCGTCGAAGGGGCCGGCCGGCGGGGCGGAGGGCCCGGCCTGGGCGTAGGCGGGGGGGAGGGTCAGGGCGGCCCGGCAGTTGGCCGGTTCGCGGAGGTCGAGCAGCAGAAACTCATCGGCCGCGGTCGGGGAGTATTCCGGGTATTTGATATCCACGCCGCGGACCCAGTATCCGTCCTTCTTGAGACGCTTGACGAGGTGCGAGGCGATGAATCCGCCGGCGCCGCAAACAAGGGCTTTTTTCATGGCGATAGTCCTTTCTCGTTGAGAGGGCGTATTTTAGCGAAAATGGGGGCCATGGGCAATCATGGTAAGATGGATGGGTGAGGAGGCCCGCTTGATAGGCTTCTTGGAACTCATCCTTATCGGC
>JAQULS010000214.1 GCA_028749235.1 Acidobacteriota bacterium | reverse complement strand
TTGAAGGCCGCGACATCCCGCTTCTCGGCCACGGCCCGGGCAAGCATCGGCACGCCTTTGTTCGTCCCCATCCAGACGGCGCCGACCAGGCGGCCGCCCTGGAGGACGATCTTGCGGTAAAGCCCGGCTTCGGGCTCCTCGCGGCGCAGTTCCTCGGCCTCGCCGGGAGGCTCGGGATTGACCAGCCCGACCGAAGTGAGGTCCAAGCCCATGACTTTCAGGGTGTTGGAAAGCACCGTTCCGGCGTACGGCCGGCTGAGCCCCAGCATCGACGCGGCGGCCGTGCGGGCCTGCTCGAAGGAGGCCGGAATGACGCCGTAAAGCCGGCCCTTGTGCTGGGTTCCGTCGCCGGCCGCGAAAATGCCCGGCCGGCTCGTGGCCATGAGATCATCGACCACGACGCCGCGATCGACGGTCAGGCCGGCCTCGCGGGCCAGGGCCGTGTTCGGGCGGATGCCGGCCGCGATGATGACCGTGCCGGCCGCGATCTCTTCGCCGGTTTTCAGCCGGACGCCCGCGGCCCGGCCGGCGCCCGGGATCTCCTCGACCGTGACTCCGGTGCGGACCCGGATCCCTCCCGTTTCGATCTGACGCGTCAGGATGGCCGCGCCGGCCTCGTCGAGCTGGCGGGGCAGAAGCCGGGGCAAGAACTCCAGGACGGTCACCGCGGCGCCGCGGGCCTTGAGGGCCCGGGCGATCTCCAGCCCGAGCAGGCCGCCGCCGATGACGACCGTCGCCGGGCTCGCCGCGACGCCGGCCAGGATCGCCTCGGCGTCATCCAGCGTCCGCAGGGTGAAGACGCCCGGCTTGTCGGTCCCGCGGATGGGCGGCACGGCGCTTGAGGCGCCGTCGGCCAGGCAGAGGACGTCATAGCCTTCCGCGCCGCCGCCGGCCGGCTCGACCAGGCGCTCATCCGGCCGGATGCGCAGGATGAGGCGGCCCAGGCGCAGATCGATCCGCCTGGCCGCATACCAGGACGCGGGAAAGGCGAACAGGTTTTCGCGCGGCAGGCGCCCGGCCAGGAATTCGATGAGATTGGGCCTCGGGTAGTAAGGGTGGCGCTCCCCGCCGAAGAGGACGATCTCGATATCGGGGTCCGCTTCGCGCAGGCTCTTGGCCGCGATGGTTCCGGCCACCCCGTTCCCGACGACGACGGCCTTCACTCGGCTTTCTCGAAATAATCCTTGCCCACGCCGCACTGGGGGCAGACCCAGTTGTCGGGCAGGCTCTCGAAGGGGGTGCCGGGGACGATGCCGTTTTCGGGATCGCCGACGACGGGGTCATAGACATAGCCGCACGCGGTGCATACCCATTTCTGCATGTTGATCTCCTCTCCTTTTCCGGAGGGCCCGTTCAGGGCCTGTTGACTTCGCGGCGCTCGTCAGCCGCGCGGTATCCGCTCATGAAGGGCTCCGCAAGGTTTTTCCGTCCCGATGCCGGCGATTGGACATCCCATTATAGAAGAATCCAAAACGAAATCAAAGCGCGCGCCGGCTCACCGTTTCTGACAGCGCGGGCAGAAATGGCCGGAGCGGCCTCCAATGACGGCGCGGCGGATCGGGCCGCCGCAGTTCGGGCAGGGCTCTCCCTCCCGGCCGTAGACGCGGTGCTCGTCCTGGAACGAGCCAAGCTCTCCGTCCGCGTCGCGGTAATCCCGGATCGATGAGCCGCCCGCCCGGATGGCCCGGGAGAGGACGTCGCGCACGGCCGCCCAGAGGCGGTCCGCCCGCGGGCGCGACAGGCTCGCCGCCGGGGCCAAGGGATGGATTCCGGCGGCGAAAAGCGCCTCGTCGGCGTAGATGTTTCCCACGCCGGCCAGGAAGGACTGGTCGAGGAGGACGCTTTTCACCCGGCCGCGGCGCGCCTTGAGCCGGAGAAAGAAGACATCGGCGGAAACGTCGAGCGGCTCCGGCCCGAGGGAACGAAGCTCGGGGCAGGCCGCCAACCCGTCGAGCGGGCGGCAGCGGACGAGGCCGAACTTGCGGACATCCTCGAAGTGGAGCTCCCGTTCCGGATTCCGGAAGCGAAGCACCAAATGAACGTGGCGGCCGCGCGGTTCGCCGGGCCGGCTCCAGAGGAACCGGCCGGTCATCTTCAAATGGAAGAGCAGGGCCAGGCCGCCGCATTCGAGGATGAGATTCTTGCCCCGGCGGCCGACTTTGTCGATCGTCTTCCCCGCCAAGGCGGACAGCGGGACGGCGGCGGCGGAGCGGGCCTCCCGGCCGCCGCCCCAGCCGGTCAGCCGGCGCCGGACGGGCTTGCCCTTGGGCGGAAACGCCTCCACTTCCGCGATCCGCAGGCCGAGGACGCGGCGTCGCAGGCTGCGGGCGACCGATTCGACTTCGGGGAGCTCGGGCATGACGGGATTGTACCAGATTCCGCGCCGGACGGAGCCACTTGCACGGGATGTGGAAATTGGTCTATGATGGGCGCTCAAAAGCCATGAAAAGCATCTTTGTTTTCATCTTGGGTTGGCTCGTCCCCGGGCTGGGCCACATCGTCCAGAAGAAGTACGCCCGCGGGTTCACCTTCCTGGCCTGCATCCTGGCCATGACCGGACTGGGCCTCGTGATGTCGGGTAAGATCTATCCCTATCAAACCGAGAATCCGCTGACCGTGCTGGCCTTCTTCGCCGACATCGGAAACGGCCTGGTCTACATCCTGTCGCGCTTCCTGCCGATCGGGCTGGGCGACCTCAAGCTGGTCACCTTCGAATTCGGCACGGCCTACCTGGCCGGAGCCGGCCTGCTCAACTACCTGATCGCCCTGGACGCCGCCGACATCGCCGCGGGGAAGAAGTCATGATCTTCGAAAGCCACTTCCTGTCGATGGTCGTCTACGCCGCCTTGGTCGCGATCGTCCTGGCCCTGCTGCGCCGCAAGGACAAGCCTTCGCGCCTGAAATACGGCCTGTTCCTCTTCCTGGCCATGGCCGGCGGAGCGCTGGCCTTCGGCTGGCTGATGTACGTCTTCACCCTCTAATTACCAGACACATACTTAATTCCGGGGATTCCCTATTTCTATACCTGTGCCCATTCTAGTCGTGGCCCGTTCCATTAACGCCGGGGGATAGGCCCGTCGAATTGAGTATGTGTCTGGTAATTTGAATTTGCGTATAATAGGCGGGTGATCGAGCTGGCGCGCGTCTGGGTTCAATACCATAAGCCCCATTGGGCGTTGTCCGACATCAACCTGACCATCAACAAGGGCGAGTTCTGCTACATCACCGGGCCCTCGGGCTCGGGCAAGACGACGCTTCTCCGCACCTTGAACCGCGAAGTGATTCCCACCCACGGCCAGGTCTTCGTCGCCGGCAGGAATGTCGGACAGCTTCCCGACCCGAAGGTTCATCTGCTGCGCCGGGTCATGGGCATCGTCTTCCAGGACTTCCGGCTTCTCCCCCACAAGCGCGTCTTCGACAACGTGGCCATCGCCCTCCGGGTCCAGGGCATCCCGCCGCGCGACCTCAAACGCCGCGTCTTCATCGCCCTGCGCATGGTCTCCATGCATCACCGCATCTGGGACTTCCCGTCCGAACTCTCCTATGGCGAGCAGCAGCGGGTGGCCGTGGCCCGGGCCGTGGTCAACAATCCGGCCATCCTGCTGGCCGACGAGCCGACCGGCAACCTCGACCCCGAACTGGCTTCGGAGCTGATGGGGCTGTTCCAGGAGATCAACCGCCAGGGGACCACCGTCGTCCTCTGCACCCACGACCGCGATCTCATCCGCCGCTTCGGCGGCCGCATCGTCCTGCTCCACGAGGGCAAACTCCAGCCCAGGGGCCGGACATGAGCCGCGCCGCCTCCGTTCAGCCGCGCTATTTCATTCGGGAAACCCTGAACAATCTCTGGCAGTTCAAGACCCGGCATCTCTTTTCCCTGACCATCATCTGCCTGTCCTCGCTCATCCTGGGCATCTTCCTGTCGCTGTCCAACAACCTGACCGAGAAAGCCGGCGAGCTGTCCCGCCGCGTCAGCGTCGTTTTCGATCTCACCCGCGAGGCCTCCCCCGTCGACCGGGACCGCCTCGTCGCCGGCCTTCGCGCCTCGCCGGTCGTCGGCGCCGTCCGTACCGTCCCGGCGGAGGAAGCCCTGGCCCGTTTCCTCAAGGACTTTCCCGAACTGTCCGACATCATCGCCAACCTGAAGGAAAATCCCTTCCCCGCCACGATCGAGGCGGACC
>JAQULS010000076.1 GCA_028749235.1 Acidobacteriota bacterium | reverse complement strand
GCGATTTGGGCAGATCGGAAATGTCGATAAAATCCTTCCGCGTCGTCATGGTTGCGCTCTGCAGGACGTTTTCGAGCTCGCGGACGTTGCCCGGCCAATCGTATTTGAGAAAGGCTTTCTGGACGTCGCGCGATATGCCGTGGACGTCCTTGCCGAATGCCTTGCTGGTCCCGTCCAGGAAATGGCGGACGAGAAGAGGCAGGTCCTCCGGTCTCTCCCGCAGGGGGGGCAGCCGGATCTCGACCCGGTTCAGCCGGTGGAAGAGATCCTCCCGAAAGGCGTCGCGGCGGATGAGCCCGGGGATGTCGCGGTTCGTGGCCGCGATGATCCGGACGTTGATGGTCCGCACCTCGTTGGAGCCGAGAGGACGGAACTGCCGGTTTTCCAGGACCCGCAACAGCTTGGCTTGGACGGGGAGCGGAATCTCGCCGATCTCGTCCAGGAAAATGACCCCTTCGTGGGCGTCCTCGAACAGGCCCCGCTTGTTCCGGTCGGCCCCGGTAAAAGCGCCTTTGGTATAGCCGAAGAGCTCGGATTCGAAGAGCGTGTCGGGAATCGAGGCGCAGTCGCATATGACGAGACGACGATTCTTCGTCTCGCTCAGGGCGTGCAGGGCCCGGGCCGCCAGTTCTTTGCCCGTGCCCGTCTCCCCGGTTATGAGAGCGCTCGAAAAATGGCGGGCGATCGTCTCGATCAAGCCGAATACCTCGAGCATGTACGGATTTTTGCTGAGCATGCCCTGAAAGTTGTATTTCTTTTCCAGCTTCCGCTCCAGGAGAAACGTCTCCCGTCTGAGATCACGCTTTTCCACGGCTTTCTGCAGAGCGTCCCGCATGGCTTCGGCGCCGACGGGCTTGGGCAGATAGTCGGCCGCGCCGCGCCGGATCCAATCCATGGCCTCCTCGGGGTGAAGAGGCGGCCCGGCCACCAGGACATTCAGGAGGGAGTCGAAATTCTTGATTTCGGCCAACTTCGCGGCGTCCTGTTCCGAAGCGTCCTTGATGTCGAGAAGCAGGAAGTGGATGCCGTTTTTGCGGATGAAGGCCAGCAGGTCGCCCTCCCAAGCGCAGAAAGACATCTGGAAGGCGTCCGCGATGGGGGTCGAGGCGAGCATGTCGAAGGTTGCGGAGTCGCGGCCGACAATGACGAGACCTTCCCTGGTTTCCATGGTTCCGACTCTCACAGACACAGAGTGTTCTCAATTTTAACACTATCGCAACGGGGAATCAATTCCTTGACACTCCCGTTTGCGGCTCTTTTCTTGACTGGGTTCCGGTCGGAAGATATATTCGATCTGAACCGAACGGAAAGGAGGACTTCATGATCAAGGAGTTTAAAGAGTTCATCCAGAAGGGAAGCGTCGTGGACCTGGCCGTCGGCTTCCTAATGGGCGCGGCCTTCGGCAAGATCGTGACTTCTTTGATTAATGACATTCTGATGCCTCCGATCGGCCTGCTCTTGGGGAAAGTGGATTTTTCGAGCCTTTATATCAACCTTTCCGGGAAACCGTTTGAAAGTCTGGCGGCCGCCAAGGCGGCCGGTGCGGCAACGATCAACTATGGCGCCTTCCTCAACACTCTCCTGGAATTCTTGATCGTGGCCCTGTCGGTTTTCATGCTCGTCAAGTGGATCAACTCCTTCCGGAAGAAACCGGAGACTGCCGCGTCAGTCGTCAAGGATTGCCCCTTTTGCCTGTCCGTCGTCCCGCTCAAGGCGGTCCGCTGCCCGCATTGCACGTCGGAGTTGAAGTAGTCGTTCTCTTCATCTCCGGGTGAAGCGTTTCGGGGTACCGTCCCGGCTGAACGGGTTGACCCTTCACCTCTGTCCTAACTGATGACGTTGAGTCAATTGCGAGAGGGTATCTTTGAGTTTCCCCGAGGAAATGGGGATCTAGGCTCAACCCGAGGTTTTTCGCACCGTCGCCGCCGACGGGGCGCTCCCTGGCACGCTTGGATCACCCGGAGATGAGATACGAGATCGCGTTACTCCATCAACAGGGCGACGGCCACCGCGCCGACGCCGCAGTGGACGCCGATGACGGGGGAGACGTCCATGATGTAGGCCGGCGGCCGGCCGAGCAGCCCGGTCAGCTTGGCTCCATATATTTCCGCCCGTTCGGGATTCTTGGCGTGGACGACGGCGTATCCCCAGACTTTATCCCGTTTGGCCAAGGCCTTGGTTCTGGCCAGGATCCCGGCCAGGCTGCCTTTTCGGGAAAACGCCTTGCCGATATTACAGGCTTTGCCGTTCTCGTCGATTGAAATGATCGGGCGGACGCGAAGAAGCCTGCCGAAGAAGCCCTTGACGGCTCCGACCCGGCCGCCCCGGACCAGGTATTTCAGCGTCTTGACGTCGACGAGCAGATGCGTCTTGGGCGTCCAGGACTCGATTCGGCGTACGATTTCGTCGTGTTCCATGCCGGCCAGGGCCAGCTCGGAGGCCCGGGCCACGATGAGGCCCTCTCCGGCCGAGATCGAGCGCGAGCTGATGATGGCGATCTTTTTGCCCGCCACGGCCTCGGCCGCCTTATGGAAAGCGTCGTACACTCCCGAAAGTCCGTGGGCCAGGGTGATGGCGATGATCGAGTCGTAATGGCAAGCCAGATAGGACAGGGTGTTCTGGAATGCCTTGAGAGCCGGAACGGCGGAGGTGGGATGTTCGCGTTCCGTCTCGAGCAGGTCATAGAACCGGTCCGCCTTCATGGTCATCTTGTCGAGGAACATCTGCCGTCCCCAGGTGATGGCCATGGGGATGAAATGGATCTGCCGTTCGTCCATGATCTCCGGGGGCAGATCGCAGGCCGAGTCCGTGACGATCGCCACCCGGGATTTGGGTGACCAGGCGGCCTCGTGCTGCTTCTTCATGTCGTCGACTTTGATCTGGCTGGCTGCGCCCAGATCCTTGAGTTCGTAGAAAAGCTCGGCCGGCGAATTGGTGTGGACGTGAATCCGGACGCGGTCATCGGCCCCGGCCACCACGGCCGAGTCGCCGTAGCGCTCGACAACGCCCCGGATGGCTTCGACGTCGAGGTTCTGGCCGACGAGCAGGGCTTCCGAGCAATACCGGTTGTGGATCGCCTTGTCGCGGGCGGGGGTCTTCATCGCCTCGGACGGCGTCCAGGCGAGCTCCGTCTTGGGAACGCGCAAAAGGCGGCCTTTCTTGATGAATTGAAGGATGCCTTCCAAGAAGTCGACGAATCCCTTGGCGCCCGCGTCCACGACACCGGCCTTGGCCAGAACCGCGAGCTTGCGGGGCGTGTCGCGCAGGGACGCGCGGGCCACCGGCAGGGCTTCGGTCAGCAGATCCTCGAAATCGGCCGTGTGGAGGCGCTTTTGGTAGACGGCTTCGGCCCAGTCATGGATGACCGTGATCATTGTCCCATCGACGGGGTGGAGAATGGCCCGGGCGGCGTGTTGGGCGGCCCGCCGGACGGACTCGCCGAAGGCCTTGGTCGTCAGCATCCAGTCGTGCCCGACTTCCCGGCTCAAGCCGTGCAGAAACTGGGCCAGGATCAGCCCCGAGTTGCCCTGGGCGCCGTGAAGGGCGGCGTTGGCGATGGACTTCAGGGTGTCGCGGATCGAGCGCTTCGCTTCCGCGCCTTCGGCGATGGCCCGGAAGGTCGAGGCCAGGTTGGTCCCGGTGTCGCCGTCGGGAACCGGGAAGACATTGATCCGGTTGAGGGTGACCTGGTCATGAATGACCGCGTTGCCTCCGGCCAGGAAGGCAGAGTAAAGCCGCCGCCCGTTAAGGTAGCGGATCTTGAGCTTCACCGGCTTCATCGAATCTCTGTCCGGCGGCGGTACCCCTTCTCCCGCCGGACGCCGGGGGGGAGGGGAGATCCACTGTCGTGACAACTCTATTATAGCCGAGCTTCAGGGAAAGGCAAGGTCGGCGTCCGCGCATTCGCCTTTAGCGGACGATGAAAGTGCGCCCCTCATGCGCCAGGATGCGCATCGGAATCTCGTAAACCCGGGTCAGGAGCTCCTCGTTAAGCACTTGGCCCGGGGGGCCGCAGGCCGCGATCGAACCGGACTTCAGGACGACCAGAATATCCGCGAAACGGGCGGCCATATCCAGGTTGTGGAGGGTGACCAGAACGGTCTTGCCGCGTTCGGCCACCAGGCGGACGAGCAAATGCATCACCTCGGATTCATGGCGGGGATCGAGAAACGTCGTCGGCTCGTCCAGGAGAAGGGCCGGAGTATCCTGGGCCAGGGCCCGGGCGATGAGGATCAGGCGCCTTTCGCCGCTGCTCATCTCGAAGAAAGGCCGATCCGCGTATTCCGGCAGGCCGATGAAAGCCAGGGCTTCGGCGGCCCGGGCCTCATCCTCCGCCGCCGGAGAGGCGAACAGGCCCAAGTAGGGCGCCCGGCCCATGAGGATGAAGTCGCGCACGGCGTAGTTGAAGGCCGAGGCATGCTCTTGCGGGACGAAGGCCAGGCGGCGGGCCCGGGCGGCCGCGGAGAGGGCGGCCAGGTCTTGCCCATCGAGGACGATGGACCCGGGATGCGCGGGCAGCAGTCCCGCCAGGCACTTGAGCAGGGTCGTCTTGCCCGCCCCGTTGGGGCCGACGACGGCCGTCAGGCGGCCCGGCTCTATGGAGAGAGAGGGGATGGCGAGTTCGAAACGGGCCCGGCGGAAGCGGAGGTCCCGGACTTCGATTCTCACAGCCACACCTTGGACGAACGCCGCAGCAGAAGGATGAAAAGCGGGATGCCGATGAGGCTGGTGAATATACCCACCGGAACTTCGAATGAAGCCAGGCTCCGGGTCGCGTCATCCGCGGCCAAGAGGAAGGAAGCTCCCAGGGCGGCCGAGAGCGGCAGGACGCGGCGGTTTTCGGCTCCGAACATCATCCGGACGAGATGGGGAACGATCAGGCCGATCCAGCCGATGATGCCGGCCGTCGAAACGGCGGCGGAGGTGACGAGGGCGGCCAGAACGACGACCAGGAACTTTTCCCGGCGGACATGGATGCCCAGCGAACGGGCCTCATCGTCGCTCATCGAGAGAACGTTCAGCCGCCACCGCATACGGAAGAGGATCAGGCTGCCGGCCAGGATGACGGGCAGGGACGGGAGGATCTGCGCCCATCCCGCCAGGGAAAGGTTGCCCATGAGCCAGTAGAAGAGGGCCTGCAGGGAATAGGGGCTGGCGAAGAGCTCGACCAGGGAAAGAAGGGCCGTGAAGAAAGCGGAGATAATGACGCCGGTGAGAAGGAGCGAGACCGCGGGCGATTCCGAGCGGGAAGCGATTGATAGGACGAGGAGAACGGCGACGATAGCAAAAGCAAAGGCCAGGAGCTGGGGCGGGAAATGAGGCAGAAAGACGAGCGACAGGGCCGCCCCGAATCCGGCCCCGGAGGAAAGGCCCAGGATGTACTCGTTGACCAGGGGATTCTTGAACAGGGCTTGCAGGGACGCGCCCGAGATCGAAAGCGCCGAACCCGCCGCCAGCGCCAGAATGATGCGGGGCAGGCGTATGCCGAAAACGATATCCACGTAGCCGGCGGGTAGGGCGGCCTTCCAAGACGGGACCAGGGGTGAAAGCAGGGTCTTGAAAACATCGAGCAGCGGGATCCGGACGGTACCGAACCAGAGAGAGGCGACGGCCAGGCCGAACGGAACGAGATAGATGAGGGTCCGGAGAGCTTTGGTCTTTTCGCGCATGGCGGAGCGGGTATTATAGGAGATATTCGCCCGGTTGGCGAGTTGCGGAGCGGGGTTGAAGATATGATATCATGCCGGCCGTGCGCTTGCCGTCCGTTCTGATTCTGGGCCCCACAGGGGCAGGGAAAACCCCTCTGGGCGATTTCTGGCAGACCTGGGGCCTCGCGGGCCGGCGTTGTTTTCATTTCGATTTCGGGGCCGAGCTGCGGGCCGCCGCGGCCTCGGAGAGCCGCCTCGAGCCCGCCGATCTCGAAATCGTCCGGCGGGCGCTGCGAACCGGCGCCCTGCTTGAGGACGGCCAGTTTCCGATCGCTCTGAAGATCCTGGCCTCGTTTATCCGGGAGCGTGGCGTCGGCAGCAACGATATCTTGATTCTCAACGGATTGCCGCGCCATGCCGGACAAGCCCGGGACATGGAAGCGTACGTCGAAATAAAGGCTGTCGTCCGGCTGCGGGCGGCGCGGCCCGTGATCCTGGCCCGTATTCGCAGCAATGCGGCGGGGGACAGAGCCGGGCGGACGGATGATGACCACGAAGCCGTAGCCGTCCGTTGGCGGCTTTTTGAAGCCCGGACGGCTCCCCTGGAGGCCTTTTACGGTCAGCAGGGCGTTCCCCTTTTGATCATCGAGGTTGCGGCTGATACCTCGCCGGCGGCCATGGCCGAAGGGGTTCGGGACGGGCTGGAGGTCGTCTTCAGCGATCGGCTCCGTTGACCTCGGTAGCGGTTTGGCGGACAATAAATGGCCCTTTATCCGGCGGAGTCCCATCTATGAACATCCATAATTTAGAGCGGCTGTTTCAACCCCATCGCATCGCCCTCATCGGCGTGACCTCCAATCCCAAGAGCGTCGGCGGCAAGATTCTATCCAACCTCATCATCGGCGGCTTCAAGGGCGTGGTCTATCCGGTCAATCCGGCCCACGAGGCGGTCCTGGGCATCCAGTGCCGGCCTTCCCTGGCCGACCTGCCGGCGATCCCCGATCTGGGGATCGTCTGCGCCCCGGCAGCGGAAGTCCCGGACATCGTCCGCGACTGCGGCCGAGCCGGGATCGGCGGATTGATCATCGTCTCGGCCGGATTCCGGGAAACCGGACCGGAGGGAGCGGCGCTTGAAGCGGCCGTCCGCCGCGAGGCCGCCGCGTTCGAGGGGCTGCGGATTTTGGGGCCCAATTGCCTCGGATTCATTTCTCCCGGCCGCCAGTTGAACGCCAGCTTCGCCGCGGCCATGCCCAAGGCGGGCGATGTGGCCTTCATCTCCCAGTCCGGCGCCCTGTGCACCGCGGTTCTCGACTGGGCCCTGCAGGAGAAGGTCGGGTTCTCCCACTTCGTCTCCGTGGGCAACGCCATGGACGTGGGTTTTGCCGAACTCATCGACTACTTCGGCGAAGACGAAGGAACGCGGGCCATTCTTCTCTATATCGAATCCGTCAGCAACGCCCGCCGCTTCATGACCGCGGCGCGGGCTTTCGCCCGGACCAAGCCGATCATCGTCTATAAGGCGGGCCGGTTTCCCGAATCGGCCCAAGCCGCCGCCTCGCATACGGGAGCGCTGGCCTCGGAAGACGCGGTCTACGATGAGGCCTTCCGGCGGGCGGGACTGGTCCGGGTTCTCGACATCGGAGAAATCTTCGACGCGGCCGAACTCTTGGCCCGCCGCAAGGTGCCCCGCGGCGACCGGCTGGCGATCATCACCAACGCGGGGGGGCCGGGGGTGATGGCCACGGACGCGCTCGTTGCCGCCCGCGGCCGGCTGGCCGTCCTCGCGGACGGCACCCGGGCGGCCCTCGACGAAGCCCTGCCTCCGGCCTGGTCGCATCGTAATCCCGTCGACATCCTGGGCGATGCGAACTCCAAGCGGCTCGTCAAAGCCGCCCGCATCGTGCTGCAAGACCCGAACGTCGATGCCCTCCTGCTGATCGTGACGCCGCAGGCCATGACCAATCCGACGGCCATGGCCAAGGAGACGGCTGCGGCGGCGGCCGAGTCGGCCAAGCCCGTGCTGGCGGCCTGGATGGGCGGCTCGTCGATCGCGGAAGGCGTCGGCATCCTCAACGAAGCCGGCATACCCACTTTCGAAACGCCGGAACAAGCGGTGCGCGCCTTCATGACCCTGGTTTCTTACGCCAGGAACCTGGAAAGCCTTTATGAGACGCCCAAGGACGTTCCGGTCGATTACCCCATGGACCGGGAAGCCCTGCGGGCCGGCTTCGAGCCTGTATTCCGGGCTTCCGAGGGGATTCTTTCCGAAGCCGACTCCAAGGCGCTCCTGCGGGCCTGCGGCATCCGGGTCTCACTCCCGATCGCGGCCCCGACCGCGGACGAGGCGGTGCGGGCCGCGGAGGTGACGGGATATCCCGTGGTCCTTAAAATCGACTCGCCCGACATCAATCACAAGACCGATGTCGGCGGCGTCGCGCTGGATCTCGCCGGCGAGACGGAAGTCCGTTCCGCCTTCGCCCGTCTCCTGGCTTCCGCGGCGGCGGCCCGGCCGGAGGCGCGCCTCGGCGGCGTCACCGTCCAGCCTATGATCCGGTACGGCGACGGCCTGGAGCTGATTTTGGGCGCCAAAAAGGACGCCGTCTTCGGCACCGTCCTCATGGCCGGCCTGGGCGGCACGGCCGCGGAGCTTCTCGGCGACCGGGCCCTGGGCTTTCCGCCGCTCAACGAGCGGCTGGCCCGGCGCATGCTCGAATCGCTCAAGATCTGGCCGCTTCTTTCCGGCTACCGCGGCAAACCCGCCCTGGCGGTCGAGGCCTTGGTCGAAGTCATGATCCGGCTGTCTTATCTGGCGGCCGAATTTCCCGAGATCGCCGAGCTCGACATCAATCCCCTCCTGGTGACCCCGGAAGGGGCGACGGCTCTCGATGCCCGGATCGTCGTCGACCGGGCGGCTTTGGGGCTGGGGAAGGCGAATCGCGCCTCCTATCCCCATCTGGCCCTGCGGCCTTACCCCCAGGACGCCGTCCGATCGACGGTCCTGCCGGACGGTTCGGCATGCCTCCTGCGGCCGATCAAGCCGGAGGATGAGCCGCTGTGGCTGGAACTCCTGGGCCTTTGCTCCAAGGAGTCGATTTACATGCGTTTCCGCGGCTTTCCGGCCTGGTCCAGCCACGACACGGCGGTCCGGTATTGCTACCTCGATTACGACCGGGAGATGGCCATCGTGGCGGAAGTCGAGGAAGGCGGCCGGAGGCGGCTTCTCGGTATCGGCCGGCTCATCGCCGACCCGATGCGCGCGACCGCCGAATACGCCGTGCTGGTCGGAGACCCCTGGCAGGACAAGGGCCTGGGCGGCGTCCTGACCGACTACTGTCTGGCCATCGCCCGGGACTGGGGCGTTCGCCGGATCACGGCCGTGACGACCTCCAACAATCCCCGCATGATCGCGGTCTTCGAAAAGCGGGGATTCCGGCTGCAAAACGATCCGGAGGGCTCGACGGTCGAGGCCGAGTTGGACCTGGATTGAAAGGCCGGTTTCCGTTCGACGGCGGATTCTGGTATATAAAACGGCTGGTGACGGAATTCGTTCGCCCAAAGGATCGGTCATGACTCACGCCCGCCCCGTCCTGCTCGGAATCGTTCTCGCGGCCGCGCTGGCGGCCCCGGCTTTGGCCCAGGACGAAAGCAAGCCTGCCTTCGGCATCACCTTCTCCGGATTCGTCAAAACGGACCTGATCTACGACTCGCGCCAGACGGTCAATCTTCGCGAGGGGCATTATCTGCTCTACCCCAAGCCGGTCCAGACGGACGCGGACGGGCGCGACGTGAACGCGGCGTCGAGCTTTCACATGCTTTCGATCCAGACGCGGCTGCTGGGCAAGATCACCGGGCCGGACGCCTTCGGGGCCAAGACCTCGGGCCTGATTGAGGCCGAGTTCTTCGGGTCGACCGAGGCCGCCATCAACAGCTTCCGGCTGCGCCATGCCTATCTCAAGCTCGACTGGAAGTCGACCGAGCTCCTGGTCGGGCAGTACTGGCATCCGCTGTTCGTCAGCGAAAGCTTTCCCGACGTCGTCTCGTTCAACACGGGGGCTCCCTTCCAGGCCTTCAATCGCTCGCCCCAAGTCCGGCTCACCCGGCGGCTGGGGCGCTGGAGCCTCATCGCCACGGCCCTGGCCGAGCGGGATTTCGTCGACAACGGTCCGGACGGGGCCAGCACGGCCTACGCCCGCAACGCCGGCTGGCCCGAGTTCAACCTCAAGGTCCAGTATCATTGGACTTGCCCCGCGGGCTGCGAGTTTGTGGCCGGCGGCGGCATCGATTATCGTTCCGTCCGGCCGCGGCTGACGACTTCGACCGGGTACGCCACGGACGAGACTGTTTCCGACTGGGCCGGTCAGGTCTATTTCAAGGTCAAGAACAAGGCGGGGATTCTCAAGGCCGAGGCGTTTTACGGGCAGGACCCGCACCACCTGACCATGATCGGCGGCTACGCCGTGACCGAGGTTGCGGATGCCGTCCGCGACATCGTCCGCTACGAGCCCTACCGGGTCTTGGCCTGCTGGACGGAGCTCATGACCAACGGGACGGCCTTCCAGGCGGGGCTTTTTGCCGGGTACTCCCAAAACCTGGGAACCGGAAAGACCATTGTCGGAGCTGCGTACGGCCGGGGGTTGGACATCGCCGCCCTTTACCGGGTGGCGCCCCGGGTCGTGTTCAATTCAGGCAAGGTCCGGCTGGCGGCGGAGGTCGAGTATACCGCGGCCGCCTACGGCACCGCCGATGAAACCGGCAAGGTGAATGACGCCCATTGGGCCGGAAACCTGCGCGTTCTGGGCGCGGTTTATTACTTCTTTTGAAGCGTCGCTACTCCCGTGCGCCCTTGACGGCTGATCGAAGCCGGCGATATCATCCGGCCATGAAAAGAGACGACGTATCCTTATTCCGAGGCCCGCGGTTGAAGCCGCCGCGGCCGGCGCTCGTCTTCTGGCTGGCGTTCACGGCGGCCGCGGCGTGCCGGCCGGCGGGCGGCGGATCGGCTTCCGTGTCCGTGAGCGGAGGGACGATTCCGGCCGCTCCGCTCGACGGGACGGAGATCGTACTGCCCGATCCCGATATCGTCCTGGCCTATCGTCAGGCCGCCGCGGGGAATGTCATCGCCGCGATCAATCCCAAGGTCTTCTTCGGCTATTGGTCGGTCTGCGCGGACGGGAAGGACTTCGGCTACGGCTGCACTTACCCCTCTCTCGACGGCCATCAGATGACCGATGCCCTGCTTTGGCTGGGGCGAGTCGACGTGGTCAAGGCCAACTGGGATTATGTCCGCTCTTTTCAGCGTCCGGACGGCTCTCTGCCCCTGGCCATTCTGCCGAGTTCGGCGGGCACTCGAATCGGTGGGGAGGGCCACGAGGCCGCCGTCGCCGTCAATGGCGGCTTGTACGAACATTGGGTGCCCGGCAATCCCCTGCGCGCCTTGGCCGATCCGACCTACATCCAAAACGCCGATGATATCTTCCGCATGACGCAGGATGAGGCGTGGCTCAAGGCCCAATTGCCTTCGGTCAACCGGACGGCGGACCACCTGGCCTCGATGGTCGGCGCCGACGGCGCCGTCGGGGGAGCGGGTTATTACATCGAGCGCCCGGCCCGGATCGAACGGGACGGCGTCGCGCAGTGCCATGCCGTGGACGCCTTTCACCGGGCGGCCGCCCTGAACCGGGCGGCGGGGGACGCGGCGAAGGCCGAGGCATACGACCGGCTGGCCGAACGGATCAAGCGCTATTTCACCACCAGGTTCTGGCTCGCGGAAAAAGGGCGATTCGCCGAGTACGATCACCCGGAGCGCGGCTTAATCTCGAGCCACGGGCTGACCGATGTCGATTGGACGGCCATCGCCCTGAATACGGCGACGCCCGAACAGACGGCCGTCCTGTGGCCCAAGCTCAAGGACGAGCCGTTGTTTTATTACGGCGGGATGCCGACGGGCATCGCCACCCATCCGGAAGCCTACCAGGCTTGGGAATTCACCTTCGCGGACCGGTATGACCTGGCGGCCATGGGCCGGGTCTGGTACCTGGAGGCGCAAGCCAGGGCCCGCCGGGGAGATGCCGAAGGCCTCCGGCGCGGCATCCAGGCCGTTTGCCGGGAAGGCGCCAAGAACGGCTATTACTGGCGGGAGCGGTATAAAGCAGACGACCAGGGGGCCGCCCGGGGGCTCGGCGCCAACAAGTACTGCGAGTATCCCGCCAATCTGATCCGCATCGTCCAGCGCTTTCTGCTCGGGGTGGATTTCCGTCGGGACGGCACTCTCGTCCTGGCCCCCGCGGCGACGGACGGCTATTGGGAGAGCGGGTTCGGCCAGACGCTTCGCTGGCGCGGCCGGGTCCTCGATTATCGAATGCGGGCGGACCGAGTTTCCGGGACCTACGCGGGCGACGGCCCTCAGGCGCTCGTCGTCCGGCTCGAGCCGGGAGGATCCGGAGCGAAAATCCGCGCCTTTGCCGCCGGCCGGCGCTTGAAAATCAAGGCGGACGGAGAATTCGTCTCCCTGACGCTGCCGGCGTCGCCGCAGGGCAAACTCTACCCGTTTGAAGTCAGGGGTATCGGTCCGCTCAAGCCTTCGTGATCTCGCCGATCGGCAGCACGATCCGGCCCTTGGCCTCGTTCAGGACCTCGGCCATGGCCAGGTAGACCGCGGATAGGCCGCAGACGATGCCCTCGAAGCCGGCCAGGCGGCCGACGGCGGGGGAGCCCAGCCAATCGTGGGCGGCGAGCAGGAAGAAGAGAACGGTCAAGCTCAAGAAGACGAACTGGATGGCCCGGTTCTTCTTGAACGTCCCGATCCACATGAAGAAGGTGAACAGGCCCCACATCGCCAGATAGAAGCCCATGAACGGCGCCGGCGTGGCGCCGCCGTTGGGGGCGTTGGTTCCGGGAATGACCCAGATCGCCACCAGGCTCAGCCAGAACAGGCCGTACGAGGTGAAGGCGGTCGTCCCGAAGGTGTTGCCCTTGCGGAATTCCATGATCCCGGCGATGACCTGGGCAATGCCGCCGTAAAAGATGCCCATGGCCAGGATCATGGCGCTGACCGGGAAGAATCCGGCGTTGTGGATGTTGAGCAGGACCGTGGTCATCCCGAAGCCCATCAGGCCGAGGGGCGCGGGATTGGCGAGCTTGGCGTCCATGGTGACCTCACTGAGGGGGGAGATAACCGGCCGAGGCCGCCCCGAAGGACGGCCTCGGCTCGGGGAGAATCACATGCCGAAGCGGTCTATGATTTCCTGGCGCGACTTGCCCAGGATGTCGAGCTTTTGGCCGGCCTTGACGAAGGCGCCCAGGGCCTTGTCCAGGTGGTGCTTGTCGTGCCCGGCCGAAAGCTGGGTCCGGAGGCGGGCCTGGCCCTGGGGGACGACGGGGAAGAAGAAGCCCACGGCGTAGACGCCCTCCTCGTAGAGCAAGCGGGAGAAGTCCTGGGCCAGCTTGGCGTTGAAGAGCATGACCGGGACGATCGGGGTGTCGCCTTCCTTGAGGACGAACCCGGCTTCCTGCAGGCCCTTGCGCCAGTAGGCGGCGTTCCATTCCAGCTTGTCGCGGCGCTCGGTCGAGGCGTTGAGGATCTCGAAGACCTTCAGCACCCCCTCGACGATGACCGGGGCGATGGAGTTGGAGAAGAGGTAGGGCCGGGCCTTCTGGCGGCACATATCCACCAGCTCCTTGCGGCCCGAGACGCAGCCGCCGGTGGCTCCGCCGAGGGCCTTGCCGAAAGTCGTGGTGATGACGTCGATCTCGCCCACGACGCCGTACTTCTCGTGCGTTCCGCGGCCGGTCTTGCCGATGAAGCCCGAAGCGTGGGATTCGTCGACCAGCAGCATGGCGTCGTACTTGCGGCAGAGGGCGACCATCTCGTCGAGCTTGGCCGTGTCGCCGTCCATGGAAAAGACGCCGTCGGTGATGACCAGCCGCAGGCGGCGGTCCTGGTGCATCGCCAGCTTCTGTTCCAGATGAGCCATGTCGGAGTGCTTGAAGGTGTCCTGCATCGCGCTGCACAGACGGATGCCGTCGATGAGCGAGGCGTGGACCAGGCGGTCCGAGATCATGACGTCGTCCTTGGTCAGTATGGCCTCGAAGACGCCGGCGTTGGCGTCCATGCAGGAGGGGAAGAGGATGGTGTCCTCGGTGCCCAGGAACTTGGTCACGATGTGCTCCAGCTCGCGGTGGATGTCCTGGGTGCCGCAGATGAAGCGGACCGAGGACATGCCGTAGCCGCGGCTGTCCAGGCCGGCGTGGGCGGCCTTGATGACCTCGGGGTGGCTCGACAGCCCGAGGTAGTTGTTGGCGCACATGTTGATGACCTTCTTGAGGGACGAGCCCGAGGGAAACTCAACCTCGATGTCGGCGGCCTGGGGGGAATGGATGTAGCGCTCCTGCTTCAGCAGGCCGGCGTCCATAAGTCCCTGCAGGACGCCCTGGTACATGGCCCGGGTTTTTTCGGAATAAGACATGGTTTGGCTCCTTGTGCGTGAGACGTGCGGCGGAGGGCGGAAGCGCCGGTCAGGCTTGGGTGAACCGGCGGACCAGGACCGCTATCTTGTCGACCGAATCGAAGGCCTCGGGCGTCGCCTGGTCGTCGGGGATGCTGATCTTGTACTTGTTCTCCAGGAAACGCTTCAGGGAGACCATGGAGAACGAATCGACGATGCCGCCCGAGATGAGCGGGGTGTCGAAGGTGATCGGGTCGCTGCCTTCCTCCAAGTACTCCGCGATGACGTACTTGAGGACGATGTCCTTCAGTTCATCGGCCATGATGCTAGACTCCTTATGGGATATGTGAGGTTCAATCGTCTTCCAGGGTGGACGTGTCGCCGATCTCCTCGCCCCACTCCTTGGCTTTGAGGATCCGGCGCATGATCTTGCCGCTGCGGGTCTTGGGCAGCGACGGGGTGAACTCGATCTCCTGGGGCATGGCCAGGGGGGAGAGCTTCTTGCGGATGAAGTTCATGATCTCGAGGTCCAGGTCGGCGCTGGCCGTGAAGCCCGGCTTGAGGGTGACGAAGGCCTTGACGACCTCCATGTTGATCGGGTCGGGTTTGCTGACGACGGCCGACTCGGCCACGGCCGGATGTTCGATCAGGGCGGATTCGACCTCGAAGGGGCTGACCAGGTGGCCGCCGGTATTGATGATGTCGTCGTCGCGCCCGATGAACCAGAAATAGCCTTCCTTGTCCAGGCTGGCCCGGTCGCCGGTCATGTACCAGCCGTTCTTGAACTTCTTGCGATAGGTCTCCTCGTTGTTCCAGTAGGTCCGCATCATGGCCGGCCAGCCGGGCTGGATGGCGATCAACCCGATCTTGCCCGTTTCGGCGTAGGGCTCGTAGACTTTGGGGTCGAGGACGGTGGCGGTGATGCCCGGGAACGGCTTGCCCATGGAGCCGGGCTTGATCTTCAGGCCCGGGAAGTTGGTGATCATGATCGATCCCGTCTCGGTCTGGAAGTAGGTGTCCAGGAAGGCCTTGCCGAAGACCCGCTCGGACCAGAGAACGGCCTCGGAATTGAGAGGTTCGCCGACGCTGGCCAGAAGGCGGAGGCTTCGCAGGTCGTGTTTCTTGATCACCTCGTCGCCGGCCTTCATCAGCGAACGGATGGCGGTCGGGGCCGAATACCAGACCGTGATCTTGTGTTTCGCGATGAATTTGTACCAGGCCTCGGCCGAGAAGCCGGTGTCCATGACGCACTGGGTGACACCGATGCTCCAGGGGCCGATGATGCCGTAGGACGTGCCCGTCACCCAGCCCGGGTCGGCGGTGCACCAATAGATGTCGTCCGGCCGGACGTCCAGAACCCACTTGGTCGTCAGGTACTGGGAAATGAGGGAGTAATGGACGTGCTTGACGCCCTTGGGAAGCCCGGTGGTTCCCGAAGTGTAGTGGAGCAGGGAGGGGGATTCGGCCAGGGTGGGATGAATGTCCAGATGCTCGACCGGGGCCGCCTTCTCCAGGCTGAAGACGATTTCCTTCTTCTGTAGGGGGGCTTTGCCGTCGTGATCGACGATGATGATGTATTCGAGGAAGGGCAGCTTGTCGAGGATCTTGCGAATTTTAGGAGCGTGCTTTTTCTGGGTGATGATGGCTTTGGTCTGGGAGTTCTCCAGCCGGACATAGAGGGATTCGTCTCCGAAAGCGGAGAAAAGCGGCTGGC
>JAQULS010000213.1 GCA_028749235.1 Acidobacteriota bacterium | reverse complement strand
AAAGCCGGAGGAGAGATCAATCCCAAGTACCCGGGCGGAATCGAAGCGCAGGCCGAGCTTCTCCGAGCCGAGGGGCATGTCTTGGTTATTAAAGGCAAAAAAACAGTCGTTAAGGATTGGGAAAACAAGCTATATATATATAGAAGATCCTAGACGTATGGTAATCGAGGGGGGGAATGAGGGTTTATTTTGATACGAATATTTTGACTCGTCTAAGGACTGATAATAATTATAAATCGTTATTAAGTTTTATTGAACGAAATGAACATATATGCGAATTGTTTTTCTCGCATGCACATATTCTCGACTTAAAGAATGATCCTACCGACGAGAAGATATTAGACTTAGCCTTTATAGATAAATTGATTGGATCTAAATATTTGTGCAAATGTTTTGATGAACCGTTAAAACAGTATCCCATCTCTCCTAATGAGGCTTTCAGATTGGAGGTGGAAAAAGAACGAAATGAAAATATAAGTACCGGGTCTTTAAAAGACGTTCCATTTAGCCAAGAAAGTATTGATACATTGAAAAAGGCCATTTCAGGCATAGAGAGCAAAGATCTTGATCTGTCCACTCTTCCGGCTGGAACACGAAGATATCTTGCTAACATTCTAAGACTAAAAGAGAGTTTCGATATTGACTCAATAATTGCGAACGGAATGGAATATCAAAATTTAATCGAAGGAAATAAAAATGAGTTCAAGGAGTTAAGAAGATTGTTTTTAGAGAATAGAGCGGCAATATTCCGTAATAAATCCGCCTCTCTCCATGATAAAGACGTCGACGAATTATTCTCCGCTTCGATTTTTAAGAAGAGATTTATAGATTATATAGATTGCCAACTAACTGTTCCAATAAAGAGCGAAAAAGAAAGAGAATATCATAGGATTATTATGGGGTACTTCGTTGTTCACGCACTTGGTATGGATTCCGAATCTAATAAAAAGACTCGATTTAAAAATACATTTAATGATGCTTTGCACACATACTATGCTAGTTATTGCCATATATTTATTACAAATGATCATGGGCTAATGGAGAAAGGCACTTTCGTTTATAAAATATTTGGCTCCATAACAAAAATGTTCGAGCCCAGAGATTTTATTATAAATATCGAGAATCAGCCGAAAAATGGCTAAATTCCCAAAAGATATTGATAAAATTAGTGTTTATCATTTTGATAATGACCCGCCAACATCCCGCAGGCGGCATGGATGTCCCGCCCGCCGCTATAGCGCCTCGCCACCGGCATTTTGAGGTGCTTTTGCAAGGCATCCCGGAACGAATCCAACTCAGCGGGCGAAGGCGGCAGGAATCGCCCTGTAGCGTCGTTCACATCGATCAGATCCAGCCTGATCGGCAGGTTCCGAACCAGCTCGGCCAGTTGGATGGCATCCTCTTCCCGCGTGTTGAATCCCGAAATGGCCGTCCAAGCTAGTATGACGCGCTGACCCGACGCGCCATGGTATTCCCGTATCGCCTTCATCAGCTCCGGCAGGGGATAAGTCCTCTCTATCGGCATCAGCCCGCGCCGCCGGGACGGATCAGCGCTCGTCAATGATACCACCAGGCGGAACGGCAGCCTGTCGGCCGTGAATCGCCGGATGCCCGGCACCACCCCGGCCGTCGAGAGGCTGATGGCCTTGGCCGAAATAGCCAACCCGCACGGCTCACTCAGGATCCGTGCCGCCCGCACGACGGCGTCATAGTTCAGCATGGGTTCGCCCATCCCCATGAATACAACACCGCGGACAGGATGCTTTGAATCGGCTGCGATGCGGATGACCTGATCGACCATTTCCCAAGCCGAAAGATCGCGCACCAAGCCCATTCTCCCCGTGGCGCAGAATTCGCAGCCCAGCGCGCACCCCACCTGCGAGCTTACGCAGACGATGTACTTCTCTTCTCCGGGCCGATGCACCAGCGGGATCCGCACAGCCTCGAACGGTTCCGGCCCATCGCCCTGGAAAAGATACTTGGCGAATCCATCCCGCGCCGAAACCACCTTGTCCCGCCGGACCAGCCGCGGCAGGCGCACTTTCTCCCGTACCTTCGCCAACAGCTTATCCGAGACCTCCGGAAGGCTCTCGGGGAACGCGTCGTGCTTCAGCACCGCCGCCTGAAGCCGCCTGGCCAGACGCAAGGAAACGCCCAGCGGAGCCAGCCAAGCATGCAGCTCGGATGCGGTAAGTTCTTTGAACAGGGGAGGCATGGGTCGGGAGCGGATTGTACGGCAATCCCGGTCCCCATGCCAGCCTTGCGATCTTACAGATCCACCGGCTTAAGCCGCGGTGCGAGAAGTTGGATGATGCCCAGGGCCAAAAGATAAGCCGAGCCGGCGATCAGAAAGAGGATCGTGTAGCTGCCCGTCCTGGAGATGATATGGCCCGCGGAAGCGGCAAAGAGCATCCCGCCCGCCGCGCCGGCCGCGCCGCCCAGCCCCGTCACCGAGCCCACGGCCCGCTTGGGGAACATGTCCGAGACGAAAGTGAAGATATTGGCCGACCAGGCCTGGTGGGCGGATGCGGCCAAGCCGATGAGCAGGACGGCCATGGCGACCGTTGTGGACCGGGGGGCCGCGACGACGGGTACGACCAAAAGTGCGCTCACCAGCATGACCCGCTTACGCGAGGCGTTGATGGACAAGCCCCGCTTGATCAGGGCCGAAGAGGCCCAGCCGCCGCCGATGCTGCCGACATCGGTCATCAGGTAGACGACGATAAGCGGCAGGCTCAATCCGGACAGGGTCAGTCCAAAGCGGGCGTTGAGGAACTTGGCCAGCCAATAGAGATAAAACCACCAGATCGGGTCGGTCAGGAACTTGCCCAGGACGAAGGCCCAGGTCTGGCGGTGGCGGAGAAGTTTGATCCAGGGGATCTTCTCGGTCGACGTCTCGACGGGATCGCTGTGGATGTAGGCCAGCTCGCGCGGGTCGAGGCCGTGCTTGCGCTCCGGGATCTCATAGAAGGCCAGCCAGAAAATGATCCAGATGAAGCCGATGGCGCCGGTGGCCAGGAACGCGGCCGACCAGCCGAACTTGATCGTCAGCCACGGCACGACGGCCGGGGCGACGAGTGCCCCGACGTTGGTCCCGGCGTTGAAGATGCCCGTGGCCAGGGCCCGCTCCCGCTTGGGGAACCACTCGGCCACGGTCTTGATCGCGGTCGGGAAGTTTCCGGCTTCACCCAGGCCAAGGGCGAACCGGGCGGCGCCGAAGCCGAGGGCGGAGCGGGCCGCCGCGTGGGCCATGGCGGCCAGGCTCCAGAAGACGATGGCGGCGGTGTATCCGATCCGGGTCCCGAAGCGGTCGACGAGCCGCCCGAAGACGGCCAGGCCGAGGGCGTAGGCGGCCTGGAACGCCGTCACGATGTAGCCGTACTGGACTTCACTCCAGCCGAAGATCTTTTGCAGCTCGGGAGCCAGAATGCCGATGATCTGGCGGTCGACGTAGTTGATGGTCGCGGCGAAAAAGAGGAGGGCGCAGACGGTCCAGCGGAACCGACCGCGAAGCTTCAGCCCGTCGTCCGGATGGCTCATGCGAAGGGAGTAATCATATAGAGAATCGGCGGCAAACGGAAGCGGAAATCAGGCCCCGGCGGCGGGTGATCTGGCTACTTTCCGGAACCGGTGATACAATGACGCCGGACCGAACACGATCATGCCATCGCTCCAATTGCGTCGCGTTCTTCGACCCGCCGTCATCCCCGTTCTGGCCCTCGCGGCCGTTCTCTGCCTGATGCCTTCCGCCCTGCCCGGCAGGTCCCGGGCGGGCGTCTGGATCGAAGTCGTCCGGACCGACGACACGGAGCTTGCCGGCTCGCTCATCGCCGTCCGGCCGGAATCGCTCGTTATCGCCAATCCCGCGGCCGGCCTCTATGAATTCGTCCCCCTGGCCGATATCCGGATCGTCCGCATCCCCAAGGTCTCCAAGACCGCGGGCGCTTTGGGCGGCTTCGAGCAGGGCGTCTTCTACGGCGCCGTTATCGGCGACTTGAGCTCGGGGAAGGAAATCTCCACCGGCAAGCGTCGGACGAGGGCCCTTATAGGCGGTCTCGCGGGAGCCGCGGCCGGGGCCGCCGTCGGCGGTTTGCTGGGCAAGACGGTCAATAAGAAAGAAGTGATACAGATCAAGGATCAGCCCGCCGCGGAGCTGGCCGTTATTTTAAAGCGGCTGAACGGGCTGGCCAAGGTTCGGGAAGCGCTCTGACCCGTTCTCAACAAGGAGACCAACGGCATGGCTTCAATCCGCCCGCGCTTCGCCGCCGCCGTTCTTGTCCCTCTCGTTTGTCTCTCCCTCTTGTCCGCGTCGGCCTGCCGTCAGGGAAAAAAAGTGGG
>JAQULS010000075.1 GCA_028749235.1 Acidobacteriota bacterium | reverse complement strand
CGTTTCGCGCTGGCCCTGCCGTTCCGTCAGGGCTTGATACTGGGCCGGGACGGCGCGAACGCGGTCTCCGGTCTTGGCCTGCTCGGTCTGCAGGCCCTTCAGCAGGGCCTGCATTTCGCCGAGCTGGTCCTTGAGCCGGCGCAGGTCTTCAGCGGCCGTGTCGAGCTTTTTATCCAGGCGCTGGACCTGCTGCTTTAGGAGCTGAACGTCCTCATAGAGAAGCTCATAGGTCTTCTTCTCCCGATCCTGGCCGGCCACCGAGCCGGCCAGGATGAGAACGAGCGCCGCCCCGAGGGCTTTTTTCATGACCGTCGCGGCTTATTTTTCGATGACCAAGAACTGATCGCGGCTATTGCGGGCCATCGCCGAATCGTCCTTGCTCATGTCGAGCGGCTGACTCTTGCCGTAGGACAGGGTCTTCATCCGCGAGCCGGAGATGCCGAGACCGACGAGGTAGTCGTAGGCGGCTTGGGCCCGCTTTTCGCCCAGGGCCAGGTTGTAGTCCTCGGTGCCCCGTTCGTCGCAGTGGCCTTCGACCAGGATCTTGGCGCTGGGCCAGCGCTTGAGCCAGGCGGCGTTGGCGTCAAGGATCGCCTTGGCGTCTTCCCGGATGACGTATTCGTCGTAGTCGAAGTTGATCAGGGCCAGGGGCTTCTCGCTGTTGAGCTGTTCGAGAGACTTGGCCATGTAAAGTTCTTCTTCGCTGAGCCGGGGCTTCTGAACCGGGACTTGCGGTTCGATCTTCTCGACCTTGGGCTGCTCGACGGCCTGGACCGGCTTGGGAACGGGCTTGACCTTGGGCTTGCAAGAGACCGTAAAAGATGCGGCCAGCAGGATGGTGAGAGACAGGATTAAAGCGCGTTTCATGGGACCTCCTCAATAGGATGATGCGGCGGCTGCCGGATTATTGACTTACACGAACAAGCCTTCTTTTACATGAAATCCGGCGGACTGTCAACGGAATCGGCCTCCGGCCGACTCCTTTCCCTCAGGCCTCCGGGCCGGGCTTCAATTGCCCCAATCGGGCAGTTTGTTCGCGCCTTGGCTGGTCAGCGGCCGCAGGTTGGCGCCGTCGGCGTCGATGACCCAGATTTGGCTGCCGCCCCGCATGTTCGAGGTGAAGACGACGTGGCGGCCGTCCGGCGACCAGGACGGCGACTCGTTGCGGGCGTTGCTCTCGGTCAGCTTCTGGACGGACTGCGTCCGGATGCTGTAGATGTACAGGTCGAAGACGTTGTCGACCCTGGCCACGTAAACGATCCTGTCCCCGGCCGGGGACCAGGCGGGGGAGTCATGGTAGCTGGCGCCGAAGGAGATGCGCTGGACGTTGCCGCCCTCGGCGTCCATGACGTAAATCTGGGGCGTTCCCGCCCGGTCCGAGGTGAAGGCGACCTGGCGTCCGTTGGGCGACCAGGTCGGGGCAGTGTCGCTGTTCTGGCTGAAGGTCAGCCGTTTGATGCGGCCGACCCGGGTCGGCTTGGCCTCGATCTCGGCCGCGTAGATTTCCATGTTGGCATTGCCGTCCATGGTCGAGGCGAAGGCCAGCCGGCGGCCGTCGGACGACCAGCTCGGGCTGTAGAAGTTGCCGCCCCGGGTCGAGACCGGGGTGCGCTTGCCCTCGTAGACGTCCAGGATATAAAGGCCGGCCGTGAGTTGCTGGTAGGAGGTGTAGGCCAGGCGGGAAGCGTCGGGGGACCAGGCGGGCGAATAATCCTGGGTCTTGTTGAAGGTCAGGCGGGTCTGGTTGGCTCCGTCATAGTCCATCATGTAGATCTCGTTGTTGCCGTCCCGGTCGCTGACGAAGGCGATCTTGGAGGTGAAGAGCGGCTTTTCGCCGTAGGATTTCATGATTTCGTCGGCCATGCGGTGGGCCAGGAAGCGCAGGTCGGCCGGCTTGGCCTGGTAGCGCTTGCCGGGCAGGATCTGCCGCTTGGACTTGACGTCGTAGAAGTTGCGCTCCAGGACCAGCTCGCCGTTTCCCGCCTGCGAGACTTCCGCCGTGAACAGCACGGCCGCGTTGATGGACTGCCAGTCCTCGAAGCGGATGGTCTTGAAGTTCTGGGTCTGGATGTAAGCGTAATAGCTCTTGGGCAGGAGCGAGAAGATGCGGGTGTACTTGAGGTCGGCCTCCAGGACGGCGTGGACCTCTTCGGCCGCCGCCTTGGCGCTTTCGGAAGCGGCGAACGGCGGCAGGGCAAAGGAGATGGCCGGCTGTCCGTCGCGGATGGTCAGAACGACGTCCTGCTGGCCGGCGGCCGGCCCTGGAACGAGGCAGACGGCGGCGGCCGCGGCCGCGAGAATCGGGAGGAAGGTGCGTTTGTTCATTTGGTGTGCTCGAAGATGAGGATGATGCCCAGGTACTCCTCGTCGTAATCGGCGGGGAGCGGAGGGAAGGGAGAGGCGTCGGTGACGGCCCGCTGGGCCGACATGTCGAGGGCCCGCAGGCCGCTCGGCTCCTTGACTTCGACCCGGGAGATGGTGCCGTTGCGGAAGATTCGAAAATAGACCGCGGTCCGGTAGGTTCCGGCGACACCCGGGTCGACCAGCGACTGGAACCAGCGGCCGGAGATGCGGTCCTGGATGTTCTGGAGATAATAGGTGTAGGGGAAGTCGCCCATGCCGATCTGATCGCCGTAGCCGCCCAGGCCGGATCCTTCGCCGAAACCGGGCCCTCCGGCGCCGATGGTCAGCACGCCGCCGCCTCCTCCTCCCGACGTCCGGCCGCCCGCGGCGGTCGTCGCGCCGGTTTTAGCGCCTGTCTTGGCGTCGGGGTCGGGCCGGGAGACGGAGGTCGTCTTTTCGGGCGCGGGCTTCTTGGCGCGGGACGGCTTGGCCTTGGTCTTGGACGTCGGATAGCGGAGGCTGGACTCCGGCTCGGCCTCGGCCTTCAAGGCGGTCGTCAGGTCGCGCAATTGGGGCTTCGGAAGCGGCGTCTCGGCCAGCGTTTCCTCCGGAGGCCGCGAGCCGCCGCCCCCGCCGCCGGTCCCGCCCCCTCCTCCTCCGCCCAGGCCGAGGTTGACGTAGCGGATCTCGCCCTTGGGCGCGGACTTGGGCAGGCTGGGGTTGACGATGAAGAGCAGGAGGAGCGCTGCATGGACCCCCGCCGACCAGTAGAGGGCCCGCTGAAAGGCCCGATTTGTCATTCCTTGCCCTTGCCTTTGACCTCTTTGGGCTCGGCCATCAGGCCGACGGTTTCGACCCCGGCTTTCTTGACCAAGTCCATGACTTCGATGATAAAGCCGTACGAAAGGTCTTTGTCGGCCTGTAGGAAAACGACTTTCTTGGTCTTCCCCGCGAAGTAGTTGCGGATCCGGTTCTCCAGCAGGTTGATGTTGATGACCGATTCGCCCATGCGGATGTACTGGTCGGGGGTGATGGTCAGCCGCAGGCCTTCCTCGGCCGGCGCGTTGTCGGTTTCGGCCGTCGGCAGGTTGACGCCGATGCCCGACTGCATCAGGGGGGTCGTGACCATGAAGATGACCAGCAGGACCAGCATGACGTCGATGAACGGGGTGACGTTGATCTCCGAGAGCGAGGTCCCGATCTCGCGCTTGGAGCGGAGCGAGCCGAGCTTAGGGAGTACCATAGAGGCGCTCCGCGATGCTCAGGAGCTCGAGCGAAAAGTCCTCCATGTCCGTGATCTGGTCCTTGATCCGGTGCAGGAAGGCGTTGTAGGCGATGACGGCCGGAATGGCGGCGAAGAGGCCGACGGCCGTGGCGATGAGAGCCTCGGCGATGGGGCCGGAAACCGCGATCAGGCTGGTCGAGTGCGTCCTGCCGATGGCCATGAAGGCGTCCATGATGCCCCAGACCGTGCCGAACAGGCCGATGAAGGGGGTGACGCTCCCGGTTGTGGCCAGGAAGCCCATCATCTTCTCCATCTTGGCCACTTCGCCGTTGCTGGCCTTGGTCAGGGCCCGGCCAAGGTTCTCCAGGCGGGAGCCGTTGCCGTTACCCGGCCCGCCGGTCGCCTGCTGCTGCTTGGCCAGGTAGGCCAGCTCCTTGTAGCCGGCCTGGAAGATGGCGGCCTGGGGGCTGGCCGGGAAGCCCTTGGCGGCCTCCTGGACGTCGTTCAGGTTCCGGCTCTTCTTGAAGACCTCGAGGAACTTGCGGGACTGGACCATGGCGGCCCGCAGGGCCCGCCGCTTATAGATGATGATGGTCCAGGAAAAGACCGAGAAGAACAGCAGAATGAGGAGAATGACCTTGACCACGATCGTGGCGTCGGTGAGGAGCTTGATGATGTTCATGGGCGTCCCTACAATTGTAGCACAGGGAGATCGGGAATGAAAAACGGCCGGTCGGGCCCGCCCCTTGGCGTCGTCAGGGCCGGCGAATATCGGTTTCGGTCTCAACCGTGAAGAACTTGTAGTCTTTATATTTGGCGGTGATGATGGCCCGGGTAAAAATCGACGAACCTCCTCCTGAATAGACTTCCTCGGTCACGTCCAGGCTGGGAAAGCGCAGACCGTTCCTCTCCACCCCGAACTCGGTTCCAGACTTGATCTTGGGCTTCATCTTGAACTTCTTAGCCACCTCCAGGACTTCCCTATAGCTGCCGAAGGTCTCGGGGTCCCATTCGATCTTCAGGACGGCGCCGTCCGCGATGCGAACCCAGGCTTTACCGGACAAGGGCCGCTCCCCGCCGATGCCGCGGGGACCGCAATTGATCACGGCCACCGGCTGGCCCTCGACCTTGTCGGTCTTGGCCAGCTTGTAGATGTGGCCGGCGGACGCGTTCGCCCCCAGCAGAACGGAGGGGCCGAAAAAGACCTCGGCGAACTTGAAGTGGAGGGTTTTGACCCTGGTGTCGGCTTCTTGTATGTCTTCCCCGTCTTTCTTGATCAAGTCGCGCCGCTCCCGGACGTCCGAAACCTTGCGGACGTATTGGTAGTCGTAGAGGTAGGTGGTCGTGACGAAGGACTCGGGAGGCGGGGCCTGGACGTGGAGCGCTCCCGGATTATTCGTCACATTCGTGGGCATATTCTGAATGGTTATGCCCACCGGCCGGCCGAGGCCATTGATCTTCTCCGTGACCTCCTCCCGGCAGACGAAGTCCAGGGCCGCCCGGTCCAGGCGCCGGCAATAGGCGCGGGCTTTCTCCAGCACGGCGTCCAGGGATTCAGCTTTCTGGGCGCCGGCCGCGGAGGCTGAAAGCGGCCCCGCCAAGAGAGAAAAAAGGGCAACCGTGAGCAGCCTGGTTCTTGTTTTCATTGCTACCCCCTGAAATGGGATTATCCCCGAAGCCGGTCCATAATGTCCAGCCGCGTTTCCATTTTCCGTTGATTTGCCAGCCAAAAGCGTGCCAAGCCGTTCACCCCTGGCGGATGGACTTTCGCAGCGGCCGGACCGTCCTGATTCGGTGACAAATGGCAGAAGAATGGTTTGTTTCCCATCTCCGGGGAAGCCCAAGCGGGCCGGGGCCACCGTTCCCCCGAACCGTGACCCCGGAACGCTTTCCCCGGAGATGGGATTAACCCAAGAGCCGGTTGAGGATCTCCAGGGCCACCGCTTTGGCCTGCTCGCCGCTCTCCTTGACCGGCCCGACGCAGGAGGGGCAGCCTTCCGTGCACGGGCAGGCTTGGATCGTCTTGCGGCAGTGTTCGAGAAGCGTCGTGTCCAGGTCGTAGAGCGAGGGGCTCAAGCCGATGCCGCCCGGGTAGTTGTCGTAGATGAAGATGTTGGGCTCGAAGTCCATGTCGGCGTAGACCGGCCCGCGCAGGGCCTGGATCTTGGCCGGCAGGTCGCGCGGCGGGATGGACTCGCCGGTCGAGTTGTCGCCCAGCGAGACGCCGATGTCGTGGATGTCGCACATCAGGAACAGCGGCGCCACGTGGTGCATGATGTAGGCCAGGCCGTAGAGGCCGTTGATCTTCTGCTCCGAGGCGTAGTCCAGGGCTTGGAGCATATCGGCCGGGACGGTCACCCAGTAGGCCGTGGTGTGCATCTCGTTCTGGGGCAGGCTCAAATCGCCGGCCCCGACGTTCTCCATGGTGTGGAACTTGATCTTCTTGAAGCCCACGACCTGGGTCGCGACGTGGACCTCGCCGTGGCGGACGTCGAAGCGGTCCAGCCGCTTCTTGTCGAACTGGTCCAGGATCTTGATCTTGGTGTAGTCGATGGCGTCGGTGTAGTAGTCGATGTCGGTCTTCTTGACGAAAGCCTTGCGCTGCTCGTAGTCGAGCTTCTCGACGAAGTACTGCTCGCCCTCGCAGATGTAGATGGCCTTCTCGTGCAGGGTGGTCAGGGCGGCGGTGAAGTCGACTTCGGCGATGACCCGGTGGGGGCCGGTGGTGTCGACGACCACGAAGTTGTCCGAGCTGATCGAGCGCAGGCTGACGCCGTCGGCCGGGTAGGCGTCCGAAGTCCAGTACCAGGTGTCCTTGGAGTGGTGGACGAGCTTCTCCTCCTCCAGGAACTTGAGGATCTCGCCGATCTCGGCCCGGCCAAATTTTTCGCCGTCCTTGAACGGCAGCTCGAACGAGGCGCACTCGAGGTGGCTGATCAGGATGGTCAGGTTGTCCGGGTTGATCAGGGCCTTCTCCGGCGTGCCGCCGAAGAAGTAGTCGGGGTTGTTGACGATGAACTGGTCAAGCGGGGCGGAGCTGGCCACCAGCAGCGCCGCCGAGGCGCCGGTCTTCCTCCCGGCCCGGCCGGCCCGCTGCCAGGTCGAGGCGATGGTGCCGGGATAGCCGGCCAGCACGGCCGCGTCCAGGGTGCCGATGTCGATGCCCAGCTCCAGGGCGTTGGTCGAGACGACGCCCAGGATCTTGCCCTCGCGCAGGCCCTTTTCGATCTCCCGCCGCTTGATCGGCAGGTAGCCGCCGCGATAGCCGCGGACCAGGCCCTCGTCCTTGATCGTCTTCTCGATATCCTCCTTGAGGTACGTCAGCAGGACCTCGGTCAGCAGGCGGCTCTGGGCGAAGACGATCGTCTGCAGGCCGTTGCGGAGGAAGACCGAGGCCAGGCGGCGGGTCTCGTTGACGTACGATTTGCGGATGCCCAGGGCCTTGTTGACGACCGGCGGCGTGTAGAACAGAAAATACTTCTCGCCGCGCGGGGCGCCGTTGTCGTCGACCAGGGCGACCGGCTCTTCGATCATCTTCTCGGCCATTTCGACCGGGTTGGCGATGGTCGCGGTGCAGAGGATGAACTGGGGCTTGGCCCCGTAGAAGGCGGCCACCCGCTTCAGCCGGCGCAGGACATTGGCCAGATGCGAGCCGAAGATGCCGCGGTAGTGGTGCAGCTCGTCGATGACGATGTACTGGAGGTTCTCGAACAGCTTGATCCACTTGGTGTGGTGCGGCAGGATGCCCGAGTGGAGCATGTCGGGATTGGTCAGGACGATGTGGCCGCGGGCCCGGATGGCCTTGCGGGCGTCCTGCGGCGTGTCGCCGTCGTAGGTGAAGACGCGGATCTCGCCGGGCAGGGTCTTGAGAGTCTCGTCGAGTTCCGCTCTCTGGTCGTTGGCCAGGGCCTTGGTCGGGAAAAGATACAGGGCCCGGGCCGATGGGTTCTTGACCATGGCGTCCAGGACGGGCAGATTGTAGCAGAGCGTCTTGCCCGAGGCGGTGGGGGTGACGACGACGGCGTTCTTGCCTTCTTGGATCGCCTTCCAGCAGGAATGCTGGTGGGCGTAGAGCCGCTCATAGCCTTTGGCCTGGAGGGTTTTGACCAGCTCGGGGTGGACTTCGGCCGGGTAGTCCTCGTAGCGGCCCTCCTGGGCCGGCAGGTGTTTGACGGCCTTGAGGGAATCGGTCTTGAGGGCCAGGTCGCCGATCGTTTCCAGGGATTTAAGAAGGCTTTCGGTGCGGCTCATGGAATTTCCATCCATGCTAGCCCAGATTCGGGGGAGGCGTCAATTCGAGGCCCTGTCCTTTTTCCCGCGAATCGGCTAAAATGAGAGGTTATGCTGACCGAAATTGTCGTCAAGAAGGCGGCCCAGCACAATCTGAAGCGGATCGACGTCCGTCTGCCGCGCCACAAGCTCATCGTCGTCACCGGCCCCAGCGGCTCCGGCAAGTCGTCCCTGGCCTTCGACACCCTTTTTGCCGAGGGCCAGCGCCGCTACATCGAGTGCATGTCGGCTTACGCCCGCCAGTACATGGAGATGATGGAGAAGCCCGAGGTCGAGTCCATCGAGGGCATCTCGCCGGCCATCTCCATCGATCAAAAGACGATCTCGGCCAACCCGCGCTCGACGGTCGGCACGGTGACCGAAACCTACGACCTCCTGCGCCTGCTTTTCGCCCGGGTCGGAACGCCGCATTGCCCGTCCTGCGATCGCGAGGTCAGCCAGCAGACGCCCGACCAGATCGTGGCCCGGGCGGCCGAGACCGCGGCCGGAGAGAAGATCCGCGTCCTGGCCCCCGTGATCCGCGGCCGCAAGGGCGAATACCACAAGCTCTTCGACCGCCTGCTCAAGAAGGGTTTCGTGGAAGTCCGGGTGGACGGCCGCTTCCGCGACCTGGACGGGCCGATCGTCCTGGAACGGACCAAGGCCCATACCGCGGAGGCGCTGATCGACGAGCTGCGGATCGCCCCCCACACCGTGAACCGGCTCCGCGAGGCGGTCCGGACGGCTCTCGACATCTCGGGCGGCGAGGTCCTCCTGCTGCGGGCCGACGGCTCGGAGTCTTACTTCTCGCAACGGCTCCTCTGCCCGTACTGCGACATCAGCCTACCCGAGCTCGAGCCCCGCAATTTCTCCTTCAATACTCCCTACGGCGCCTGTCCCGCGTGCCACGGCCTGGGCTTCCGGACCGCGGCCGACGAAGGGGGCGAGCCGGCCCTGACCGGGGAAGTCTGCCCGAAGTGCGGGGGCCGGAGGCTTCGGCCCGAGAGCCTGGCCGTCCGCGTCGGCGGCCGCGGCATCCATGAATGGTGCCTGTTGCCGATCCAGCGCCTGCGCGGCGAACTGGCCGCGATCCGACTGCCGTCCGCGGAGGAGGCCGTGGCCTCCAAGATCATCAAGGAGATGCTGGGCCGGCTGGACGTCTGCCACGAGCTGGGGCTTTCCTACCTCCACCTCGACCGGACTACGGCCTCCCTTTCGGGCGGCGAGGCCCAGCGGGTCCGCCTGGCGGCCCAGGTCGGGGCCCGCCTGCGCGGCATCCTCTATGTCCTCGACGAGCCGACCATCGGCCTGCACCAGCGGGACAACGGGCGGCTGATCGATCTTCTGCGGCGCATCCGCGACGACGGCAACACCGTTCTCGTCGTCGAGCACGACGAACAAACGATCCGGGCCGCCGACCACGTGCTCGACCTCGGTCCCGGCGCCGGCGAGCAGGGCGGCCGGATCGTGGCCGAGGGCCCCCTGTCGGCCATCCTGGCCTCGCCCGACTCCCTCACCGCCCGCTATCTGCGGGGCGAGCTCCGCGTCAACGGCCGGTCGGGCCGGCGGAGCGCATCCTCCTGGCTGACCGTGACCGGGGCCACCGAGCACAATCTCAAGAACATCGACGTCCGCATCCCCCTGGGCTGCATGACCGCCGTGACCGGCGTCTCAGGCTCCGGCAAGAGCACCCTGGTCTACGACATCCTCCATCGCAGCCTGCAAAACCGGCTGACCGGGCTGCGCCTGCGGGCCGGGGTCCATGCCGCCATCCACGGCGTGGACAAGCTGGACAAGGTCGTCTCGGTCGACCAGAAGCCGATCGGACGCACGCCCCGCTCCAATCCGGCCACTTACACCGGGCTCTTCGCCGACCTGCGGACCCTGCTGGCCAGGACCCAGGAAGCCCAGGCCCGGGGCTACACGGCCGGCCGGTTCAGCTTCAACGTTCCCGGCGGGCGCTGCGAGGAGTGCCAGGGGGCCGGCGTCAAGCGGGTCGAGATGCACTTCCTGCCCGACGTCTTCGTCACCTGCGACCGCTGCGGCGGGCTCCGCTACAACAAGGAGACGTTGGCCGTGCGGTACAAGGGCCGGACGATCGCCGACATCCTGGCCATGACCGTGGACGAGGCCTTCGAGCACCTGAAGGCCCATCCCCAGCTCAAGCGCAAGCTGGCCACCCTGCGCCAGGTCGGGCTGGGGTATATCCGGCTGGGCCAGCCGGCCCCCCACCTTTCGGGCGGCGAGGCCCAGCGGATCAAGCTGACCAAGGAACTGGGCCGGCGGGCCAGCGGCCGGACGCTCTACCTCCTGGACGAGCCGACCACGGGCCTCCATTTCGACGACGTCCGCAAGCTGCTGGATCTGCTGGGCGAACTGGTCAACCGGGGCAACACCGTCCTGATCATCGAGCACAATCTTGAAGTGATTCGGGCCTGCGACTATATTATCGACTTGGGCCCCGAAGGGGGCGAAGAGGGCGGCCGGGTGGTGGCCGCCGGGACGCCCGAGGAGGTGGCCGAGGCGCCGGGCTCGTATACCGGACTTTATCTCCGGGGAAATCCGGGGGGAAAAAGGATCGAAACGTAAAAACGCCATGCCCTTCAACGACATCGCCGGGAACGGCCGCGTCCGGACCATCCTCAAGCTGGCCTTGAGCCGGGGCCGCGTGCCGCATGCCCTGGTTTTCGGCGGCCCCCGGGGCGTCGGCAAGCGGAAGACGGCCCGCGTCCTGGCCCAGGCACTCAACTGCGCGGTCCGCTCGGACGACGCCTGCGGCGAGTGCCCTTCCTGCCGGGCCGTCGTCCAGGTCGACGAGAAGGCCAAGCGGATCGGAGCCCATCCCGACGTCATCGAATATGAAATCCCCGAGGACAAGACGACCGTTTCCATCGACCAGATGCGGGAGCTCAAATCGCTGGCCTATCTCAAGCCGATGGTCGGCCGCAAGCGGGTTTTCCTGGTCGACGACGCCGACTCCATGTCCGATGAGGCGGCCAATTCCCTGCTCAAGGTCCTCGAAGAGCCCCCGCTCTTCACCCACATTATCCTGATCAGCGACAACCCGGCCCTCTTGCTGCCGACGATCAAGTCGCGGTGCCGCAGCCTGCCTTTTCTGCCCGTCTCGGACGAGGACGTCGAGAAGGTCCTGCGCGGCCGGGGCGTGGAGCCCGAAAAAGCCCGCCTGACGGCCCTGGTCGTCCGCGGCAACCTGGAGCGGGCCCTGGACCTGGACTGGGACGCGATCGAGGCGGAGCGGCGGGACGCCTGGATGATCTTCCGGGCCCTGACCACGGGCGAAGACGCGGCGGCCCTTTTGCGCCGGTTCGCCTTCGGGCGGCGCAAGGACGTCCGCGAGGAAATGGAAAGGGCCCTCGAGCTCATGACGGCCTTCGGGCGCGACACGGCCCTGCTGGCCGAGGGAGGCGACGCGCGCCTCCTCCTCAATCCCGACTACGAAAACGAGATTCGGACCTGCGCCGGCCCCGTCTCCCCGGCCGCCGCCCTGCGGATCGTCGGCCTCCTGCACGACGCCGCCGCCTCGATCGACCGCAACGTCCACCTGGGCCTCCTGGCCGCCGGCCTGACCGCCCGCTGGCGGCAGGCGGCCGTTTCGATGTAGGATGACACCGATGCCCGAACTGGTTTTATTGATTTCCGAACGGACCGGCCGGATGATCCGGGCCCGCCGCAACGGCCTGGAGGTCGACAAGGGCGATCTCTGCCTGGTCGATTCCGAGTTCGGAGGCGAGCTGGCCGTCATCGCCGATACGGACTCCGCCATCTGCTGCCAGGCCCGCCGGGTCGATTTGGCCCCCGTGATCGTACGCAAGGCCGGCGATGAGGACGTCCGCAAGATGCAATGGCTGGAGGAGCGCGAGCAGCGGGCCTTCGAGATGTGCCTGCAGAAAATCCGCAGCCGCGGCCTGCCGATGAAGCTGACCGCGGTCCGCTACTTTTTCAACGAAAAAAAGGGCGTCTTCTTCTACACCGCCGACGGCCGGGTGGACTTCCGCCAGCTGGTCAAGGATCTGGCCAAGGAGCTGCGGATGCGGATCGAGATGCGCCAGGTCGGCGTCCGCGATGAGGCCAAGATCTTGGGCGGCCTGGGCGTCTGCGGCCGGGCCCTCTGCTGCGCCAGCTTCATGCGGACGTTCGAGCCCGTGACCATCCAGAAGGCCCGCAAACAGCACATCGCCATCAACCCGACCAAGATTTCCGGCCTGTGCGGCCGCTTGATGTGCTGCCTGGCGTTCGAGGACGAGACCCGCGGGCGGATGTACTACGAGGAAGAATCGGCCAACGAAGACTGATACATTCGCGGCGCCAAACCCCGATTTTCTAATCGGGATTATAAGCGCCGCTCAGTATTAACCCTATTAATGCCCCCGGGCGCCACAGCCCTCGTTCGCGGAGCGAATGAGGATTGCAGAGCCCGGGGTGTCGAACGGGTTTATTAGGGGGCGATCCGGAAGACGGTTTCGCGCGAAACGGCGGCCAGGCCGCCCTGCGGGGCGAAGGCCCGCACCTTCCAGCGGTACTCGATGCCGGGGACGAGTTTGGCCCGGATATCCGGGGGAATCTCGATCCGCCCGGCCGCGGTCCGCCCCGACCAGGCCAGCCCGGGTCCCGACAGGGATACCGTGTAGTCCAGGCCCTCTTCGGCCGGCTTCCATTCCAGAGCCGAGGGCGCCGCGGGTAAGACGCCCGCGGGCGCGATCCCTTCCATGGACCCGCCCCGGATGGCGTCGCTGCTCGGCGGCGTCAGGGGGACTCCGCCGCCATCCCGGTTTCCGGGATGGAAACCGATCCAGATCGCCAGGAGAACGGCCGCCGCGCTCGCCGCATAAGCCCAGGCGGGTGGAAAGCCCCGCCGGGAGATCCGCCGGGCGGGCGCGGTCCGGGCGTCGGGAGCGAAGATCCGGCCGCCGTGCTTCCGCACGGCCGCGAGAACCGCCTCGTGCTCGGAGACGTCGCGGAAACACCGGCCGCACTGGAACAGGTGCTCCTCGAACCGGCCCTTGTCGTCCGCGCTCATCCGGTCCAGCAGGTAATCATCCACACGCCGCCTGAAAAGGCAATTGTTCATGTTCGGTTCCGTTTGCGAAGACATCCTTTTAGTCGCCCGGCCTGACTAAAAATGGAAAATCGCCGCCCAGCCGGCGGCGCAGGAGCCTCTGGGCGTAGTGTGTCCGTTCGCTGACCTGGGCCGGGCTGATGCCCAGGCGGCGGGCCGTCTCCTCGCGCGAGAGCTCGCGGAAATAATACAGCTCCAGGACGGCTTTGTACTTCGGGGCCAGGGCCGCCACGGCGTCCGCCAGCCGGAGGAGCTGCTGCTCCCTCTCCGCGTCCTCGGCCGGATCGGCCGGGGTCGAGGGCTCGGGGACGTGCCGCAGGACTCTCGACTTGTGGCGGATGTAGTCCGCGATCCGGCGGATGGTGATGGTGTAGATGAAGGTGCCGACGGCCGAGTCGCCGCGGAACTCGCCGCTGCGGATCTTGTCGACGGCTTGGGCCAGGATCTCGTTGACCAGATCCTCCCAATCCGGATTCGACGGGCCGAGCTGGCGGCGGACCTTGAATCCGATCTTGGGACGGAACTCCTCGGCCATCTGGTCAAGATCGATATCGGGGCGGGCTAGGGGCATGGCGCTTCGGTCCGGGTCATTATAGGACCGCCGGGGAAGGCCCGCAAGCCGTCCCGCGGATCAGACGTCATTCTTGGCTGCGGCTTTGGCCTGCCGGAGATCGGCGAGATACTGCTTGGGGTCGACCAGGATCTCGCGCGGCTTGCTGCCGTCGGCCGGGGCCAGAATGCCCTCGCGCTCCATCTGGTCGATGATCCGCGAGGCCCGGGCATAGCCCAGCTTGAGCCGCCGCTGCAGGTAGGAAGCGGAGGCCTGGCCCGTGCTCAGGATGAGCTTGAGGGCCTCCTCGTAGCGCGAGTCCTTCTCCCCGTCCTCGCCCCACTCCGGATCGGGATCGGCCTCCAGGATGTCGGCGATCCTCTCGTCGTACTCGGGCTCGCCCTGCTCGCGGACGAACTTGACCAGCCGCCGGATTTCGGCGTTCGAGACGTAGGCGCCGTGCAGCCGGATCTTCTGCGGGTTGGAGGGCGGGATGAAGAGCATGTCGCCGTTGCCCAGCAGCTTTTCCGCCCCGGTCGCGTCCAGGATAATCCGGGAATCGATCGAGGAGGAGACCCGGAAGGCGATCCGGGTGGCGAAGTTGGCCTTGATCGTACCGGTGATGACGTCGGTCGAGGGCCGCTGGGTGGCCAGGATGAGGTGGATGCCCACGGCCCGGGCCAATTGGGCCAGGCGGCTGATGGCGTAGTCGACGTCCTGGCCGCTGACCATCATCAGCTCGGCCAGCTCGTCGATGATGATGACGATGTAGGGCAGGGGCTTGAGCTTGGCCTTCTCCTCGTCGGTCAGGGTCCCCTTCTTCTCCTGCAGGAGTTGGATGATGTGCTGGTTGTACTGCTGGATGTTGCGGACCTTGTGCTGGCCCATCAGGTAGAGACGCTCCTCCATCCGCTTGACGGCGTCCATCAGCACGAAGCCGGCCTTCTTGGCGTCGTTGATGATCGGGCTCAGGAGGTGGGGGATGCCCTCGAACAAGGCGAATTCCAGCCGCTTGGGGTCGATCAGGACCAGCTTGACCTCGGCCGGAGTGGCCTTGTACAGGATGCTGGCGATCAGGGCGTTGAGGCAGACGCTCTTGCCGGTGCCGGTGGCGCCGGCGATGAGCAGGTGGGGCATCTGGGTCAGGTCGGTGACGTAGACCTCGTCGTGGACGGTCTTGCCCATGGCGAAGGCCAGCTTGGAGGAGGAATTCTGGAAGTCCTCGGAGGCCAGGATGTCCCGCAGGCGGATGATCTCGCGCTTGTTGTTCGGGATCTCGACCCCGATCGAGGCTTTGCCGGGCAGGCGCTGGACGCGGACGGATTCCGCCCGCAGGGCCAGGGACAGGTCCTCGGCCAGGTTCATGACCTGACTGATCTTGATGCCGGGGCTGGGCGTGAACTCGTAGGTCGTGATGACCGGCCCGGGATGGTACTCCCGGACCTCGCCCTCGATCCGGAACTCCTTGAGCTTGTCCTCGATCAGCCGCTTCTTCTCCATCAGCTCGTTCTTGTCGATCTTCTCGGGCGGCGACCCGGCATCGAGGAGGGTCAGGAGGGGGAAGTTGTAGTCCGAGGACATCTCGGCGGGAAAAAGGGCCGGCTCGGGCTTGAAGCCCCCGCTCTTGATCGGCTTGATGGTGCCGCGCTTGATCTCGCGGAGCGGGGCCGGACGGGGGGCCGGTTGGGGTTCGGCCGGAAGCGGCTCGGCCGGGGCGCCCTTCCGGGCCCGGCCCTTTTTTTTCGCCGGGTCCGGGATCTCCGCCGCTTCGAAGACTTCGCCCGCCCTCGCCGCGCCGGCCTTGGCCGACGGACGATTATCGGTGAGCTTGATGGTGACCTCGCGGGTGGCCGAGGAGAAGCGGCGGCCGATGGCCCGGAAGGCGGACTTCAGCGACAGGCCGGTGGCGAAGACGCCGAAAAGAACGGCGGCGGCCAGCAGGACGATCAGGGAACCCGTCGGGTTGAGCAGGCCGGTCAATCCCTCGCCGAGAAGGCTGCCGAAGAATCCTCCCGGCTCGATTTCCGCTCCGCGCCAGGTCAGGGATTGGAAGATCAGGTTGAGCAGGGGACAAAGAATGGCCAGTCCGAGAAAGGCTTTGGCCGTCTTGCGGAACAGATGCTTGCGGCCTCTTCCCAGGACGGCCAAGATCCCCAGGAAGGCCATGAAGAAGGGCAGGAAAAAGGCCGTCAGCCCGAAGCCCTGGAAGGCCGCTTCGGCCAGCCAGGCCCCGACCCGGCCGCCGATATTGCGGACCTTGTAGCCGGGATCGACGGTCCGGGCCCAGGAAGGATCCTGCGAGTCGTAGCCGATCAGGCTTAAAAGAAGGAGCAGCGCCGCGGCCAGCAGGATGACGCCGGCGATCTCGGTGGTGAGGGGGCGCTTTCCGGACGGCGCGGACTTGCCGTTGCCGGCGCGGCCGGACGGCTTGCCCCCTTTTTTCTTCTTGGACGGGCTCATGAGCGCGGAAATTATAACACAGCGCGGGGCGCAGCGCGCTAGCGGAGGACGATGGGCGGGAGAAGCTCGAGTGCAGCCGGCCCCGTGGCCGGCCGTCCCATGGCCTCGCAGCCCCGGCGGACGGCGAAAACCCGGACGGTCCCGGCGGCGGCGGTCCAGACTTCCGACTTCTCCCCCGGAAGCGCGTGCGCGCCCTTCGTGGATCCGACTTTATCCGGGTCGAGGGCGAGCCGGCTGAGCGTCCGGCCGCCGCCGTCCCGCAGCTCTATGGCCGGGGCGTCGATGGCGGCTTCGCCGTAGCGAAGGTTCCCGCTCCGGATCGAGCCGCGCAGGGTCGCCGTTCCGCCCCGGAGAGACAGCGAGACCGGCCAGAAAAGACGTCCGGCGGCCGCGTCCGTCTCGCCCGCATATCGGTAATGGGCCGAC
>JAQULS010000212.1 GCA_028749235.1 Acidobacteriota bacterium | reverse complement strand
TCTCGTGGCGCTTCTTGCGGGCGCTGGCTGGGCCGCCCTCCAAACGGGAGCGCCCGCCGATCCGGCCTCTTTCCTCCCGCCGGCCGGCCGCGTCCCCGGATGGGAGCCCTACGGGGACATCCAGAAGTATCAGGGCGACGACCTCTTCGTTTACATCGACGGCGGCGCCGAGATCTACCACGAATACGGCTTCCGACGGGTCGCGGCTTGGGACTATAAGAACGCGGCCGGAAAGAACGTCAGCCTCGAGATTTTCGAAATGACCGACGCGCCGGCCGCCTTCGGCGCCTTCACCTTCAAGGCCAGCGGCCGCGGCAGGGCCATGGACATCGGCCAAGGGGCCGACCTGGAAGACTACTACCTCAACTTTTGGCAGGGCCGCTACCAGGTCACGGCCACCGGATCGGATGACAGCCCCGAAAGCCTGGCCGGAGTGATGGCAATCAGCCGGGCCGCCGCCTCTCTCATTCCCGCCGGAGGGCCGGCGCCGGACGTTTTCAGCCGGCTGCCCCGGGGCTTCGATACTTCGCCCCATCGCAAGTACATCAAGGGCGTCATCGGCCTTTACAACATCCATCCCTTCTTCACCGGCGACGTCCTCCGGTTCGCGGACGCCGCGGCGGCGGAAAAGGGCGGCGAGTGGGTCTTTCTCTTCCGCTACGCCTCCGAGAGCGAAGCCGAGGCCCGCTTTCCCGAGATCAGGAAGGCGCTGGAATCCGCCGGAAAATACAAGGACATCGTCCTGTCTCCGCTGGGAACGTTGACGGCGGTCGACGACAAGGGGCGCGGCACGGCCTGGAAACGGATCGGCGCGGCGATCTCCGCCGCCCTGACCGGCGCCGGCCCGGCCGCCGCCGAAGCCTTGATCGACGCGTTTCGCTGACGCCGCTAGGGCGGTCTTTTTCCTCTCCTCCCGGGTTGTGCTACAATAATCCGGCCTTGGGGGTTAAAGCGGAGTATGCCATGCGAAAACGCGTCATCGGGACGGTTCTTCTGATTCTCGCGGCAAGCGGGACGGGCGTTTCCCGGCCCGCGGCCCAGCGTACGGCGCAGGACGGCCTCCCGAAGATCGTCTGGGGCCATGACGCCGCCAAGCTGGCGGCCGCGGCGACGCCTTTCAAGGCCGCCGGACTGCCCGCGTCTTACGACCTGCGCGACCAAGACAAGATGACCGCCGTCCGCAACGAGGGAAGTCTCGGCGGTTCGCACGCCTTCGCCGCCCTGGCCTCGCTGGAGTCTTGCCTCCTGCCCGACGAAACCTGGAACTTCTCTGAAAAACACCTCCTGTCGGCTCTGGCCGGCCTCAATGAGTCCTCCGACGTCGTTGGGGCCCTGGCCCGCTGGGCCGATCCCATCCGCGAAGCCGACGACCCGTGGCCGGAGTCCGCCAAGGACGATCCGGCCGTCAAGCACGTCCAAGACGTGATTTATATCCTCCCCCGGACTTCCTCCCTGGACAACGATCGCATCAAGCAGGCGATCATGGACTACGGCGCGATATGGTCCTTCCTCTACTACACGCCCGACTTATTCAACGCCGTGCAGTCGACCTACTACAGTCCCCAGGCGGCCAGGAGCACCAACCGCTCGGTGGCCATCGCCGGCTGGGACGATGCCTTCGACAAGACGAGGTTCTCGCCCCAGCCGCCCGGCAACGGCGCTTTCCTGTGCAAGAACAGCCTGGGCTCGGACTGGGGAAGCGGCGGATATTTTTATGTCTCCTACTATGACGCCGATCTGGCCCGCGACTTCTCCGCCGCCGTCACGGCCGAACCGAGTTCCGGCTATACGGTCCAATACGCCTATGATCCCAACGGCTGCACCGGCTACATGGGATACGATACCGACACCGCCTGGTTCGCCGCCCTGTACACGTCCACATCGACCGACCCGCTGGCCGCCGTCGGATTCTACGCCTCCTCCGAGGCGGGGACTTTCGATATCTCGATTTATCTTGACGCCTCTCCCAACGAGCCGCAGAGCGGTACCCTCGCCCTTCAGCAGGCCGGATCCTTCTCCAGGGCCGGGTTCATGACCATTCCCCTGACCGCCTCGATTCCCCTGCTCCTCAACCAGCGATTCTCGGTCGTGGTCAAGCTGCAAACGGATAATGTCATAACGCCCATCCCGGTGGAGGGTCCCAGGGGCGGCGCGGCCGGCTTCACGGCCAACCCCGGCGAGTGCTTCGTCCGCCGGAACGGAGAGGAGAGATGGGACGACGTGACGAAGTTTTCGAGCCCGCTCATGGCTCAAACAAGCGTCTGCCTTAAAGCCTATGCCGGATACCCGGCCGTCTATCCCCCGCTCAATCTCAAGGTCGCGCGGCTGACCAACAACCTCTTTTTCTTCAAGGAATACTACGACAAGCTGACCTGGCAGGCCAACTCCAAGAACGCCGAGGCGCCCATCAAATACCGCGTCTACCGCAAGGACCTGGCCGTCGAAGGCGCGGAGTTCGAGACGCTCGGAGAGGTATCGGTCCTCCGCCAATTCTTCTTCGTCCGCTCGGTCAAGAAGGAGGACGCGTTCCTCTATCGCGTCACGTCCGTCATGGCCAATGGCCGCGAGAGCGATCCCGTGGAAGTCCAGATCTGACGGCCCGAGTCATGAAAAGAATTTTGCCGGCCGGTTTCCTCATGCTGGCCCTGGCGGCCTCCGCCTGGAGCTTCGACGGGGAGATCGGTTTTCTCTACGGCTTCCGGACGCTCAAGAACTCCGATTTGCGGGGGGTGTTCGGGACCGGGACGGTGGCCGTCCCGACCGTCACAATCCGCGTCTCGCACACGGGCAGCATCGGCCTCGCCTACGAGGCCGGCTACAAACAGGAGGCGGAAGTCGGGTTGTTCGGCGACCTTTTCTCCTTGAGCGTCTCCGGGTTCGAACTCTTCTACCGCCAGGAATGGCCGCTCGGCCGGCTGACCCCCTATCTCAAGGTCGGACCCGGTCTCTCGCTGTACAAGATCAGCATCGACAGCCCTTTCCTGACCGCCTACGACGTCAAGGGCAGCGACATCTCGTTCCATGTGGCGCTCGGTCTGCGGGCCGAAATCATAAAGCGGGTCTATCTCTCGGCCGAGGTCAAGTACGGCGTGTTGTGGATCGATCCCTACGACGACAAGATCGACCTGGGCGGCTTCCGGGCCATGGCCGGCTTGGGATTCAGGATCTAAAGGAAAGCGCCCGATCGGGGCCCGACGGAGAGCCCCTCGACATCCCTCCCCCGCTCGGACAGGTTGGCGGCGAATCTCCGGCTCCCGGCCGGGCCGCCCGCCGATTCGATGATGTAGAAATCGTCGTCCAGAACTCCCCGGACACGGGGGCGGCCGCCCTTCAGGGCGACGGCCTCGAGAAGCAGGCCGCGGCCGCGGTCATCGACAAGCTCCAGGTCGTCGCTCTCGATGAGCATGGCGTCCAAAAGGCCCGCGGCGCGGGCATAGAGGGCCTTTTCCTCGAAGGTCAGCCCGATGTCCTTGGCGCGCAGGAGAAGGCAGTCCGGGTCGTTGAACCACCAGCGGCGGTGCATGAACCAGCGCAGGATCGGATTCTTCAGGGCAATGTAGGCGTTGGGCCCCTGCAGTCCCGTCCGCTTCGGATCCCAGAACGGAGCCGTGTCTTCACCGACCCGCATGCCCTCGCACAGCCCGAGCGAGGGAAGGAGGGGCGCGCCGCAGGCCAGGACGAAGCCGCCGGCCGCGGCTTCCCGGATGATGTCCATCCCCAGCCGGTAGGCCTGGATGGGCGAGACCGCGGCGTGCCGCCGCCCGCTCATGGCCGCGGCGAAAAGAAAATCGATCTTGAAATAGGAATACCCCATGCCCGCGAAGTCCCGGAAGACGCCGCGGAGCCATTCTTGCGCCCCGGGGTGGGTGGTATCGAGGGCATAGATCGTTTTTTTCCAGCCGCGGTAACAAGGCTTGGGCCGGCCGTCCTCGGAAACGAACCAGTCGGGATGACGCCGGAAAAGATCGGATGTCTCCGCGGCCGAGAACGGCGCCGTCCAGATGCCGGCCGTATAGCCGCGGTCCCGGATGCGCCGGGCCAGCCCCGCCGGATCGGGAAACCCGGGTTTGACGTCCAGCCAGTCGCCGATATCGGCTTCGTATCCGTCGTCGATTTGGAAGACGTCGAAGGGAAAGCCGTTCCCGGCCAGCCGGAGATTCTTCTCCAGGTCGGCGCCGGTCAGGTTCGTGAAGTACTGGTACCAGCTCGACCAGCCCACCGGATGGGGGCCGGCCACGCGCACGCCCGCGTCCTCCGCCGCCAAAACGGCGTAGGCCTCCAGGAGATCCTCCATCGGGGCGCCGTGCAGGACGACCAGAGGCTCCAGCCGGACCGCGTCGGGCAGGTCCGTACCGAAATACT
>JAQULS010000211.1 GCA_028749235.1 Acidobacteriota bacterium | reverse complement strand
GAGGACGGTCTCCATCTGGCCTCGGGTGGCCATCGGGCCCACGTCCGTGTCCGGCTCGAGCGGATCGCCGACCTTGAGGGCTCGGGCCAGCTCGGTCACCCGGGCGGTGAAGGCCTCGCAGATCTCCCGGGCCACGTAGACGCGCTCCACCGAGGCGCAGCTTTGTCCGCAGTTCATGAACGCAGCCCAGACCGCGCCGCGGGCGGCGCGCTCCAGGTCGGCGTCCTTGAGGACGACCATGGGATCCTTGCCGCCCAGTTCCAGGACGATCTTGGTCAGGTTGCGGCTGGCCAGCTCCATGATCCTCTTGCCGACACCCACGCTGCCGGTGAACATAACCGTCTGGACGACGGGGTCGAGGATCATCTCCTCGGCCTGGGCGGTGCGGCAGACGACGACGTTGAGGACCCCGGGCGGGATCCCCGCTTCGAGCAGGATCTCCCCCATGAGCAGGGCCGTGAGCGGTGTCGTGGTGGACGGGCGGAGGACGACGGTGTTGCCGGCGGCCAGGGCGTTGACGACGTCGTAGAAGGGAATGAGAAAGGGAAAGTTCCAGGGCGAGATGACCAGGGTCGGTCCGAGCGGCTGGAAGCGGAAGGAGCTGGCCTTGGCGGCGAAGAGCGGGACGTGGGGCGTGACCGCATGGGCCCGGAGCGAGGGCGGATTGCGGCGCCCGTAGTAATCGAGCAGGCCCAGGGCGCCCTGGACTTCCACCGACAGCGACTCCATGAGGGGCGAGCCCTTTTCCATGGACAGCAGGCGACCGGCCTCGTCGGCCCGGCGCAGAAGTACGCGCGCCGCCTGGAGGAGGATTCTCTTTCTGTCGGGATGCGGCAGGGCGCGCCAGGCGGGATAGGCTTGCTTCGCCGCGGCCAGGGCTTCGCGGCACTGCTCCAAGGAGGCCAGCGCCGCCTCACCCACCGCCTCGCCGGTGGCCGGATTCCCCGAAACGAGCGTGCCGGCCCGTCCTTCGACCCGGCGGCCGCCGATGATCAAGCGTCCGTCGATGCCCATGACGACCGTCCTTTCGGAAAGCGCCGCGCGAGCGGGGGAAAATCGCGCTCGGTTTATTCCCGCCGCCGGCCTGGAGCTATTATTCCGAACCGCCCCCGGCTGGTCAAGCTAGCGTCCAGCCCCTTGGGCCAGAATGGCCTCCAGGACGGGATCTCGCAAGGCGAGATAATCGTCCAGAGTCAGCTCGACGAGGACGTCCGGCGTCAGAGTGGGCTCGTCCCCCTCGACGAACTTGAAGTACTTGGTCGAGTAGGATACGCGGAGCTTGAGATTGGGAAGGGTCAGGGACTCGATTTCGCCGTAATGATTCGGTTTCCCGCCCGTCGGCTCGCCGTAGAAAACGGCCTCGGTTCTCTTCTTGAGGTCCAGGGCGTTGAGGATGGCCGAGGAGAACGTCCTGCGGCCGAGGATGACGAACAGGCGCCCCTTCCGGTTGATCTCCTTCGCCGCCGCCAGCTCTCCGATGAACGGATCGAGGATGGACGAATCCCCGCCGCCGTTGGCGCGCAAGTCGATGACCAGCTTGTCGACGGGGTTTTTCCGGATGGCATCCCAAAGCCCGGCGGCGAATGCGGCGAACGGCCGCTCGGGGAGGTCCCGGCAGGAATTGTAGGCGAAATAGATCGTCCGCGATTCGGGTAGATAGACGAATTCATAGGCCGCCCCGGCGGTCCGGCGATAGAGGGGCAGACGCGAAGGGTCGATCGCCGGCGCCGCCCAGGCGATCTTTTTGACCTCGCTGACGGCCAGGCTCTTCATTTTCGCCTCGATCTTTACGCCGGCGGGCGTCCGAACCGAAAAGGTCGCCGTCTCTGGGTCGGCGATGAGCCCGAGCCCGAGGAGGTGCTCGGAAGATCCCAGAAACCTCGGAACGTAATCCTTGACCTGGGCTTCATTGTCGTGCGGAATGATTCCCGCGAACGCGCGAATGACCTCTTCGATCGGATGGCCGTCGACGGACTCGAGCCGGCCGTTGAGCAGCCCCGCGAATTCGGGCGTCGTGTCGATCACATAGATCCCGTCCTTGAACCAGTAGAGCTTCAGGGGGAAGGCTCTCTGGGGCAAGACCGTAAACGAGGTGTGGGAATCGCCGACAGTCGCCACGAGGCGGGCCAGGCCGGCCAGGAATTGGGGCCGGCTGAGATTCGGGATCTGCGCTTTCAAGGCCGCGACGCCCGCTTGGAATTCTTCGGGCCTGATTTTAAAAAAGAGATTCTTGTGCCTGGCCGGCAGCTCTTTGGCCAGATAATCGAGGTCCGCGGTCCATTGGTCCCGCTCCGACGGCTGCCTGTCCGCTTGCTGAAGGGCGGGAAGATAAGCCGCCGCAAGCGCCGCGGCCAGAACGATCATCAGGAAGAAGCCTTTTCTGCGCATGGATTTCGCCTCCCTAAACATTTCCTTCCTTAAGTACGAAACGAGCGCCGCGGGAGTTTCAAGAAGGCATCCGGGCTCGGCTCAGACCCCGTCGCCGGTGTATTTCGTCAGCAGCTTCAGCCGCAGGTCCCGGTAAATCCCGACCAGCTTTTCCATCCGCGCGACCGTCAGGTCGGTCAAGTATTTCGCCGCCGCGGCCGGGCTCTTCTTTAATAAGGCGAGGGCCTCGGCATCGATCTTGTCCTGCTCGTTGAAAAAGCCGCTCTCGACCGGGTCGCGGGCCTCGCGCAGGTCCTTGACCGCCGCCTGCCAACGCAGGAGCATGAGCTTCTCGACGAAGTCGACCGCCCAGCGGGCCGAGTCCTCGCTGAAGGCGAAATAGTCGTAGGTCTTGTAGAGCGGCGAGACGTCGCTGACACCCGCGTAGACGGGGATGTAGGGGCTGACGAAGGGATTGTCGAGATAGAACCAGTAGATCCCGCCGACGGCGTCGGGAAGCCAGGCGCGAAGCTGGGCGACCATACCGTAACCCTGGGTGGCAATCGTCCTGTGGTGGCGGATGCCGAGGACCCGCTCCCAATCGGGCGAGATGAAGGGCGAGGCCGCAGGGCTTTTGACCATCTTCCCTCCCCCGCCGGGGATCATCCAGGCCGGATCGAGGGTCATGTCGTAGATCGTATCCTCAAAGACGGAACGCTGGAAGGCGATGACGTCCCGGACCGATATTTTCTTTTCCGGCTTGAAGGAGAAGGGATAGAAAGCGGCGCCCTCGATGTCCTGGGAGTAAAGCGTCCCCGGGCCGGCGGCGTCCGAGAGCGGCCGCTTCGGCCATTTTTTCAGGGACGGCGCGAGAGTGCTCGTGACGAGCCACATCCGGCTGAGATTTCCCTCCCGGATGGGGGGAGCGTAAGCTTCCTGCCAGACGAACGGCCGGCCGCTCTTCGGGTCGTACCAGCCGCGGTTGACGGCCTCCGTCAGGTAGTTGGGCGAAACCAGGACGTCCGGGTCGCGGGGATCGATCTCGCGGATCCGGAAGTAGTTGGCGATGACGACGACGTGATCGTCCGGGATGCGCCGGGCCGCCCAGATGGCCCCGGGCTTGCGGCTCTCCGGCGTCCACTCCGGGCCGACGCTGCAGATCTCCATCTCCCAGAGCTCGCGAGGGTCGGCGATACAGAGCGCTTCGGAGCCGCCGCAGGAGGGCAGGAAGCCGTACTTCTCGACCAGGCCGCCGATGAGCTTGACCGCCTCGCGGGCCGAGTCGCAGCGCTGCAGGGCGAAGACCTGGGCTTGCTCGACGGTCATGATCGGGCGGGTCAGGCCCTCGACGAAGGGGACGTCCAGCTCGGCCCGCTGGGAGCAGGTGCTCTCGCCGATGGCCAGCTGCTTTTCGTTCATCTGGGAATAGCCGGTGTGGAAGTAGGTGAAGGTCCGTTCGACTTGGGGAATATGGCCGATGACCTTGCCGAAATCGCCCAGGGACAGCGGCCGGCGGTCGTCCCCGGCGCCGAAGTAGACCAGGCCCCAATGGACCGGCGCCGGCGTCCCCTTGGCGAAGGACCGGCCGGGGATGACCTGGATGCGGCACTCGGAGCAGCAGTCGGTGTGAGAGGTGATGATCGAGCCGTCGACGGTCGCCCCGCGGCCGACGCCGATGACGGTGCAGCCTTCGTGGTCGGAGACGCCGGAGGGAGCCGTTCCGCCCGCTTGCGCCCCGACGCGGGCCGGCGCGGCGGTTGAAGTCAGCCCAAAGGCGACGGCGAACAGTACCGCGCTTAGGCCCCGACTCGTTTTTTTCGGCATGCTCTCCTCCTCACGGCCGCTTGATGCCGCCGCGGACGAGAATAGTTTTCGCGCCGGACGAAGTCAAGGCAGGGAAAGGGAACGATGCGCCTGTTCCTGCTTCTCGTGAGCCGACAGCCGGGATGGCTTGCTCATGACACCCTCGTCGCCCGCCTCATTAACGTCTCGGATATCCAATGCCC
>JAQULS010000074.1 GCA_028749235.1 Acidobacteriota bacterium | reverse complement strand
GCCGCCCGGGTCCATTTCTTCCGGCCGTAGAGGATCCCGTGGGCGAGCAGGCCGGCCACGATGGGGATGATGATCATGTTGAAAATGGACATCATCATGGCCGTGACGTCGATCGGGATCAGGCGCCCGGCCAGCGTCTTCATCCAGAAAGGCGTGACGAACGGGGAGAGCAGGGTGGTCCCCGAGGTGATGGTCACGGATAGGGGCAAGTTGCCGCCGGCCAGGTAGGTCATGACGTTGGAGGCCACGCCGCTGGAGACCGAGCCGATCAAGATGATGCCCGCCGCGATCTCCGGCGGGAAGCCGAAGGTCATGGCGATCGCGTACCCCACCAGCGGCATGATGGTGAACTGAAGGAAGATGCCCAACAGGATCGGCCCGGGCATGGCCAAGACGTTCTTGAAGTCCTTGCCGCTGAGCGTCGTGCCCACGCCGAAGGTGATGATCTGAACGAGGGGGACGATGAGGATCTTAAGGTCCGTCCCGAACCAGCTCCGGAAGGCTGCCGGATAGAGCATGGACAGGGACACAAAGACCAGAACCCACAGGGTAAAATTATACTTGGCGTACAGCCGCTTCCAGCGGCCGGCGGGCTTGGCCTCGGCGTTCATAGCTTGTACAGCTCCGCCATCCGCTCATTGGGCTTGTATTTCATGATGCACTTTTCGAGCGGAGAACCCAGAATCTCGATTTTGTCGGGATTCCCCTGGCCCATCCCGGCCTCGGCCATGACGTTCAGGTAATTGACGATCTTGGGGTCGAAGCCCATCACCCGTGTGCCCGTGATATCGGCCGCCACCGCGTCGACGCTGGCCAGGGCGACCCGGGAAGCGATGGGCGAGCCCCAGGCCGGGCCGTTGCCCTCGACGCCGACAAAGCCGTCGATGACGGCCAGATCGGGGAAGACCTCCTGGCCGATGTGAAACATGTTGTAATGCAGGAGGTCGTGGCGGGCCGGGGCCGCCTGGTGCATCAGGCCCTTGTCGTTGACTTTGTAATCGTTGAGCGGCGAGGCCATGATCACGTTCTTGATGGACAGGGTGACGAAGACGTAGTTGTGGGTCTTCATCCGGGCCACCGAGATGACGTAGAGGTCGGGGTCCAGGAGCGTGTTGATGATGCGGATGCGCGAGGGTTTGTTGTCCAAGCCGAGAACATAGCGATTCTGGAAAGTGTCCGTATTGAGGTCCATCAGGCGGACGTTGTATTCCTTCTCCAGCCGCTCGTAGTTGTTGTACCGGAACCCCTCCATGGTATTGTTAAAGCTCGACTCCGCGATCAGGATCGGACTCTTAACGTGGGGGCTGATGATGTCGAGCACCGCCCGTATGGCGTCGACGTGGGTGACGCAGGCGGCGCAGTCGGCCAGGACGATGTTGGGCTTGATCAGAACTTTCTTGTTCCCGATCGAGCTGAGAATCTCGTCCTTGATCAGCTCGAGCGAGCGATAGACGATCTGGTAGCGGTTATCCCCCTTGACCAGGGAGACTCGCGCGGGCGGCGCCGCCTGGCCCAGCTTCTGGATCGGGAAATGAATCTGCCCGTAGGGGTCGTCGGGCCGGCCCGGCGCGGCCGCTTCCGCCCGCAACGGCGTCAGCAAAGCCTTGCCGCCCAGGGCGGCCGCGCCGACAGCCGTCCCCATCCGCTTCAAAAAATCCCGGCGCTGGAGCGCGTATCGATCGGCCATGGTTGTCTCCTTGGGCGCGGGCTTATTTCGGCCCGTACGGCAAGCCCCTGACGTTGGCCTGCACCTTGTAGATCTTGTCGTAGCTGACCATGAACAGCGTCTTCCGATCGTCGCCGCCGAAGCAGCAACTGACCGGATAGGTGGGCGTATTGATGAGGCCCAGGAATTCGCCCTTGGGATTGAAGACCTGGACGCCCATGTACGTGGCGACATAAAGCCCGCCGTTTTCGTCGATCGTCATCCCGTCGGCGCCGCTCGAACGGCCCTTGCGCTCCGTGACCTCGGGCGTCAGGACGAGGCAGGCGAACTTCCGGCCGTTCTTTACCGTCCCGTCATCGTTCACGTCATAAGCCCAGATCCAGTTGTCTTTATCCGTGTCCACGTTCCAGAAGCTCTCGTTGTCGTAGGTGTTGTTGACATAGAGGGTCTTGCCGTCCGGGCTCAGTAGGACGCCGTTGGGCATGGCGAAGTCGTTGGGCGGGATGATCCGGGCGGTCTTCCCCTTCGGGGTGATGTAATAGACGGCCCGGCCGGGCTGGAACTTCTTGGCGTCGGGGGTGAATTGGGGGTCGGTGAAGTAGATCCCCCCCTTGGCGTCCACGACGAGATCGTTGGGACCGTCAATCGGCTTTCCTTCGAACGCCGAAGCCAGCGTCCGGACGATCCTGCCCTTGACCGTCATCTCAACGACCCGGTGGCCGAACATGTCGCAAGCGGCCAGGTTGCCGTTCGGGAGCGGCATCAGGCCGTTGGTCTGGATTCCCTTGGAGATAGTGCGATAGGTCCCGTCGGGATCGACTTCGACCGTGGCGCATTTCGCGGGATTGAAGCCCCACTTCTGGTCGAAGTACATGCTCGAGAGATAGAGCTTTCCGTTCAGCCACTTGGGCCCCTCGGTGAAGATCAGGCCGGGGCCGCTTTTAGCCCCGTCCACGAAGAGATCGACCTTGGATGCCGCGGGGACGACGGCGTGGAAGGCCGCTTCCCGGGCTTCTTTCTTGGCCATGTAATCCGGCCGCGGCGGGAAGAAGACGTCCAGAACGTCGCAGCCCCGGTCTCCGACCGTCCCGCCATGGACCATCGTTGCCGGCAGGTAGAGAAGATCGCCTGTCTTCATGGGGACCGAAGCGTCCAGGATGAGTTCGTCCATGGCCCCGCGCAGGACGCACATCAATTGCTCCTCGGGATGGAGGTGGGCGGCAAAGGTCATCCCCGGATCCATGCGTAGGAAACTCAGTTGGGCGCCGTGTCCGCCGATCAGGCGGGAATTGGCCCCGGGCTGGAGCTCGGTGAACTGAATGTCGTTCAGGTCATAGACGGTGCCGGGCGTCACCGTGGGCGCGACGGGGAATTGGGACTCGGGCGCCGCGGGAGCGTCCTTGACGCCGGCCTTGGCCAGGTAATCGGCCCGGACCGGCCAGTAGACCTCGACGATCTCGGCTCCAGCCGCTCCGGCCTGCACGGTGCTTTCGGCGCCTTTCTCCAGGAGCAGGAAATCGTTGCGGGGGGTCAGGCCGTGGGTGCCGTCCGGGTCGTCGCGCGGAACGGCCCGCATTTCGACGTTCTTCCCGCCGAGCCATTGGCTGACTTCGCCCTTCATGACGATCATGATGCGTTCGGCGGGGAGGGCCTCCTTCGGCAGCGAAGCATTGGGCTCGAGGGTCAACCAGGCGACGAGATTGCCCTTGCCCCAGTACATCCGGGCTTTGACTCCGGGCGCCAGCAGGACTTCGGGGAGCGAGGCCGGGGCCGTCACGATTCCATCGGCCAGGTTCGGGACCGCCCCCTTCGCCGGGATGTCGTCGCGGGTGCGGACGGCGATTTTTTGCTCGGCGATCAAGCGGTCGTTTTTGGACGCCCAGGCCGGTTTTTTGGCGCAGGCCGGGAGCGAGGCCAGGACGGCGGCGGCCAGCAGGACCGCCGGGAGGGAAGCCTTGAGCTTGCGATGGTGTTTCATCGGAGCGTTCCTCTACTTGATTTGATCATGCCGATTGCCCATGTACAGCCAGAGCATGGGCTCGTCCGTGGCGTTGATGGAGCTGTGGGGGACTTTGCGGTTCGGCGGGATCAGGAAGGCTTCCCCCGGCTCCTGATGGAAGAGCCGGTTGCCGAAGAGCAGCAGGCTGGTGCCCTTGAGCTGGCACCAGATCTCCTCGCAGCCCGGGCCGTGGACGTGCGGCTGGGCGATGTCGAACTTGTCGATGGAGACGATGGCGAAGCCCACCGGATTGGCGAACTTGGGCGGCGTGTCCCAGCCGAAGCCGCGTCCGATGTGGGCCCAGTGCATCCCGATGTTGGGGACGGAATTGTGATAATCCCCGACCGATATTATCCGGTTGGGGACGAACCCGGCCGTGATCCCCTCGACGACCATGATCGTCTCCAGGAAGCGGTCGGTCGGGTTGAGAACGCGGAACTCGACGCCGGCGGGGATGAAAACGGCCGTGCCGTCGCCGATCTCGGCCGACTTGCCCGCCGCCTCGACCCGGCCCGAGCCGCCGTAGACATAGAAGAACACCTGCTCATCGGCGCTTTTGAAGGGCTGGGTGTTGCAACGGGGCTCCAGGGCCGCCCGCTTGTAGGCCTTGATGTACTTCAGGACCGCTCCGCGCCGGGGCGGGGCGAGCGGGTCGCCGGGCGTCAGGATGTCGCGCTCGATGAACCCGCCGTGCCCTTCATAGGGCGCCGAGTTGCGCCAGTGGTTGATGTAGAGGTAGACGTCGGTGTCCAGGCCGGGGTGGCGATGGTTGGCCGGCGCGTCCTCGGCGAATGACGGATCGGGCTCGACGGTGAGCTTCGTCTGGACCTGGCCGAAGGCCAGGGCCATCGCCAGCAGGACCGCTCCGCTCAGGACGGGAACGATGCTTTTCATGATCTCTCCTCACGGCTCGGCGGCTCCGCCGGGGCCGTTATGTCAGGTGATAGATCTCGGTCATTTTCGGGCCGGCCTTGAACTTAAAGAGATTCGACTCGAGCGGAGAAATGTCGGGCGCGACGGCGGTTTTTTGTTGGGCTTGGGCTGAAGAGAGGGCCACGGCGGCAGATGCCGCCAGGATGATGAGGAGCCGCTTCGGCGTTTCCAAGGGCGGAACTTTCAGTCGGTTTTTATCACAGGCCACCCGGCTGGTCAAACGATGACGGAATCGAATTGCACGCCGTGGACGAGAGTGCGATCAATCAGCGCCAAACGACTTTGAGATCGCGGCCCGGCCGCCATCCTGCCGAAGCCAGCTTGAAGCGGTTGCCGTGGCGGACCAGATCGAACCGCGTCCGACCCTCGTCCTCGTGCAGCGTGAAAGAAGACTCGGCGCCGGCATAAACGCAAACCGTCAGCTTCCGGATCGGGCCTTCCGGTATGCGCGGCGAGCCGGGCATCGTCGGCAGGACGGCCCCGGCCCGGACGAAGATCGGGATGCGGGAGAGCGGGACATTAAGAATAAGAGTTCGGCCGGCGGCGTAACGCCGTCCGGTCCAGAAGTCGATCCATTCGCCTCCCTCGTCGGGAAGGTAAACCGCTTTCCTGCCGTCCGCGCTTACGACCGGGGCGACGAGCAGCCACGGCCCGAGCATGAATTGGAGGTCGCGGGAATGGGCGCTCGGATCGTCGGGGAAGGCCAGCGGCATGGCCCGCAGGACCGGCAGGCCGGTTGCGGCGGCTTCATGGGCCAGGCTGTAAAGATATGGGAAAAGCCGATAGCGAAGGCGGATGTACTTGCGAACGATGGCAAGCGCCCGCGGCCCGAAGAGCCAAGGCTCGCGCGGGCCGTCGCCGTGCATCCGGCTGTGCGAGCAGAGCAGGCCGAATTGGGCCCAGCGGACATAGAGATCGGGCGAAGGCTTGCCCCGGTAGCCGCCTATGTCGTGGCTCCAGAACGGGATGCCTGAAAGCCCGACACTCAACCCGCCCCGGATGGTTGCGGCCAGGCTGTCCCAATCGGCGGCCGGATCGCCCGACCAAGCCACCGGGAAGCGCTGGCTGCCGGCCGCCCCTGAGCGGCTCCAGACGAGCCCGTGTCCCCGCTCCTCGCGCGTGACTTCGGCCACGGCTTGATTATAGAGGAGGGGATAGAGGTTGTGGCGAGTCGCGCCCGTCGTCCCGTCGTGAAAGACCGCATCGGCCGGGACATCCTCGCCGAAATCCGTCTTGAAGACGTCGACGCCTTGACGCAAAAGCGGTCGATGCAGGTCTTTGAACCAAGCGCGAGCCTCCGGATTCGTGAAGTCGATGACGGCGACGCGGGCGTTCCAGGAGTCGGCGCGTCGCGCGCGCCGCACGATCCCGTCCGGCCGGGGGGCCAGCGACAGGCCGTAGTCGATGATGTAGGCGCCGCCGTCGGGCCGCTTGAGGAAATAGCCCTTGCGCTTGCCCAGCTCGAACAGATCGCTTTCGATCGAGATGTAGGGATGCTCCCAGAGACAGAGCTTCAGGCCGAGATCGTGGAGCTTGCGGATCAGCCCGTCGGGATCGGGAAAAGATCCCTTATCCCAGCGGAAATCGCAGTAGCGGCGCCAGTGCATCCACCAGGGGTCGATATGGACGACTCCGGCCGGGATGTCATGGCCGGCCAGGCCGTCGACGAGGGCTTCGACCTCGGCTTGCGTCCGATAGGTCCCGCCCGACGAGACCCACAGCCCAAAGCTCCATTTGGGCGGTACGGGCGCATGGCCGGTCAAGTCAGCGTAGCGCTTGAGGATCCTGGCCGGCTCGGGGCCTAGGATGCAGTAAGCGTCCAGAGTCCCGTGATCGACGGATATCGTAAAGGACTGGGTGCTTTGGGTGCCTAAGTCCCAGGCGATGCGGGCGCCGCCGTCGAGAAACAGTCCCCAACCCCGGCTGCTCCAGAGAAAGGGAATGTTTTTATGAGACCGTTCGCTCGTCGAGCCGAGGGCGTCTTGGGTCCAGGAGACGAAGCGGGCGCCGGCCTTGTCGAGACGGGTGAACTTTTCGCCCAGACCGTAGAGACGCTCCTCCGGGCCGAGCTTGAACGACTGGGTGATGCGGACGGCGGCGCGCCCGTCGCGGACGAAGCCGAGCGGCGGAACGAACGGGCGGCCGAGGCCGTCCACGTCGCCGGGGTTCTCGGACAGCAGGGGGAGACCGCGGCGGTCGATGAAGCGCATGGAGAAAGGGTTGAAATCGATCCGCGGACCGAGGCGCGTCCCTATGACGGTCAGCCCCTTCGCATCCGGCCGGACTTGCCAGCGGGGTGCGTGGAAGATCGTCCCGGGGAGGATCGATTCGGTCGGGCGGGGAGCCGCCTCGCCTTTGGGGACGAACGTCCAGCGGATGATGTCGGCGGTGAGGAATTCGAACGTCAGGCGGGCGGAACGGCCCCAGGCCGTGTCGATATCGAGACGCAGGACGTTCGCGTCCGTTTTCCAGCCCGAGACTCGGACCGTCCGGTCGTATTCCGCCGGCATATCATAGGGCCTCATGGAAATACCAGACACATACTTAATTCCCTTCGCCGCGCCCTCTTAACGCCGGAAAACGAAGCGCGCCATTCGCGGGGATCAGGCCAAATGGAAGTCCTGGAAGCTTTTTCTCCGAATTAAGTATGTGTCTGGTAATTATGAGTGCGACTCAGCAAGGCTCCGAAGAAGCTGAGAATAAAAGCGATGCCGGCGAAATAGACCAGGACGACGGCCATGTTGCCCCAGGCGCCCAGGGTGGAGACGATCCCGGGATAATACGTGGAAATCCCGGCGAAGGCGAACTTCAGGACGGCGGCTTGGGCGACGAAACTCACGACGACGTAGCCGAGGCTGAACCCAAGAGCCGCGGCAAACGCACCGCAGCGTCCGATGCGGCGGACGAGAAATCCGCCCACGATGGGGCCCAAGGCCAGGCCGACCAGGACGATGATTCCGGGGACGGTGCGAAGCCCGAAGATCTTCCAACCTTCGTGGGTGTACATGCCGGGGAAGCCGACAACCCAGCTCCGCAGGGTGTTGAGGAGATCGGCGCCGGTCAGACTGCCGGCTTTGTTCATTTGGAAGGCCGCGGCCAGGAGCGGCAGGACGTAGGCGATAAGCAGGCCCATCAGCAGGCCCGGGATCAGGCCCACCGCCACATGCCCATGGGCGGGATGCGGCTTGGGGATCTTGACGACCTGGGTCGAGGCGGCAGCGTGCCCGGCGGCGGGCGCCGAAGCGGCGCCTGGCCCGGCCGCGGCTTTGGCCTTGGCCAGCTCGGCCATCGCCTCGGGTGTCGCCACCATGGTCCGGCTGACGTCGACCGGGCGGACGAACTCGAACGTGAGCCCGCCGAACATGATCATGTCTCCCGTGCGCAGGACCTTTTTGTCGATCTTCTCGCCGTTGACGAAGGTGCCGTTCGTCGAGCCCAGATCCTGCAGCTCGTACTGGTCGCCCGTATGGACGATCCGGGCGTGCCGGGCCGAGATCATCTCGTCATTCAGCATGAGATGGCACTCGAAAGCCCGGCCGATGGCGAAGTCGTCGCCCTTGATGAAGAACTCGTTGCCTTGATAATCCCCGCTGCGGCCCACAAGCCGGGCGGCGAGACTGGCGGCCGTATTTGGTTGGGTCATGATCCTCCTCCTTGGCTCGGTTTCCGGGCAAAGGATAAGTCCCGGGCTCCAACCGTGTCAACTGCTTCGAATACGGCTATAAATGTCCAGGCACATCATCGGCGGCTGCCCGGATACAGACGGCTCTCGGCCGAAAAGACGAAGCAGCTACAGCCACGGCGGAACTTCCATCTGGAAGGCCGGAGGAGATGAGGGATAATCTCCCATCTTGCAAACATCAGAACCGGATGCTGCTACCCAAATAAAAAGTAAAGCCGCCATTATCAATCTTCAACGGTTTTCCGTCAAAGGTATTAAGGATGCCCGTCTGGCCCACGGCATCTGGATTGTATATATTATCCATAGTTGTTGCTGTAACCTCTTGGATCAAGGCCTTATTCCAGATGACGCCCAAAAGAAGAATATCACCTTTGATTCCTACGCCCAGGCCCAAATAGGGAGCTTTCCCGCTATAGTTATCGCGAAACACGGTTGTTGAACCGATGGTCAGCGAATAATGTGCCCCGGCTAATTTTGTCTCTCCGTACCTGACTTCGCCGAAGAGATTGATTATGCCCAAGGGACCCGATTCTTTTCCCCCGATGGGGAGAAGAAACCTTCCTATTGCGCCATATGTTAATGATGGAAACGTGAAACTGTAATTATAATCATCCGATCGGTACGGCGGAACCTCATAACCCCACCAATATCCTCCATAATAATTCCATAAGTAGTACCCAGGGGATTCGTAGTGGAATGCATGCCAGCCACCCAGGGCGAGGAGAGGGGACGCTATCCCAGTCCAGTTTAAAAAGATTCCGCCCTCGAAATAACGATCAACAGTCAGGAGCGCCTTAGCCCCTATCGGGAGCCCTTCCCAACTCCACTCTGCGTCTTCGTGGCTATTGAAGAGATTGATCAGCATCTGCTTAGCGGCGAGATTGTTTTCGGATCTGGAATAAAAATTGAAGCCCGCGTCGATTTCCAAACGAAAACCGATTTTTTTCTGCGTGGCGGCCTGCGACGCAGTCAAAACGGAAAAAAGAACGAAAGTGAAGACGATTAATTTTTTCACCATGTTCCTCTCATTAAGTGGGAATGCTATTTTGAAAGGTCCAAACCCAAACACGTACCGTTTTCGCATGCTTCGATCATTTCCACACTCCACCTCATGCTAAAGCCCCCTTGTCAGGTTTGTATGACGCTATTGTCACGATTGGGTTTTATCCGGGATTCCCCATATGACCGATTAAAGTCATCTGATTCCTCTCCTTTTTGCCTCCACGGGCCACGATATCGACATTTCGCCCATGCCATCACCTTTTCTCGACTTGAAGACGGGCCTCTTCACGAGAGATGACCGTTCCAGGCCGATCCTTCCTGCCGGCCGTGGGTCTGACTTTCCGAACTGTCGCGGTCGCTCGGACGTGTACGACTCCATTTCCATGAGTTTGCTTTTCGATACATTCGCGGCGCCAAACCCCGATTTTAAAATCGGGGTTTGGCGCCGCTTGACATCGCATGTTCCCGGAATCTATGATCATTAAAAATCGGGATGAAATGTGATCAGCGTCTAAATATTCTTTAAACCGACAGAGGAGAAGAGGGATTTCTTATAAGTTGCTCCGCGGACAAGGGTTCCGCTGACGGGCCTGAAAGCTGCGGATGTGAAGGAATGTCCTTCTTGTGGGTCTTGCTGGGATGACGACCAGGTCCGTTGCCCCGAAGACGACCGGGCCCTAGAATCGTCGCTCGAGGGCTCCCGGATCATCGACGGGAAATACATCCTTGAAAGGCGCCTGGGATCCGGCGGCATGGGCTCCGTCTATCGAGTCCGCCACAAAGACCTGCAAAAAATTTTCGCTCTCAAGCTGATCCGTGTCCGCCATTCTCAAAACGCGGACTACTTGAACCGCTTCCGGATCGAGGCCAGGGCCCTGGGAAAGCTCCAACACCCGCACATCGTCCAGGTCTCCGATTACGGAATCGATGCCCGATGCGGCGGGACGCCCTATCTGGTGATGGAATACCTGGAGGGCATGACGCTCGATCAATGCCTGGGCGGGGAGCCGCTTCTTCCCATGAGCCGGGTCTTGTCCATCGCCGGATCCATCGCCGGGGCGATCGACTACGCCCACGATTGCGGCGTCTTGCACCGCGACCTCAAGCCTCAAAACATCTTCCTGGCCGGCGACCCTTCGGAATCACGGGTGAAAATCCTCGATTTCGGCCTGGCGCGCATCGCGGATGTCCCTGCGCGCCGGGAAGAGGTGGGCCTCCCGGCCGCGCCGCCCGCGGGAGACGAACGGCATTCATGGGCGGAGGAGGCGGACAAGCATTCGGTCGTCGGAAATCCCGGAGAAGAAACGCTGGAGCTCCCAGACGCCGAGCGGATGAGCCTGACCCGGGTCGGAAGCGTGATGGGTACTCCCGGGTATATGGCCCCCGAAATAGGGCGGGGGGACGAAGCCCAACCGGCTTCCGATATTTATTCTTTCGGGGTCCTCGTTTATGAGATGCTCGTCGGGCGCAAGCCGTTCGAACCCCAGGGCGGCCGGCCGCTCCGGCCGTCCCTCTCGCGATCAACCATCCCCCCCGAGCTCGATGCATCCTTCCTGGCTCCGCTGGAGGCGAACCCGGCTCTTCGCCCGGCGAAGGCGATGGCTGTCGTCCAAAGCCTGAAACAGGCTTTTTCACTGCACCGCTACCGGGTTTGGCGGGCCAGGGAAGTGCCGCGAAGAATCGGACTGGCCGCCCTCGTAACGATGGCTCTTCTCCTCCTTTTCGGGATTCTCCGGAGAGCGCCGTTCGTCCGGGCGGCTGAAAGCTCCTTGGCCGACCTTCGGTTGTCATTCCTCGCCTCCCGCCCTCCCGACGAGCGCATCGTCCTGCTGTCCATAGATGAAGCGACTCTTCAGGCCGATCCGACGCTCCTGGCGGACAAGGCCGACGAGATGGGCGAGCGGCTGCAGAAGATCATGGATCGGCGGCCCCTCGGCTTGGGCCTCGATTTCCTGCTTCCGGAGCGCTGGAATCGGTCTCAAGCCTTCGCCCGATTCGTTCTCCGCAATCAGGACAGGCTGATCTTGGCCGGCTATTTTACCGAGGCCGGCGCGGTCCTGGGCGAGGAGCTTTTCCAGGGTCTGATCATGGCCGCTCTCGGTTCCCAGGCAAGGGTGGAGAGGCTTCTCGGCTTCGTCAACATCGTCCCGGATGAGGATGGCCGCATCCGGAGATCCTCCTTGGGTTTCGAGAAGAAGGACGGGAGCCGGCTGTTTTCCATGCCGGCGCGGGCCTTCCGATTGATCACCGGCCGGGACGCGCCTTCCGCGGCGGGGGAATCGGCCTTTAAGATCGATTTTTCAATCGACCGGCATCGATACCAGAGAGTCTCCTGGAAAGACCTGCCCCGGCTTCTCGACGAACAGCCGGAATTGTTCCGAGGCCGGTTTATTTTTGTCGGTGGGGAATATGAAGGGTCACAGGATTACCATCGCATTCCCCGCCGTCCGGGGGAGAAGGCCGGGGACGTTTCGGGGATGGTCCTCCAGGCCCTGGCGCTCGATACGCTTCTCCAGGGCCGTCCGATCCGGGATGTCCCGCCCGGATTCGTCGCCCTTCTCATCGGCGTCGCGGCGATGCTCGTTTCGTCCGCTTTTTTCATTCGTCCGAAGACCGTCCTTCCGCTCCTCGTCTGGGCCGGAATCACGGCCGCCTATCTAGTATCGTCCGTCGTCCTGGCCGTCGGCCGGCGCCTCCTGCTGCCGGCCGGGCTTCCGTTTTTCCTTTCCATTCTGGGACTGATCGCGGTTCTGGCCTTGCGCCGCGGGCTGACTTTCGTCGCCAAGGAAGGATAAAGGATATGAATAAAATGGGAATCCGTCGTCGAACCGGAGCGCTCGGGCTCGCGATTTTGTGCGGAATCATCGTCTCGAGCTTAATGGCCGGGCCGGACGATCGGGCGGCCATCGTTTGTTTCCTCGAGGGGCAGGCCCGAGTCTCCGACGGGGGGGCTTCCCTCGGCCGGGAGCTGCAGCTGTTCGACTGGCTCAAAGCCGGCTCCGTCGTCGAAACGGCCGCCGAATCCCGCATGGTCGTCGCTTTCGCCCAGGGCGACCGTTACGAGCTGAAGGGTAAAGCCAAAGCGACCCTGACGGCGAACGGTTTCGCCTCCGCCTCGGGAACGCTGATCAAGCTCGACTCCGTGCCGGTTGTGGCCCAGGTCCTCGCTCTGTCCGCGGACTCGAAGCCCGGCAGCCGGCTTACGGCCATCCGGCTACGGGGCTCGAATCCCGAGCTGGCCGGCCTTTACCCCGCCGAAGGGGCGGCCGTCCTTGCCGATGAAGCCGCCTTGAGCTTCGCCCTGGTCGAGGGCGTGGAGAAGTATCGGGTCGAGCTTGAGGACGCCTGGGGGAACAAGCTCCTCTCGGTTGAAACCGCGTCGCCCGGCGTCGCGCTTTCTCCCGGAATCCTCAAGCCCGGAGCCGGCTACTACTGGTCGGTTCGCACGCTGGACAAGATCAAGCTGTCGAAAGTCGCGGACGCGGAATTCGTGACTCTTTCCGAGGACCAGGCCAAGATCCGAAAGGCCTTCCAAGCTCGGGCCCGGGCCTCGAAGGATGCCGCGCAGCTCCTTCTCCTGGCCCGGTTGGACTCGGCCCTGAACCTGCGGCGGGAAGCCTGCGCCACGCTCCGGGAAGCCCAGGCTCTCTTCCCTCAGAATGCCGAAATCAAGAAAGCCATGGACCGGATGGATTGCCGATAGCCGAGCGAAAACAGCCGCCGCCCCGGGTCCTTCACTCTCCGTACATGACGAAGGCCGCCCAGAAAAAGGGATGGCTGATGGATACGGAGCTGTTTTCCGAAATCCGGGTTTTTGCCGCGCCGCGGAGGATCTCCAGCTTGGCCCGGCGCAAGGCCTCGTCCTTGGCCAGCCCGTCTTTGATCATGTGGCGGTAGAACCGGACCATCAACTGCCGCGTCGCCTCGTCGCTGACGCTCCAGAGGCTGACGACCGCGGCCGGGCTGCCCGCGAACATCACCGCCCGGGTCAGGCCCGTCACTCCCTCCCCGCGTTCCGCCGCGCCTTGGCCCGTTTGGCAGGCCGAGAGGACGACAAGCCGGGCTTTGTAGCCGCTGTTCATGATCTCGCCCAGGGTCAGAAAGCCGTCCTCTCCGGCCCCGGGGACTTGGCTGAGAACGAGGCATTGATAGCCGTCTCCCAGGAGACCGTGGCAGGAATAGTGGACATATCCGTAATTCCCGATGGACGGGGCTTTGGCGTTTTCCTCGGAGGCGTCCAGCCTCAGCTTCATCTCGGGTTTGTCCGGGAGAGTCGCACTCTCCGCCTGGAAAAGCTTCGCGATTTCCGTCACCTCCCGCCCGCTCCCTTCCAAGCGGTCGAGCGTCCCGCCGCCCCGGACGAACCGGTCGCGGTTGAGCGCCGCGAAAGCCGCCTCCTCGGATGTTAGGGCGCTTCCCCTTTCCGGCTCCTTCTTCCGGAAATGCTCGTAGTCGTAGACCGGGTCGCCGAAACCGATGAAGGCATTCGTGACGCCCTCCTGCTTGAACTGGGTCCGGAGAAAAGCGAGGATCGAAGCGCTCTGGATGTACTTCACCGGATATTTCTCGAGCAGATAGACGGGATGGTTCGCGGCCGGATTCAGCGAGATCACCAGGGACTCGAAGGGCAGCCTGGCCAGCTCGCCGTCGGGAACGATGATGATCGTCGCTCCTTTCGGAAGGTTCGACTCCAGCGGCCGGAGGAGCTGGCCGTAAAGCGCGGCTCCGGCGGCCAGGCGATTGCGCTCGGCTTCGGGTCTTCGGGGATTGTTGATCCAACCGAGGTAGGCCTGCGCCGCGCTCTGGATCGCTTCGCTCCCGGCCGGCAGCGCGACGGCTTTGAGGCCCTCTTTCGTCACGACGAAAGCGAAGGCCTTCTCGCCGGACAGGTAATATTCCACGAGGACCTCTCCGCGCCGCAGGACTTTCTTGGTGAGGACATCGAGACTCACGGGCTCGGGATAGCGGAGGGCGGCGTAGGCGGGGTTTTTAAGCCGGATCTCCATCTGGAGATTCTCGAATTCGGCCTCGGCTTTGCGCTTCTCCTCGATCCGCTCCGAGAGCTTGGCTTCGTTCTTCTCTCCGGCGGCCGCCTCTATGGCCTGAGCCAGGCTCGAAAGCCTCGCCGTGAGAGCGTCCCGCCGTTCCTTCAGCGCCGGGTCCAGACCCTTGTCCACGCCGGCCAGGTTCTCCGCGAGCTGGTCCAGGAAGAGGCGCGCCTTCATCGACTCGACGATGCGAAAGCCCCGCTCGGGAGAGCCGTTGCCCAGCATGAAGAGAGCCGCATCATCGTAGTCCTTGTAAACCACTTGCAGGAAAGACTTCTTCATCTCCGGGACGATGGCCTGAGCCCGGATCAATTCCCAATTCGCCAGGCCGGCCTCGTAGAGCGGCAGCGCTTCGGTCGGACGCCCCAGGCGGCCTAGGGCCTTCGCTTGTCCAAGGCGCGCCCGGGCCGATCCTTCGATATCGCCGATCCGGCCGCACAGTCCATCGGCCTTTTCGTAGCAGGCGTAAGCTTGGGAGCTTTCGCCGGTCTCGAGATAGGCGTCTCCCTCGCTTGTGTAGAGGCCGGCTTGGCCGAGGGGATGATCGGCCTTCTCGAAGAAAGGCCTGGCCTTTTCGAAAAGTGCGAAGGCCTGGGCGTATTCGCCCTTGCGCGCGTGAACGCTCCCTTCTCCTTGGTAAACGAAGCCCTGGCTGACGGGATCCTCCGCCTTCTCGTAAAACGGTTTGGCCTTTTCATATGAGGCCAGGGCTTCGGCGAAGCGGTCCTGGGCGGCGTGGATTTCCGCCCTTCTGAAGTGCACGTTGCCCAAGCCGAGGGCGTTGTCGGTTTTTTCGAAGAAGGGCAGGGCCTTCTCGTACAGGGCCAGGGCTTTGGCGTATTCGCCCATGCTCTGGAAGATCTCCCCCTCGCTTATGTGCACGAGGCCCAGACCGAAGGGCTCCTGCAGCTTTTCATAGTAGGGTCGGGCCTTCTCGTACATGGCCAAAGCTTTGGCGAAATCGCCCGTGTTTTTGTAAAGCTCCCCCTTCATGGCATACACGTTGCCCGGGCCGAGGGGATGCCCGGTCTTCTCAAAAACGGCCAGGGCTTTTTCATATACGGCCAGAGCCTTGGCGTTCTCCCCCGTATAGAGATAGACATCCCCCTGGCTCTTCAGGACATTGCCTTGACCGAAGAGGTCCTTGGCCTCCTCGAAGCAAGGCAGAGCCTTCTCGTACATGGCCAGGGCCTCGGCATTCTCGCCCTTGTCGTAGAAGATGTCCCCTTTTCTCCTATAGACGTTGCCCATGCCGATGGGGGATTTGGCTTTCTCATAGCAGACCCGGGCCTTCTCGTACAGGTCCAGGGCCTTGGCATGATCTCCCGAATAGAGGTTGATGTCCCCCTCGTCCATGTACACCGTGCCTTGGCCGGGAAGATAATCCGCTTTTTTGAAGGCGGTCAAGGCTTTCTCATACTGGATCAAGGCCTTGGCGTTTTCACCCGTTTGCTGACAAAGATTCCCCTCTCTTCTATAAACCTTGCCCAGGCCGACGAAATCCCGGGCTTTCTCGAAAAAGGGCAGCGCTTTATCAAGCCGGGCTTTAGCCTCGACGCTTTCGCCCGCGTCGAGGGAGACGCCCGCTTGGGTCAGATACGCGTTTCCTTTTTCCGAGGCTAAAATATCGGCTCCGCGTCGAAGCTTGTCGGTTCCACGGCTTGCGGCCGCTTGAAGGGCGAAGAGAACGAAATCGTCAGCGATTCTGTTCTTGTCGGCCTTGATCCATGCTTTCAGCCCGACCTCGCCGCCGGCATCGAGGATCGAGATCATCTCTTTCAGGAGGGCGTCGAACGAGACGGTTTGCCGTTGCGCGGGCGCTTCCTGGGCGGCGGGGAGCCAAGAAAAGAGGAGGAGAACTCCCAGAGCAAGCAAACACGGCAATCGCAAAATCCCCCGGGCTTTGGTGTGCGTCATGGCTGCCTCCCGCGCTTTCTGTTCCCAGTGTACCACTCAGCGAGTACGGAATAATACTTCCAATCCGCGGAGCGCGATCGCCGAAGCCGATTATGAACTTCCGCTCATGATGAGACCGTCAATCTCGTCGAGGTCGGTCGTCGGCCAGGAGTCGTCGAGCAGGCCGTTGGTGATGTCGACGTGGATGAACAGCCCGCGGTTCGTCTTCCGCGCGGCCAGGATCCTGCGGACGTAGTCGGCCATGCCGTCGTAGCGGATGTCCTTGTGCTGGCCGACGCG
>JAQULS010000073.1 GCA_028749235.1 Acidobacteriota bacterium | reverse complement strand
GCCACGGCCGGCATGGCCCAGAACCTGCCGCGCTTCGAACTCAATCTCTACGGCGGCTACGGCCTCAAGAGCATCGATACCGGGACGAGTTTCTACTACAACTGGACCGGGTCGTACTACTACATGGATGCTTGGGGCGCGTCATCCAACTTCAACGCCACGGGCTCCGGCGGCCCCGGCTTCGGCGGCGGGTTCGCCTTCTATTTCCATCCCAATATCGGCATCGGCTTCAATTTCGGCTATTTCCGGACGGCCCTCGACACCGTGACCAATTCGGACATGTGGTGGAGCTGGACGTACACGAGCGGAAATTATTACGCCTATCCCGACTCCGGTTACCTCGACGAGCCCATGTCCATGGCCGGCGTCAGCAACTATTTCCAGACCATCCCGATCAGCCTCAACGCCATCCTGCGCTTCGGCCGGGAACGCTTCCAGGGCTATTTTTCCTTCGGGCCGACATTGTTCTTAAACAAGATTTCCGTGGAGTCGGAACTCGCCTACATGCTCTACTACGGGAATTGGTCCTACTTCGCGGTCGACGTGATTCGCGTCCCGACATCGATCAATGAAAGCTGGACCTCGATCGGCGCCGACTTCGGGGCCGGGTTCACCTTCTGGGTCGCTCCCGCGTTCGGCATCTTTTTCGACGCCCGCTATTATTTGAGCGGCACGAAGACGTTCGATTGGACTTACTCGCTGAACGAATATGACGGCCTGTTTGAGAACCTGTACTACGACTTCACCCAGGAAGACGTCAACTGGCTCTACGACAACGGCCTTATCAACGGGATCGAGATCAAGCCCTCGTTCCTCCAGATCTCGGCGGGCATCAAGATCCGGCTGTATTAAAGCAGGACCCAAGGAGTCTTCTCCTAAAGACGCCTGGCTTCTATGATGATGAAGAAGCTGCTGTCGATCGGAGCGGCGGTCGGCCTGATGGCGGCCGCCGCTTTCTCTCAAACCTTGTCCTTGAACTTGCGCGGCGGAGTCGGATTCGCGACGGGGGGCGACGTGGCCGACGGCCTGCGCGGAATCATGGACTATTACAGCGCCGAGTACTCCAGCCTTACGGGGAAGCACGCGTTCCCGGGCCTGGGCCTAGCGGCCGGCGGCGAGCTCCTGATCCATCTCTCGCCTCGCCTGGCTTTGGGCCTGGGATCCGGATACGAGCGTCACGGCCGGGAAAGCATCGTGACGTACGAATTCGATGAGGCCGACATCAGCGAAACGCTGCATCCGGTCGTGCGGGCCATTCCGGTCATCGCGAGTCTCCATTTCTCCGTCCCCCTTAAATCGAAGCTCAAGCTCGACATCCACGCCGGCGGGGGAGTCTACTTCGCCACGCTCGATTGGACGTCGATCTACGACGTTTCCATTCTCGGGTACTCCGGAACCGACGAATTTTCCTTCCAGAGCAGCCGGATGGGATTCGGGGCCCAAGCCGGCCTGACGCTGGAATGGCCGATCTCTTCCCGCTTGGCCGTCTGCCTGGACGTCACGGGCCGCTGGGCGAGAGTATCCGGCTTGGAAGGCGATTGGACCGAAACGGGATCCGGAGATTTATGGAATTTCTCGGAGAACGGGAAAAGCACCCTCTATTATTACGACTGGACGTACGGGGGGGCGACTTATCCCCAAATCGCCATCCAGGCGGACCTGCCGGAGGGTTCCGCGATATCCGAAGCCCGCAAAGCCAGACTCGATTTGACCGGCCTGACGGCCACGATCGGGCTTAAAATCCGCCTGTTCTGAAAACCTATTCCGAGATCCCTCGCCGTCGGGTTCATAACCCGGCGGCGAGGGGACTCCGGTTCCCCCCCCAGTCATTTTTTAAGCACGGGATTCGCGCATTCCGTATATAACCGCTTTTTTGACTGATCCGGCTTGACTATTGCATATACCGGAATTATATTCAGACCATCGGGGTTCATAGGAGGGAAGCACCCATCGTCATGGATCGCGTGAGTTCTTTAAATCCCACAATGGAGGAGGATTGGTAATGAAGAAAACGGTGTTTTTCGCAGCGCTCGTTTTGGCTCTCGCCACGGCCGGCATGGCCCAGAACCTGCCGCGCTTCGAGCTCAATCTCTACGGCGGCTATGGCCTCAAGAGCATCGATACCGGGACGAGTTTCTACTACAACTGGACCGGGTCGTACTACTGGATGGATGCTTGGGGCGCGTCGTCCAACTTCAACGCCACGGGCTCCGGCGGCCCCGGCTTCGGCGGCGGGTTCGCCTTCTATTTCCATCCCAATATCGGCATCGGCTTCAATTTCGGCTATTTCCGGACGGCCCTCGACACCGTGACCAATTCGGACATGTGGTGGAGCTGGACGTACACGAGCGGAAATTATTACGCCTATCCCGACTCCGGTTACCTCGACGAGCCCATGTCCATGGCCGGCGTCAGCAACTATTTCCAGACCATCCCGATCAGCCTCAACGCCATCCTGCGCTTCGGCCGGGAACGCTTCCAGGGCTATTTTTCCTTCGGGCCGACATTGTTCTTAAACAAGATTTCCGTGGAGTCGGAACTCGCCTACATGCTCTACTACGGGAATTGGTCCTACTTCGCGGTCGACGTGATTCGCGTCCCGACATCGATCAATGAAAGCTGGACCTCGATCGGCGCCGACTTCGGGGCCGGGTTCACCTTCTGGGTCGCTCCCGCGTTCGGCATCTTTTTCGACGCCCGCTATTATTTGAGCGGCACGAAGACGTTCGATTGGACTTACTCGCTGAACGAATATGACGGCCTGTTTGAGAACCTGTACTACGACTTCACCCAGGAAGACGTCAACTGGCTCTACGACAACGGCCTTATCAACGGGATCGAGATCAAGCCCTCGTTCCTCCAGATCGCGCTGGGCATCAAGATCCGGCTGTACTGAGCGGATCGGGATCTTTCCGGGCGTCTATTGGACCCGAGGGGTGAATAGCCCTCGATAAAGGGCTTCGTATTCCGCGGCCGGCTCCCGCCAGGAGAAATCTTCGCTCATGGCGTTCTTGATAAGAGCCGTCCGATCGGGCGGCGATTCGATGTGGCGAATCGCCCGTTTGACGGCATCCAAAAAGGCCGCCGGGTCGGGAGTCTGAAACTTGAATCCGGTTCCCGTTCTCGTTGAGGCGTCATACGCCTGGATGGTATCGTCCAGACCGCCGGTGGCCCTGGCCACGGGAACCGAGCCATAAGCCATGGCGATCATCTGGGTCAAACCGCACGGTTCATAGCGGGAGGGGATGAGGAAACAATCGCTTCCGGCATAGATTCGCCGGGCCAACGCGTCGTCGAATCCGAAGCGTACGCCGACGAAGGAGGGAAATCGTTCCCGCGCGGCCCGCAGCCCGGCCTCCAGGCCGGAATCGCCCGTCCCCAGGACGACGAGTTGGACGCCCAGGGCAACGATTCCTTCCAGGGCGCCGAGAAAAATATCGATGCCTTTCTGCTCGGCCAGACGCGAGACCAGCCCCAGAATCGGCGTCTCCCGGCGCGGCGAGGGCAGGCCGAAGGCCGCCCGAAGGTCCCGCCGGCAGGCCTCTTTCCCGGCCGGATCGGCGGCCGAAAACGGCGCCGCGATCGCGTGGTCGGAGGCTGGATTCCAGGAACCGGCATCGATGCCGTTGCGGATGCCCGTAAGAACGTCCGCCCGCGATCGCAAAAGTCCATCCAGACCCCAGCCGTACTCCGGGGTCTGAATCTCCCGGCTGTAACGGCGGCTGACCGTGGTGACGGCGTCGGCGTAGAGGATGCCGGCCTTCATGAAGCTCACTTGGCCCCAGAATTCCATGTCCTCCATCCGGAACAGCCGGCCAGGCAGTCCGACCGAGGCCAGGATCTCGGGCCGAAACAAGCCCTGGTAGGCCAGGTTGTGGATGGTAAAAACAGACTTCGTCCGGTCGAAAAAGGAATCGCCGCCGCAGGCCTGGCGCAGATAAGCCGGGGCGAGCGCGGCCTGCCAGTCGTTGGCGTGGATGATATCGGCCTCGAACGGCAGGCCCTTGAGAGCCTCCAGGACGGCCCGGCAAAAAAACGCGAACCGTTCGCCGTTGTCGGGAAAGTCGCCGGATGGCGTGCCGTAGAGCCCGGCGCCTTCGGACCGTTCAAAGTAGCGTGCCTGCTCGATGAAGCAGACGGGATAAGGAGTCGAAGGATCGGCCCAGACGGTCAAACCCAGGGTTTCCCCTTGCCAGGCCATGGCTTGGCCGTCCAACACCTTGATCAAATTCGGGCCCGCGTCTTTCACGACTCCGTAAAGGGGCATGAATACCGCCACCTTGGCGCCGTTTCGGGCCAGGGCGGCCGGCAAGGCCTGCGAAACATCGGCCAGGCCCCCCGTTTTGGCGTAGGGCGCGACTTCGGACGACAGAAACGCGATCTTCATGGCTTTTCATTTTAACATATCGGGAGAACGGGATCACTCCGGCCGGTTGCGAAATCGCGGCCGGTCCGTTAAGATGGGCCGAGAGATGTTGCAAGTCACGGCGGCGGTGATCGAACGGGATGGCCTCGTCCTTATCGCCCGGCGCCGCGCCGGCGGCCGTTTCGGGGGAGTCTGGGAGTTTCCCGGAGGCAAGGTCGAGCCGGGCGAGGAGCCGCGGGACGGTCTTCGCCGCGAAATCCGCGAGGAGCTCGATCTGGCCATCGATATCGGCGCGTGCTTGGGCGAGTATCCCTTCGCTTCGCCGTCCTTCTCTCTGGTCCTGATCGCCTTCCGGGCCGGAATCCGCGGCGGCGTCCCCGTCTTGCACGATCATGACGAAATGGCTTGGGTCCGGCCGGCCGAACTCGCCGGTTATACGTTCGCGGAACCCGACCTTCCCCTGGTCGAGCGGCTGCGCCAAGAGGCGGCCCATGGATGATTCAGCCGTCGTCCTCCTCCCCGGCAAGGACAAGGCCGTCCGCAGCCGGCATCCCTGGATCTTTTCCGGCGCCGTAAGCCGCCTGCCGCCGCTCGAGCCCGGCGAAATCAGGTCCGTCCTGGCGGCCGACGGCTCCTTTCTCGGCTCCGCCTATTTCAACCCCCAGGCCTCGATCATCGGCCGGATGCTGGCCTTCGATCGCACGCCGCCTCTCGATGCCCTGCGGGCCGCCCTGCGCCGCGCCGTCGCGCTGCGGCGGCCGTTCTTCGCCGGGACCGCCGACACGGCCTGCCGGCTCGTCAACGGCGAAGGGGACGACTGCCCCGGCCTCATCGTCGACCGCTATGCCGATGTTCTCGTCCTGCAGATTTCGACGCTGGGCATGGAACGGCTGAAGGACGTCGTGCTGGCGGAGCTCGAGTCGCTTCTGGCCCCGCGCTCGATCTATGAGAAATCGAACCTGCCCTCGCGCCGCGAGGAGGGGATTCCGTCCCGGGAGGGTCCGCTGCGCGGCGCGGCGCCGGAACCGGTCACCATCCTGGAGGACGGCATGACCATTCTGGTCGACGTCGCGGCCGGACAAAAAACCGGCTTCTACCTCGATCAGAGGGAAATGCGCCGGTTGGCCCGGACCCTGGCGCCGGGCCGCCGCGTTCTGAACGCCTTTTCCTACACGGGCGCTTTTACGGTCGCCGTCCTGGCCGGAGGGGCCGCCGCCGCCGATTCCGTGGACGCCTCGGCCAAGGCGGTTGCCGCGGCCCGCGCCAACTGCCTCCGGAACGGCTTCGCATCCGGCGGCCTGGGCTTTTTCGAGGCCGACGTTTTCGAGTTCCTGCGCCGCGAATCCCTCGACTACGATCTGATCATTCTCGATCCCCCGGCGTTCGCCAAACACAAGTCCGAGGTCGTGGCGGCATGCCGGGGATACAAGGATCTCCACCGGCTGGTCTTCGAGAAGGCGCCCGAAGGGGCCCTGATCATGACCTTCTCCTGCTCCCGCTTCGTCGATGAAAAGCTTTTCGGCCAAGTCGTTTTCCAGGCGGCTCTCGAGGCCGGCCGCCGCGTGCGCGTCCTGCAGCGGCACCGCCAAGCCTTCGACCACCCGGTCAGCGTCTATCATCCGGAAAGCGATTATCTGAAGGGGCTCGTCCTGCATGTCGGATGACCGGCTGCACCCGAGCCAGAAAGGGACCGCCGTGGACAGCCGTTCGATCCCGCCCCGCGCGGCCGATGACGCGAGCCGCAGGCTGCGCACCGCCAAGATCATCGCCGCGGCGCTGCTGGCGAGCCTGCTTCTTGGCCTGGCGGCGGTGGAGGCCGTCCGGGCCTCCCTCCGGCCATTTTTCGGGCTGGCCGTTCTGGGCGGGGCGCGAACCGCCTTCCGGTACGGCATCTACCTGGGAGCGGCGGCCGTTATCGTGATCATCCGGTTTCTGAACTCCGGCCGGCCGCGCCGCGGGGCCGGGAATTCGGGCGGGCTGAGCCTGCGTCGGGTGTTCGCCGTGTCCATCGTCAGCCTGCTTCTGGCCGAGATTCCCGCCGGTCTGGGACTCGTCCTCTTTCTCCTGGGGGGGTACAACCTGGATTTCTATACTCTCTTGTTCGTTTCGCTCGTCCTTCTGTTCATGTACTTTCCCCGGGCTTCGACTTGGGAGGCGCGACGCGCGTCTCCGGGCCGGACCTGCCCCATGTGAGGCCAGCATGAAGCTCACGTTCGTCGGTGCGAACCGTCAGGTCACGGGCTCGAGCACGCTTCTGGAAGCCGGCGATCTGCGCCTGCTCGTCGACTGCGGGCTCTATCAGGAGCGCCCTTTCCTCGACCGCAATTGGGAGCCCTTTCCGTTCTCCTCCCGGGACCTCGACGCCTGTCTGCTGACACACGCCCATTTGGACCACTGCGGCCGCCTTCCCTTGCTGGTCAAGGCCGGCTTCCGCGGCCCCATCCGGTCGACCGCGGCGACGGCGGACGTGGCCAGGATCGTCCTGCTCGACGCGGGCCATATCCAGGAAGAAGACGCGGCCTTCAAGAAGAAACGCCACGCCCGCGAAGGCCGGACGGGCCCCCATCCGGAGATCCCTCTGTACACCGCGGCCGAAGCCCAGGAGACGTTCCCGCTGTTCGCCGCGACCGCCTATGACAAGCCGGTCGACCTGGGCGGAGAAACGAAGGCGGTCTTTCGCGACGCCGGCCATATCCTGGGCTCGAGCATGATCGAGATCCGGTCCGGGCAGGGGAGCGGGCGGCGAACGATCGTCTTCTCGGGCGACATCGGCCAATGGAACAAGCCCCTGGTCCGTGATCCGAGCCTGTTCGAGGAGGCCGATGCCGTGGTCATGGAATCGACTTACGGCGACCGCGATCACGTGGATCCGGCGGCGGCCGAAGACTTGGCCGCCCGGATCATCTCCGAAACGGTGGCCCGGGGGGGCCATGTCGTCATCCCCGTTTTCGCCGTGGAACGGGCCCAGGAAGTCCTTTACGTGATCGGCCGCCTGCAGGCGGCGCGTCGGATTCCCAGCATCCCGACCATCCTCGACAGCCCCATGGCCGTCGAGGTGACGGGCCTCTTCGGCCGCCACCGCGCCATCCTCGACGAGGAGACCAAGGCCCTCTACAAGGCCGGGCATCCGCCGTTCGGTTTCCCCGGGCTCAAGCTCTTCCGAACCGTCGAGGAATCCAAGACGGTGAACGCGATCCGAACCCCCTGCATCATCCTGGCCGGCTCGGGGATGGCCACGGCCGGCCGGATCAAGCATCATCTGCTGGCCAACATCGGACGGCCCGAATCGACGATCCTCTTCGTCGGCTACCAGGCCCGGGGTACGCTGGGCCGCTTGATCATCGAAGGGCGGCCGGAGGTGCGGATCAACGGGCGTTCGGTCGCCGTGCGGGCCCGGATCGAGCAGATCCAGGGGCTTTCGGGCCATGCCGGGCGAAACGATCTGCTGCGCTGGCTGCGATCGTTCCGCAAGCCGCCGCGGAGCCTTTTCCTGGTCCACGGCGAGGACGAGGCGTCCACCGCCCTGCAGGATTTGATCCGGCGCGAGCTCGGCTGGCCGTCGGTCGTGCCGGCCTTCGGCGACGCCTTCGATATCGGATGAGACGAAGCGTCTTGCGCTGAACCGGCTCGGGCGATAGAATAAGCGCTAAGAACATGAGGTCCGTCATGAATCAGGAGCCCGCCCCATCTCCCGCTCCGGCCGCCAAACGCCGGATGGGCAAAATCGTCAAAATCGTCGAGTTCGGCCTGTCCGCGGTTTTGATCGTCATGCTCGGCGTCTTGATCTTTCGATTCCACCTGCTGGGCGACGGCGAAGCCGACCCGTCCGTCCGCTGGTCCGAAATCACCGTGACCGAGGCCCGCTTGGGGCCGATCCGGGAGACGCTGGCCGTTGAGGCCTCCGTCCAGCCCCTGGCCACGATCTCGATCGACGCGATCGAGGGCGGACGGGTGGAGAAGGTCTTCGTCGAAGTCGGCACGATCGTCAAGTCCGGCGATCCGCTGATCCAGATCGAGAACACCTCCCTGCTGATGGACATCATGAACCGCGAGGCGGAGATGGCCCAGCAATCCAACAACCTCCGCAACACCCGGCTGTCGATGGAGCAGTTCAAGCTGCAATTGAGCCAGCAGCAGACCGAGCTCGACAACCAGATCCTGCAGCAGAAGAAGATCTACGACCGGTACGCCGAGCTCGACAAGGACAACCTCGTCTCCAAGCAGACCATCGAGCAGGCCCGCGACCAGTACGACTACCTGCTCAAGCGCAAGGATCTCATGGAGAAGAGCCAGAAAAGCGAGCTGGCCCTGCGCGTCTCCCAGCTGGAGTCGCTGGAGCAGTCGATGGCCCGGATGCAAGCCAACCTGGACGCGGTCAAGCAGAAGCAGGACAACCTGGTCATCAAGGCGCCCATCGCCGGGGTGGTCACCGCCCTAACCGCCGAAACGGGCCAGACCAAGACGGCCGGACAGCGCCTGGGGCAGATCGACGTCCTCAACGGCTTCAAGGCCATGGCTTCCATCGAGGAGGAGAATTTGCCGCGGGTCGCGGTCGGCGCCGCGGCCGAGTTCGACTACGACGGCCGGGTTTACAGCCTCGATGTGCGCAAGATCCTGCCCGAGGTCAAGGACGGCAAGTTCCAGGCCGAGATGGAGTTCCGGGGCGAGCGCCCCAAGGGTCTCAAGCGCGGCCAGACCCTGCACATCCGGATCGGGGTGGGCGAGGTCTCCCAGGCCTTGCTCCTGCCGCGCGGAGACTACCTGAAGGCCTCGGACGGCGACTGGGTCTACAAGATCGACGAGCCCTCCGGCAAGGCCGTCCGGCAATCCATCCGGACGGGCCGCGAGAACGCCGAGGCGGTCGAAATCGTCAAGGGACTCAAGCCGGGCGACCGCGTCATCACCTCGTCGGTGGCCTCCTTCGGCGGAAGCGACGTGGTCGTTCTCAAGGACAAGTGAAGACTATCCGCCGGGGAACACACGCCGGGCCGCTCCGCCGATGGATCGCGGCCTGCTTCGCGGCCGGGTTGATCTCGGCCGCGCCGGCCGCCTCTCCCCAGGAACAGACGGCCGCCATGTCGCTTGAGGCCTGCATCCTGGAAGCCCTGCGCAACAACCTCGGGGTCGCCATCGAAGTCATCACCCCCCGGCTCTCGGCCCTGTCGTTCGAATTCGCCAAGGAAAAGTACATCCCTTCGCTGTCGGTCGGGCTGACCGAGTCCAACACCAGCTCGGCCTCGTTCTCCTGGATCGAAGCGGCCGCCTTGGTCACGTCCGACGACCAGACCTATTCCGCCCAGTTGTCCGAGTTCGTCCCCCTTGGCGGCCGTTTCTACGCCACCCTGTCCTCCTACAAGAGCGAAAGCAACCGCAGCTACCTGACCATCAACCCGCGTTACGGAAGCACCCTGACCTTCACCTATTGGCAGCCGCTGCTGCGCAACTTCGGCCTGGGGCTGAACAGGCGCGACATCGTCATCGCCCGCAACAACCTCGATATCTCCGAAGTCAATTTCCGTGCCGTCCTGCAGAACACCATCTACAGCGTCGAGCAGGCCTATTGGAACCTGGTCTACGCGGTCGAGAATCTCAAGGTCCGGCGCCAGTCTCTGGCGCTGGCCAAGGACCTGCTGGCCAAGAACACCCGCGAGGCCGAGGTCGGGACCATCGCCCCGATCGAGGTCCTCAACGCGGAAGCCGAGGTGGCCACCCGCGAAGCCGACATCCTGCAGGCTGAATCGCAGGTTGCCTCGACCCAGGATTCCCTGGCCACCATCCTCAACCTGCCCCGCCGGGAAGGCCAGCCGCGCCTGGCCCGCGTCATCCCCACCGACCAGCCGGCGTTCGAAGCCCGACCGCTCGATTTTGATGCCAGCCTGCAGACGGCCATGGAGAACCGCTCCGACCTGCAGGCCACCCGGCTCGATCTCCAGAACAAGGAGCTCACCTACAGATACCTGCGCAACCAGCTCCTGCCCGACCTGTCGCTGAACGCTTCCTACTGGAGCCCCGGCGTTTCGGGAACCCAGATCCTCTACCAGGACGACGACCCCCTGACCAACGTGATCATCGGCACGATCCCGGGCGGAGCCTCGGGCAGCTTAAACGACGCCTTCCGGCTTCGCTACCGCAACTGGTCGATCAGCTTGAGCTTGAGCATCCCGATCAACTATTACTTGTCCCGAAGCCACTTCGCCCAGATCCAGATCAGCCGCGATCAGGCGTTGCTCCGCCTGCAGTATCTGGAGCAGCAGGTCTACCTGGAAATCCGCAACGCGGTCCGGGACGTGGAGACCAACTTCAAGCGGGTTCAGGCCTACAAGCTGGCCCGGGAGCTGGCCGAGCGGAGGCTGCAGGCGGAAGAGAAGAAGCTCAAGGTCGGTTTGACGACCAATTACCTTGTCCTCCTCAACCAGCGCGACCTGGACTCCGCCAAGACCAACGAGCTCAAGGCCCTCATCGACTACAACCTCTCCCTGTCCTCGCTGGAGAGGTCCCTGGGAACGAGCCTGCGGACCAAGGGGATCCGCATCGGCGACATCATCAACCGGGACCAGGATCGGTAAAGCCGGGCCCGAGCGGCATATCGCGTGACGATTCCAAGGAGGACCGCATGATCCAACACATGGGAGGGGATATCCCGAGGCGCCGGTTTCTCGAGCTCGGATTGAAGGGAGGCCTGGCCCTGGCCTCGACCCCCGTCTGGCTGAAAGATCTGGGGGCCGCCCCAGGCCGTGTTTCCCAGGCCGCGATGGGGATCGACCCGGAGCTTCTCGCCAGGGCCATTCGCCGGGGCTTGGCCAAGGGAGGGGATTTCGCCGAGGTCTACCTGGAAAAGAGAATAAGCCGATCCATTCTCCTGGAGGAAGGCAAGTTCAAGAGCGCGGTCTTCGGCCTCAGCCAGGGGGCCGGCGTCCGCGTCCTGGCCGGAGACAAGACCGGCTATGCCTACACCGACGAACCGACGGAGGACAAGATCCTGCGCGCGGCGGAGACGGCGTCCGCCATCGCCAAGGCCGGCGGCGCTCCCGTCCCGGCCGCCTTGCGCGAAGTCCGGGGGCCGTCCTACGTGACCGTCCGGGTCCCGCTCCAGGATGTGGCCGATGAAAAGCGCCTGGATGTCATGCGCCGCGCCCACCAGGCGGCCCTGGACTACGACCCGCGCATCGCCATGGCCTCGATCGACTACTACGACGAAGTCCGCGGCCGGACGATCGCCAACTCCGAAGGCTTGCTCTTCACGGATGAACTACCGCTCCTCTTCTTCATCATCCAGGCCCTGAGCCGGTCGGGAGGGGCCTCGCACATGGGACGGGAGCGCCTTTCGGCCCACTCGGGCTTCGAGATGTTCGACGGCGGCTCGGCCGAAAAAGCGGCCCGGACCTGCGCCCGCGAGGCCGTCGCCATGCTCGAGGCCACGGATGCCCCGGCCGGCAAGATGGACGTGGTCATGCAGAACGGCTGGGGCGGCGTCCTCGTCCACGAGGCCGTGGGCCACCCTCTCGAGGCCGACAACATCGCCAAGAATATCGGGGCCTTCACCGGCAAGCTCGGAAGCAAAGTCGCCTCGCCCGTCTTCACCATGGTCGACGACGGCACCCGGCCGGGTTTCCGGGGGACGACCAACGTCGACGACGAAGGGACGCCGATGAAGCGCAACGTCCTGATCAAGGACGGCGTCCTGCAGAAGTACATGACCGACATCCTTTCGGCCCGCCAGATCAAGGCCGACCGGACGGGCAACGGGCGGCGCGAAAGCTTCCGCTTCCTGCCCATCCCGCGCATGACCAACACCTTCATCGACGCGGGCAAGGACAATCCGGCCGACATCCTGGCTTCGACCAGGAGCGGCCTCTACGTCCAGGCCCTGAGCGGCGGCAGCGTCAACCCGATCACCGGCGTTTTCAACTTCACCTGCCGCGAGGCCTACCTGATCGAGGACGGCCGCAAAACCAAGCCGGTCAAGGGCGCCACCTTGATCGGGTCCTGCCTGGACGTCATCCAGAGCGTCGACGCGGTGGGCAACGACCTCGATTTCGGGCCGGGCATCTGCGGCAAGGGCCAGGCGGCCGAGGTTTCGGCCGGGCAGCCGACCGTCCGGCTGCGGGGCATCAACGTCGGCGGCACGCGCGCCGCCCGCTAGACCCGGGGAGGCGAAAATATGGACATCAAGAGCTTAGCCCAAGGCATGGTCAAGGAAGGCCTCAAGAAGGGCGCCGACGCGGCCGAGATCTATATCGAGTCCGGGCGACAATTGAGCGTCGAAGTCCGGAACGGAGAGATCGAGACGGTCGAAGAGGCCGCTTCGCAGGGCGCCGGAATCCGGGTCTTTCTCGGCGGCCGGATGGCTTTCGCCAGCTCCAACGACCTGGCCGAAGCGTCTCTGCGGTCGGCGATTGACCGGGCCGTCGCGTTCGCCAGGATCACGACGGCGGATCCGAACAACGTCCTGCCGGACGACCCGGGATCGGCCGAGGTCGAGGGGCTCTACGACCCCCGGATCGCCTCCGTCCCGCTCGACCGCAAGATCGGGCTGGCCATGGCCGCGGAAAAGCGGGCCCTGGCCTCGCCCGGAGTGAGCAAGAGCGCCGGCGCGGCCTGGGGAGAAGGGGAGTCGGAAGTCGTCATCGCCAACTCCCTGGGCCTGCTCAAATCCTTTCGTTCCTCTTCCTGCGGCTTCGGCGTCTCGGTGGTGGCCGAGAAAGGCGAGCAGAAAACGACCGGCGGCGAGAGCTGCAACCGCCGCTTCTTCGACGACCTGAAGACGCCCGATGAAATAGCGGCCAAGGCCGCCAAGGACGCGGTCGAGATGCTTGACCCGCGGCCGGTCAAAACCCAGCGGGCGGCGGTCCTATTCGATCCCGACGCCGCGGGGGCGCTTCTGGGCGGGATTCTGGGGGCGATCAACGGCGAACGCATCCTGCAAAAAGCCAGCTTCCTGGCCGATAAACTCGGCCGGACCATCGCCTCGGAGCTTCTGACGATCATCGACGACGGCCTGCGTCCCAAGGGACCGGCCAGCTCGCCCTTTGACGGTGAGGGAACGGCCTGCCAGACCCGCCTGATCATCGACAAGGGCGTCCTGAAGGGATTTCTCTACAACGCCGCCGTGGCCAAGCGGGCCGGAACCAAGAGCACGGGCAACGCCTCGCGGGGAGGATTCACCGAGATTCCGGGCATCGGATCGCACAATTTTTACGCCGCGGCCGGATCGGCCAAGGCGGCCGACATTATCGCCTCGACCAAAACGGGCTTGTGGCTCAAGGAAGTGACCGGCTACGGCATCAACGCCGTCAACGGCCAGTTCAGCGGCGGCGCCTCTGGATTTTGGATCGAGAACGGCAAGATCGCCTTCCCGGTCCAGGGATTGACCGTAGCCGGGACGGCCGAGGAAATTCTCCTGGGTATCGACGCGGTAGCGGACGATCTCGATATCAATCGCGGCCGAACCGCGCCGACGTTCCGCGTCCGAAGCCTTCAGATAGGCGGCGAATAAGAGACGGAGATATATCGTCTTCTTTTCCAGCTTCCGGATCGTCAACGCCAAGGCGTAAAAGTCAGGCTCTCAACGAACCTGTCTTGAAACTCTCCGCCCGAAGCCAGGGAGATATGTCGGATTCTCCGGGCCAGGTCTTCACAGCGGGCCCGCTCCGGATCGGAAAGAAGGAGAACGCGGGCTCCGGCTAACGACGTGTTGCCGACGAATCGTATCTTGTCCCGGCCGACCGCCGGGATCAAGCCCAGCCGGACGGCGTTCTCTATATCGAGCGTGCTGCCGAAGGCTCCCGCAATCCAAACACCGTCCAGATCGTCGGTCGCAAGCCCCGCCTCTTGGAGCAGCATGCGCATTCCGGTCTTGACGGCCGCCGCCGCCAATTGAACTTCACGGACGTCTTTCTGGCCGAGGGCAAGGCTCGGGGCCACCTTGATCGTCTTTCCGGGAGCCAGGATGACGCCCGATTCGTCCATCCAGCCCCGCTCCAGGGCGACGGCTAGAACGTCGATTAGGCCGCTGCCGCATAAACCGATGGGCGAGCCGCCCCCGACGACGGACAGGGCCAAGCCGCCGTCCCGAGCCGCCGCCGCTTGGACGGCTCCCGGTCCCGCGATCATGCCGCAGGATAGCGACATGCCCTCGAAGGCCGGGCCGGCCGCGGTCGAAGTGCAGGTCAACCGGCCGCCGTTCTTGAGGACGATTTCGCCGTTGGTGCCCAGGTCGATGAACAGGATCCTTCCGGGGCCGCTTTCGATATCCATCGCGGTCAAGCCGGCGGAGATGTCGCCGCCGACGAAGCTTTTGATCGCGGGCGCGAAGTAGACCCTCCCGACCGGATTGGCCGCCGAACCGGTCTCGCCGGCGCTCAGGGCCGGAAGGGCCGAGACGAGCGATTGAAACGGCGCCTCCGTCAGCGTCGCCACGGACAAGCCGAGAGCCAGGTGGATCATGGCCGTATTTCCGGCCAGCACCGTCTCATAGACGGCTGAAGAGGGAAGAGAAGTCCGGTCCAGGAGGCGAGAGAGAACGGCGTTAATCGTCTCCCAAGCCGCCGCCTGCAGTCCGGCGGCCGCGGCAGGCTCGGCGCGGGCCGCCGTGATCCGGGAGACGATATCCGCGCCAAACCGGCCTTGGGCGTTGATCGATATTTCGGCGGCCAACGTCCGGCCGCTTTCCAGGTCGATCAGCTCGGCCGCGACCGTCGTCGTGCCGAGATCGACCGCCAGCCCGAGCTGGAGGCCGGACGTATCCCCCGGCTCGACGTCCAGCAAGGCACGGCCGTGCACGACGGCCGTCACAACCGATTCCGAAATGCCGGGCCTGGCCGCGGCTGCCAGCCTTCGAATGGCGGCCGCGGACGGCTCCCAGCGCTCTTCCGGCAGGGCGGCGTACAACCGTTCGAGGTCCGAAACAGGACTCTGAAGCGATGGAGGTTCCGGACGGACGGCGTATTTACGGAGCGGAGGATCGACCGCAATCGAGCGCCGGAAGCCTTCGACGCGTCCGGGCGCGGCAAACGCCGAGGGAATCAGCGAAGCTTCGGGAATGACGACGGTGAGAGGTCCGGACACGGCAACCCGGCAGGCCAGGCGGGTTCGCGCCGGAGCGCCGCGGCGGGCCAAGACCTCCGATTCGGCCGGATCGGGACATCCGGCGTCTCCGGCCGCTATTTCCACCAGGCACTTGCCGCAAACGCCGCGCTTGCGGCAATAGAGACTGATTGGGCGGCCGGCGGCGAAAAGAGCCTCGGCCAAGTTAGTGCCGTCTTCCGCCTCCGCCTCGACGGCACCCGGTTGGATGAGAATTCGGTGAAGACTCAAGCGCAACCTCCTGGATTGGATCCGGCCGAAACAGGGGAGATGGTCGTTCGGATCCGCTCCCGGTACGAGCCCGCGCACCATTCGATCATGCGAACTCCCCTGAACTGGAACATCGGCTCACCGGGCTTTCGAGTTGGTTTCATTTATGTATATTATTGATTATAATATAAATATAAACACATTCCATCGCTGTGTGCACGCGCTTTCTCACCCCGCCATCTTACGTAAATCGTATCTTCAAAGCAATTCCGATTTCATTCATATCGAATGAATCAGCCGATCGCGGCCAACAACCTTGTCATCTTTTTCGTTTCTCGCCGACCCCGTAACGTTTTTATCGGGACGCTATCGCGGAATCATTTATATAGAGAGAGCCTTTGGCCGCGGGCGCGAAAAACATCGTTAAAAAAAATATCCGGAGTCGCTTCCGTCGATTCGAGATGGACTCCATAGAGGACGCCTCGCATGATGCGGCTAACGCTGGCGCCAATGCGAGTATCTATGTTTATCGAGGTCATAATATAAATCGCGTCGCGTTTTAAATCCGGTTGGATACGTTCGCGTCGACAAACCCCGATTTTAAAATCGGGGTTAAAATCGCGGCTCCGTATTAACCCTACAAAGCCCGGGGTATCGAACGGGCTTATTTTCCGGATATTTCGATCGACTTCTTTTTCATACGCAGATGATTTTACCATTTCGATTTTCACAAATTTACTTTTTTACTTTATTATCTTATAGTTACGTACATGTCGGCCGGCCGACAGTTGATCAAAGAAGCTTGCATTCCGGAATCAATCGCGATATTGTAAGGGGCGATTATTCGCAAGGAATATTCCACGTG
>JAQULS010000072.1 GCA_028749235.1 Acidobacteriota bacterium | reverse complement strand
AAGCCCCCGAGCTCAAGTCCGCCTTCAAGCCCCGGTACAGCGCCGGCGGCCCGTTGGGCCTGGTGGACGGCCTGCGCGGCGGCAAGTCCCATACCGACGGCCGCTGGCAGGGCTTTGAAGGGGACGATCTCGACGCCGTCATTGATTTGGGAGCGGCCCGTACGATCTCGGCCGTGACGGTCGGGTTCCTGCAAAACGCGTCAAGCTGGGCCTTTTTTCCCCGTTCGGTGGAAGTCGCCCTGTCGGCCGATGGAAAAATCTTCACGCCCCTGCCCGCCGCGACGGGATTCGAGGCAAGCGACCGGGAGGGAGGCGTCCTGCTTCGCGACGTCAAGATCGACGCGGGCGGCGCCCAGGCCCGCTATGTGCGGGTGACGGCCAAGTCGATCGGCAACTGCCCGGACTGGCATTCGGCGGCCGGCGGCAAGGCCTGGCTCTTCGCCGACGAGATCATCGTCGAATAGCGGCCGCGGGAAGTCCCGGCCTCACTGGCGCCGGAGACGCAGATCGCCGAAGGCCGCTTTGTCGTAGACGATGCCGATCAGAAGGTCGCCGTCCCGCCCGAACGTCAGGGTCTGCGTGTCGCCGCCGGACCCGAGTTCCACGACGACGATCGCGTCGTCGCCGCGCTTGAGAGCCCATTGACCGGTCAAGGAGCGGCGCCGTCCGCCGTCGGCGAACGTCAGGATCGCGCGGCCGTCGGAGTCCAACTGGAGTTTGGCGCCGCGGGAATCGGACATCGTCTGGTAGATTCCGGACACATTGCCGGCCGTACCGCCGGTCACCCCTCCGATCGTTCCCCGGGTCATTCCCCTGGCCGCGCCGCCGGGCGCTCCGCCAGTCGTCCCTCCGGTTGTCCCTCTGGTCGTGCCGCTCGTCCCCCCTCGGGTCGCTCCCCTGGTCGTTCCATCGGCAGCGGCCTGGTTCTCCAGGCTCGAGGGCACCTGCGGAGTGAAGTAGATACGGAGGATCTGGTTCGCCGCGACCTCACCGCCCGCTTCGAACTGATAGACCATTCTTTCCGAGCTCATGTCGACGATCCGCCCGGAGGCGATGTTGCCGTCCTTTAAAAACACGTAATGCCCATTGTTGTCGATCCGGTTCCGTTCGTCCGGGTAATTCCAGCTCTGGTCGACGTAGTTGATCATCCAAATGTCGCGCAACGGGAACTCGCCGCTGGCCGCCGTTTCGAGGACCAGCCGGGTGCTCGAGATATCGACGATCCGGTCGACGACGAGATCGCCGTTGCGGAGAAAGATGGCGGCCTGGCCGGAACGGAGCGCGGCTTGGGCCTGGGCTTGCGCCGTTCCGGTGACCTTCGACTGGGACGCGGTCTTGCGGCCGACCCTTTCCTGGGCCGAAGCCGTCGCCGCGGCCGCCGCGAGAAAGAGGATAAGGAGAAGAATAGTACCCTTCCGTTTGTTCATGATGACCTCCCGAATCTTGGAAACCTTGTTTCCATTTTAACACATCCGCGGGCCGGAGCAACGTTCCACCGGCCCGGCCGGACCGACGGTACCGGTTCGGCCGCGAAACCTGCTATAATGGCCGCCGGGAACCGGCTTCTCCCCGGGTGGGCCGGGCCCGGCATGAACATGAAATCGAGGCATGACGCGATTCGCACGGCCGCGGCGGGCCTTGTGCTCGCCATCGGTTTTCTCGGCCTGCCGGGAGCTCTCCGCGCCCAAAACGAGGACCTCCACGTCCGCCCCGACTGGGCTGTCGCGGCCCGGGCCCTCCATCATCCCTTGACAACCATCGAGCCCGGCGCGGCGGACGATTCCGATCTGGCTTTCCTCGAGACCGCCCTGGCCGGCCGCCGGATCGTCGCCCTGGGGGAAAGCTCCCACGGTGTTTCCGAATTCGGCACCGCCAAGACGCGCCTCGTCCGGTACCTGCATGAAAACCTGGGCTACGACGTCATCGCCTTCGAAAGCTCCCTTTTCGAATGCTGGGCCGCCGACCGCGAGGCCGCCGGGAGGGCGGCCGAAACCACTCTCCGGGATGCCCTCTTCGGCGTCTGGCACAATCGCGAGACGCTGGAGCTCTTCGAATACATCCGGGCGACCAAGGCGACGGACCGGCCGCTCATCCTGGCCGGATTCGACGTCCAGATCAGTTCGGCCCGCGGCATCGCGGAGCGCCCGCGGATGCTCCGCGAGGCGATCGGCCGGGTCGATCCGGCCTACGCCGCCGAAGTCGAGCGCCGGGACCGCGAGTTCGTCGCCCGTTACGACGATCCTGACTGGATGACGCCAAACGCCGCCTCTTTCCGGATCTTTTACGCCAACCTGGCCTGGTGGCTGAACGCCCGGGCGAAAGCCTTGGCGGCCGCCCATCCGGAAGCGCCCGAGCTGCCCGCGGTCCTCCGCCGGACGGCCCTGTCCATGGACGCCTTCATTCTCGAGCAGGCGCGGACCGGCTCCGCCCGGACCAACGCGCGCGAAGCCGGGATGGCCGAGAACGCCGCCGCCCTGGCGCGCGAAATCTATCCGGATCGCAAGATCATCCTGTGGGGCCATAATTTCCATATCGGGCGATCGCCCGCCCTGGAATCCGCGGCCTCGATCGCGACGATGGGGGCGCGGCTGGCCCGCGTCTTCGGCGACGCCTACTACGCGGCCGGGCTTTTCGCCGGCCGGGGCGAGGCCTGCTGGAACGACCGGACGCCTTACGCCCTGACCCCGCTTCGCGACAACAGCCTGGAAGCCGTCCTCTCGGCGGCGGGAGCCGGAGCGCTCTTCCTGGACCTGGACGGGACCGCGCCGAGCGCCCTGGCTTCCTGGACGGAGAGCCTCATCCCGGCCAAAGACTGGGGGTACTGGGACACCGCCATCATCCCCCGGGAGCGGTTCGACGGCCTGCTCTTCATCCGCGACGTCCATCCTCCCGACTACCTGGACGTCGCGGCCGAGACCGGGATGGATTCGACATTGGCTTTCGAATCCTTCCTGGACTGACCGGCCTGTTCGGTTCTATCGGCATCCGCCTTTTATAAATTCCTCTATTTAGTGGGCGTTTTCGAAGCGTCGTAGCGCCGAATGACCTCTTCGGACAGATCCAAGGCCGGATTCCAGTAGACGGCGCCGCTTTTGCCCAGGTCGATGACGAGATCGTAACCCTTTTCCTTCCCGACCTGGGTGATGACCGCCACGAGCTCGGTTTGCAGGCCGCCGAAAAGCCGATCGCGCAGCTGCGTCCAGTAGGCATAAGCGTCCTCGGCCTGGCGCTTTCGATCAGTGTTCTTCTTTTCCAAGTCGGCCGAATACCGGGCGGCCGCCTCCTCGCTTAAAGTCAGCCTCTGGGTCGAGAGCTTGGCTTGAAGCTGGCGGATATCATCATCCAGGCGGGTGATGATCGCCTGGTTCTTCTGGTCGGCCTCATTGAGTCGGGCCACGATCTTCCTGCCTTCCGACGATTTTTCAAGAATCCTTTGGGCGTCGACGTATCCCAGCTTCGTTTGGGCCGCGGCGAGGGAAGCCGCCGCTCCCAAGAGACAGACCGTCCCCGCAAACCGAAGACGACACTTCCTCATGATGATTCTCCTTAACACGATTATCAGGACCGAAACGGATTCGGCCCGCTCCGATTTCGGGTCCATAGAAAGAGACCCGGCCTTCCCATTTGATTCCCCATGCAACATCCGGATTCGGGCCGGCGTTTTAGGAAAAGGAAACGACGCTTCGGAAGGGGGGCCGTCTGCCGCATATGAAGCCTGTCGACGACGATCACCAGCGGACCGTCGAGCGGTTCGAGAACCTGATCCGCTCTTTTCTCCGCCGCCATCCCTACGGACCCGGCCCGGAGGAGACCGAAGACCTCCTGCAAGAGGCGAGGCTCAAGCTCTGGCAAGTCCTGGAAAACGGGCGCGACATCGAATATCTGGCCGCTTACATTCGAAAGATCGTGGACTCGATCGTCATGGATCATCTTCAGAAGCTCATCCGGGAACGAACGCTCTTGGCCGCGGCCGCTTGGCGCGGCCGGCCCGAAAGCCAGGACTCACGGAAGAGGGAGGATGATCGCCGACGGGAGCTGGTCGAAGAGGTCCAGGCAGAGCTGGGCGCGCTCGTGGGCTCCCGGCGGACGGTCCTGCAGATGACCTTGGCCGGCTATTCCCTCGGGGAAATCGCCGCGACGAAGAATTGGACGCGGAAAAAAACATATGCCCTCTACGAAAGAGGCCTTAAGGATCTGAAACACATATTCGGGAACGAAGGACGCCGCTCATGAAACCGTCGAGCTGCCCGGCCCCCGAGGTCCTGCTGGCCATGCATCGAGCCCGGCTCTCCCCCGCCGGGAAAAGATCCGTCCGCCGCCATCTCCGCCGCTGTCCGGTTTGCGCCCAAGATTCCCGAATCGTCGCCGGCGTTCTACGGGACGAAAGCACCCTGATCCATGAGATTCGCGCCCTCCTTCCCGAGCGCGGGAAAAAACGCCTCCCGTCCCGGAAAAGCGTGATCCGGACGCCCCTCTTTCTCGCGGCGGCCGCGATCGGGCTGGCCCTGGCGTTCTTCGTGATCGTGTCTGTGAGATCGCCCGCCCCAACCGGCCAGGCGGGGTCGTACCGGGCCGATCTTTCGGAATTTTCGTCCGGGCCCGCCCTGGCCGCCCAGTTGTTCCCAAAACGAAACGATCTTCGGGATCGATGGTCCCGCCCCGCCGTCATCATCGAAGCCGGTTTCGTCGGACCTTCCCCGAAGTCCCTCGGCCGTCTCGACGCCTCGGCCTTGTTCATGATCAGGACGGATCGTGGCCGCGACAACGAGCTCCGCGGCTGGTCGTTGGCGGTTTATGAAGAGACCGACCGGCCCGATTTCAAGCTCCGGTCTCGCTGACCTTTAAGACGGACACCCGCTTTGACTTCGCCTTCCCCGCCTGATATCTTGGCCCGGGGCAGAACCGTGGCTCAAATCGATCGCGAACACATCCGCGACATCCTGGATCGGACACGGACACTGATCGGCGAATGCCATCCCCGCCTGCCCGGCAGCCCGGGATGCCGGCGCGCCGCCGAGAGACTCCGCGACGCGTGGGCGAAATCCTGCGAGCAGGCGTTTCTGGAGGAATTCACCCAGCACCCGGCGTCCTTCTTCACCATGAACCGGGTTTTGGCCGCCGTCTATCTCCTGGCCGGCCCGTTCTTCTTCCTGGGCGGGGCGGGCCCGCTTGTCTCCGCCGCGCTCTTCTCCCTGGGCACGTTCTTCTTCATCGACGAGTTCGCCTTCCTGGGGCGCTTCTTCGATCCCCTGTTTCCCAAGAAGCCGGGCGCCAACGCGGTCGGGATCATGGAACCGGCGACGGACGTCCGGCAGCAGATCGTCCTGGTCGCTCATCACGACAGCACGCCGGTCTGCAACTTCCTCGAAAAGCGGCCATGGGCATACGCCTTCCGGGTGGTATCTCCGATCGTCTTTCATCTCGCCGCCAACATCGGCGCGATCCTCGTCGCGGCCGGCGTCCGGACGGGACCCGCGGGCGACGACTTCCTCCGCCCGGCCGTCAAGCTCATCATCCTGGCGGGATGCGTCTTCATCGTCCCCCTGTTCCGGTACTACGGCCGGACGGCGTCCCCCGGGGCTTCGGACAATCTCGTCTCCGGCCTGCTGCTGGTCAAGCTGTCCGAGCTGTTGAAATCCGGCGGCGAACCGCGCCCGAAGCACACCCGGCTCGTTTTCCTCAGCACGGATGGAGAGGAAAACGGCCAGAGAGGCTCGTTCGCCTACGCCCGGAGACATCGGGCCGAGATGCTCCGGACCAAGACGTACGTCTTCAACCTGGACACGCTGAGCCGGAGCGAAGATCTCGCCTGCCTCAAGACCGACCTGAACGGATTCGTCCGTCTCTCGCCCGCCCTGGCCGGCGAGTGCCTGAAGATCGCGGCCGGGCTCGGCCGTCCCCTCAAGGCGATCCGCTTTCCCTTCGGCGGCGGCGGAACCGACGCGGGCCAGTTCGCCCGGGTCGGCATCGAATCGACTTCGATCATCGGCATCTCGACGCGCCTCAATCGCGGCGGCGTCGATTACCACTCCTCCCGCGACACCGTCGAGGCCATCGATCCCGCCGCCGTGGAGACGGGCCTGGCCGTCGCCGTCCGTTTCATCCACGACAAGGACGGGGAAGCCGGTTGCCTTTCGTGATGGGATTCCCTAGGATATTTTCTTGATCGCGCATTTTCCAGGAGGCTTCATGAACCATCCGGCGAAACGATTCCAACTCCTGCGCCTGTCTTTTCTGGCCGTCCTCGGCCTGACGCTCGGCGCCGCGGCCCAGCCGGTCAAGGCGCCCGCGACGGCGCTTCCCCAGGATCTTCTCAAGGCCGTCCTCAACGAGATCTCCGGCCAGATCCCTTTCGCCAACGAAGCGGCGCTGGCCGGCTACGTCCGGCAGAGGACGCCCCAGGAGTTCGAGGGGCATTTCTATGAAGCCGAATACCTGGCCGCGCGCCTGAAGGAATACGGGCTCGACGAAGTCCGGCTGGAGACCATCGGCCGCAATCCCTCCCGAACCTGGTGGGTGGGACAGGACGCGGAGCTTTGGATCAAGTCCCCCGAGGAGCGGCGCTTGAGCCGTCAGGCCGAAAGTCCGGCCCTGATGACCCGCGGCTGCGATCCCGGCGAATGGGAGGGCGAAGCCGTCTACCTCGACCGGCGCGACGTGCCCAAGCTCAAGGACATGGACCTCAAGGGCAAGATCGTCCTGACTCCCGAGCCGGCGGGCTATTTCGCCGAGGCTTACACCAAGGGAGCCCTGGGCGTCATCTCGTGGTACACGCCCGGCAAATCCGCCTACGATCCTTCCCAGGTCCATTTCAACATGAGCATGAGCAAGGGCGCGTCCAAGGAACCGGCCTTCTCCTTCAACATCTGGCGCCGGCTGGGCGAGGAGCTCCGGGACAAGCTCGCTTACGGACAGAAGGTCGTCCTCCGGGCCACGGCCAAGACGGCCCAAATGCCGTTCAAGTTCGATTCGGTCTTCGCCGTTCTGCGCGGTACGGCGCCGGAAAAGAAAGGCTTCCTCTTCACCGCCCATCTCTTCGAAAGGAACATCTACCAGGGGGCCAACGACAACGACAGCGCCTGCGTGACCATCACCGAGATCGCCCGGACCCTGGCCCGGCTCGTCAAGGAAGGCCGCATCCCCCGGCCGGAGCGGTCGATCTATTTCCTGATGAGCGAGGAAGGCTCGGGCACGATGGCCTTCTTCGGCCAATATCCCGAGATGGCGGACAGGATCTTCGGCGTCGTCAACATGGACATGGTCGGCGAGGACCTGGACAAGAGCCAGGCCTTTTTCAACATCGAGATGCCGACCTATAAGAAGATGACCTTCCTCGAAGGCGTCATCCGGAACTTCGCCGAGTACGTCTTCCGGACGAACATCGAGATGTACGCCCACCACGCCCAGTCCGCGTGGCTGACCTTCCCGGAGCCGATCGTGGACAAGAACGGCTCCTACCAGCCCTTCCGCTACACCGTCAGCCCCTACGTCGGCGGCAGCGACCACGGCGTCTTCCTGATGGCGGACGCGGACATCCCCGCCTTCTCCTTCAACGTCTGGCCCGACTACTGGTACCACACCGACCGGGACCGTCCGGATAAATCCGACCCGACCCAGCTCAAGCGGGTGGCCTTCATCGGCGCCGCCTCTTCGCTGGCCTCATGCCTGGGGCGGGAGGATGTCCTGGAGCGGGTCATCCGTATCGCCTTCGAGGACCGGGCCGCCTTCGTCCAGGCGACCCTGGCCCGGGTCCGGGAAGACATCTCCGCGGTCGACAAGGCCGACGGCGGCAAGGCTTTCCGCGCCGGCCAAGCCATGGTCGAACAGGCCGCTGATTTGAGCCGGGCCGCTCTCCTTCGGATCCGCGATTTGACGGCGGGCAAGCCCAAGTCCGATGCCTACCTGACCGGCATGCTGGGCAGCCTGGAGGCCATGAAGGCCGCGGCTTTGGAGCAGGTCAAGGGCTACGCCCGGACGGCGGCGGGATTCAAGGGCTACGCGGCGGAGCCCGGTAAGCCTTCGGCCGAGGAGATCCGCCTGCGAAGCATCGTGCCGGTCAAAACAGCCCCCCTGAAGCTGTCGGAAATGGGCCCCTATACGAAGCTGTCCGAAGCCCTCTCTTCGGACCGGGCCCTGATGATGGACATTTTCCAGAACTACGGCTACGAGTACTTCATGCAGCTTTACTTCGCGGCCGACGGCCGGACGGACTTGGCCAAGATCCGCGACCGGCTGGGGCTCGAGTTCAAGCCGATCGACGCGGCGGCCATCCTCAAGCACGTCCAGGCCCTGGAAAAAGTCGGGCTGATCAAGCTGGCCGCGCGCTGAGGGATCCGGATCGAAGCCGCATTTTCTTCTTTACTCGATTCCGGAAAAGACTTATTCTAGCCGAGAAAAACGGATCGATTCGTCGTCGGCGCGAGCCGGCTAAGGCATAACTCGGACACCACGATCCCCCCCGGCGAGGCGGGAGTCTGCCGGGAAAGGCAACTCTTTATGAACGGCATTCGGAAAAAAGAAGTCCTGGCTCCGGATATCGTCCGCCTCAGGCTGGAAGCTCCGCGGATCGCCGCCCGGCGCGAGCCGGGACAGTTCGTTATTCTGCGTCGGATCGACGGCAGCGAGCGGATTCCCCTGACCATCGTCGACGGGAACGCCGAAGAGGGGTGGATCGACCTCATCATCCAAATGGCCGGCGCCGGGACGATGCGGCTGGGTCGGCTGGAGGAAGGCGAGGGCGTTCTCGATCTCGTCGGGCCGCTGGGGAAGCCGAGCCGGATCGACCGTTTCGGGCGATGCCTCTGCATCGGCGGCGGCGTCGGCCTCGCGCCGCTCCTGCCCATCGCCCGCGCCCTGAAGGCCGCCGGCAACCACCTGACGGTCCTCATGGGCGCGCGGAACCGGGAGCGGCTCATCCTCCTGGACGAAATGCGGAACCTGGCCGACGAGATCACCGTCGCCACCGAGGACGGTTCGCTCGGACGGCGGGGCTTTGTTTCGGATGCGTTCCGCGACCTCGCCTCCGAGGGGCGGCGCTTCGACCATGCCGTCGTCATCGGCCCGGCCGTCATGATGAAAGCCGTGTCCGAATTGACCGGACGGCTGGGCATCCCGACGACCGTGTCGCTCAATCCGATCATGATCGACGGGACGGGGCTCTGCGGCGGCTGCCGGGTGGACGTCGGCGGCGAGATGAAGTTCGCCTGCGTCGACGGCCCCGAATTCGACGCGGCCAGGATCGATTGGGACTCTTTTCTCAAGCGGTTGGGGAGCTACAGGGAATTCGAGCATCGGGGACGCGAAAAATGCCGGATAACGGGCCGCTAAGCGGGGAGCAGCGACAGCCGCCGGGAAGAACGGACCGGGTGCCGATGAGGGAGCAGGACCCGGACACCCGGGTTTCGAATTTCGCCGAAGTCCCGCTCGGGTACACGGACGAGGAAGCCCGGGCCGAAGCCCGGCGGTGCCTGGGCTGCCGCACCGCGCCGTGTGTCGCGGCGTGCCCGGTCGCGGTGGCCATCCCGGAATTCGTCGGACAGATCGCCGGCGGCGCCTTCCCGGCCGCCGCGCGAACGATCCGGCGGGCCAACGCCCTGCCGGCCATTTGCGGCCGGGTCTGCCCGCAGGAGGACCAGTGCGAGAAAGCCTGCCTCCTGGGAAAGCGCGGCCAACCGCTGGCCATCGGGCATCTCGAACGCTTCGCGGCCGATCGCGAGCGGCGGGAAGGCCGGGTCGAGCCGCCGGCTCGCAAGCCGGAATGCGGCAAGCGTATCGCCGTCGTCGGGTCGGGCCCCGCGGGCCTGACCGTCGCCTCGGAGCTGGCCGGGGCGGGGTGCGCCGTCGTCGTCCTCGAAGCCCTCCACGCCCTGGGCGGCGTCCTAACCTACGGCATCCCCGAGTTCCGCCTGCCCAAGGCCATCGTTAAGGACGAGATCGCCGGCCTGGAGGCCCTCGGGATGCGCTTCGTCCGCAACTTCGTTGTCGGCCGGACCGAGACGATCGACCATCTGCTGAAAGAGGACGGCTTCGACGCCGTCTTCATCGGCACCGGGGCGGGCCTGCCGAGCTTCCTGGGAATCCCCGGGGAAAACGCCGTCGGCGTCTACTCGGCCAACGAGTACCTGACCAGAAGCAACCTGATGAAGGCTTATCGCCCCGACGCCGCGACTCCCATTCTGCGCAGCCCCCGGGTCGTGACCGTGGGCGGCGGCAACGTGGCCATGGACGCGGCCCGGACGGCCCGGCGCCTGGATACCGTGCAATCGATAGTCGTCTACAGGCGCGGCGAAGCGGAGATGCCGGCCCGGATCGAGGAGGTCCGTCACGCCAAGGAGGAAGGCGTCCTCTTGCGCACGCTGTGCCATCCGGCCGCCATCCTGGAGGACGAAGAGGGCTTCGTCCAGGGGATTCGCTGCCTGCGGGTGGAGCTCGGCGACCGCGACGCCTCGGGCCGGCGCCGCCCCGTGCCCATCCCGGACAGCGCCTTCACCATCGAATGCGAAATCGTCATCGTGGCCATCGGCAACCGGCCCAACCCCTTGATTCCGGATACGACTCCGGATATCCTCGTCTCCGGACGGGGAACCATCGTCGCCGATCCCGCCGACGGCCGGACGTCCCGGCCGCGGGTCTATGCCGGAGGCGATATCGTCACGGGCTCCGCGACGGTGATCCAGGCCATGGGCGCCGGCCGGGCGGCCGCCCGCAGCATTCTGGAAGACTTGGGCCAGCCGGTTCAGCCGCGCATGTGAGGGTAATCGAACCCGACCGGCGGGACAAAGGTCTCCTTGATCGTCCGGGGGCTGGTCCAGCGGATGAGGTTCAGCCAGCTCCCCGCCTTGTCGTTCGTCCCGCTCATGCGGGCGCCGCCAAACGGCTGCCGGCCGACAACGGCCCCGGTCGGCTTGTCGTTGATGGAGATATTGCCGGCCGCATGAAGGAGACGGTCCAAGCATTTCCGGATGACGGAACGGGAACGGGCAAAGATCGATCCGGTCAGGGCGTAGGGGCTGGTCGCATCGACCAGGTCGAGGATCTCGTCGAAGCGATCGTCCTCGTAAACGTAGACGGTCAGGACGGGCCCGAAGATCTCCTCCTCCATGGTCTTCGACCTGGGGTCGGTCGTCTCGATGACCGCAGGCCGGATGAAATACCCGCGGCTGTCATCGGCGACCCCGCCGATGACGATGCGGGCCTTGCCCGAGTCTCGGGCTTGCCGAATGTATCCGTTGATTGCATCGAACGCTCCCCGGTCGATGACCGCGCCCATGAACGTCCTGAAGTCGGCGACATCTCCCACAGCCGCTTCGTCGGCCATGGCGGCCAGCCGATCGCGGACCTCCGCCCAGAGCGACCGCGGCATGTAGGCCCGGCTGGCGGCCGAACATTTCTGCCCCTGGTATTCGAAGGCGCCGCGGAACAAGGCCGCGGCCAGGGCTTCGGCGTCGGCGTCCGGCGCGGCCAGGACGAAGCCCTTGCCGCCCGTCTCGCCGACCAGACGCGGATACGTCCGATAGATCCCGTTAGAAAGATTTTCGCCGACGCGGCGCCAGATATCGTTGAACGTGCCCGTGGAGCCGGTGAAATGGAGCCCGGCGAACTCCGGACGGTCGAAAAACATCGGGCCGATGTCCCGACCGAGTCCGGGAAAAAAGGTGATCACTCCGTCCGGAAGTCCGGCCTCCTGAAGGATCTTCATGATGTGATAAGCGCTCAAAACCGAGCCCCCGGCCGGCTTCCAGATGACGACGTTGCCCATCATTGCCGGCGCCGTGGGCAGATTGCCGTTGATGGCCGTGAAATTGAAGGGAGTAACCGCGAAGACGAAGCCCTCCAGAGGACGGTATTCCATCCGCGTCAGGGAGGCACCGGTCGCTTGAGGAATCCGGTCACCGTAGATCCGGTCGGCGAAAGCGGCGTTGAAGCGGAGATAGTCCGTCAGCTCGCAAGCCGCGTCGATTTCGGCCTGGAAGACAGTCTTGCTCTGGCCCAGCATGGTGGCCGCGTTGAGGACGTAACGGTAGCGGCCGGCCAGAAGCTCGGCGGCCTTAAGAAAGATGGCGGCCCGGTCCTCCCAGGGAGTGCGCCGCCAGTCCCGAGCGGCCGCCAGGGCGGTCCGCACGGCCAGTTCCGCAGCGGCCTCGTCGCCGCAATGGAAGACGCCCAGGGAAGCCGCATGGTCGTGGGGACAGACGACCGGTTTGGTCCGGCCGGTTCGGATCTCACGGCCGCCGATGAAGAGCGGAATATCGACCGGATGCGCCAACTGACGCCCCAGTTCCCGCCGGAGGTCTTCTCGTTCCGGGGATCCCGGCGCGTAGTCTTTCGGCGTTTCGTTCACCGGGATTGGAATCGCGGCCTGGTTTGGGGACATGGGAGCCTCCTTTTTCCTGACGTTTCGCTTGATACATTCGCGGCGCCAAATCCCGATTTTAAAATCGGGATTATAAGCGCCGCTCAGTATTAACCCTACAAATACCCCGGGCTTTGCAGTCCTCGTTCGCGGAGCGAATGAGGGCGGGCTTCAGCCCGGGGTATCGAACGGGTTTATTGATAGCAGACCGCTGAACATTATACAAATTCATAATATTTATAATTTCTATTCTTTCTATTAATACCTACTTGCCTTTCGATCCGGCCCCTGCTATAAGAAAGGCATGGGCCTCGAAATCCATCAGCTGAAAACCTTCTTCGTCCTGGCCCGAACCTTGAATTTCACCGAGGCCGCGCGCAAGCTTTACGTCACCCAGCCCGCGGTCAGCCACGCCATGAAAAAGCTGGAATCCGGGCTGAACGACAAGCTCATCGTCCGCCGCGGCAACCGCCTGGTGCTGACGGAGAGCGGGAGCCTGCTGTACAAGACCTGCGAGGACATCTTCTACCGTCTGGAGCGGGCCGAGGAGGCCATCCGCAGCCGGAAAGGCATTTCCCTGGGCGTCGTCCGGCTGGGGGCCACGGTGGAGTTCGGCAACACCGTCCTGGTCAAGAACCTTCGCGCCTTCATGGACGGGCACCCCAATGTCCATGTGGATTTCCTGTTTCACCACGATCTGCGGCCGCTGCTCCTAAACGACGAGCTCGATGTCATCGTCGACTGCCGGGACGACGACGACCCCCAGCTGGACAAGCGCCTTCTTTTCCAGGAAAAGTACGTCGTTGTCGGCGCTCCGGACTACATCCGGCGGAAGCGGATCCGGCAGCCCAAGGACCTGGAGTCCTGCACCGTCCTGTCCTTCGACAAGGACGGCTCCTGGTGGAATAAGTTCCTCCTGGCGGTTCCCGAACGGGAGCGTCCCACCTTGGCCGGCTTGATCGAGATCAATCACATCCGCGGCCTGGTCATCGCGGCCAAGGAAGGGGTCGGGATCGGACTCGTCCCACGCTACTCCGTGTCTCGCGAATTGGCCAAGCGGGAGCTTGTGGACCTTTTCCCCCGGATCGCCCTCCGGGAGGATCATTTTTTCATCTATCAGAAGAAGAAGAAAGCCGGCCTGGAGAAGCATCGCCTCCTAGTCGAATATCTATTGAGCCTCAAGCCGGTCGAGTTCGGCGAGACGCGGCGGCGCGTCGCGCCGGAAAGCCCGACGGAAGAGGACGCGGAGAAAGGAGACCGCCGATGTCGATAACCACCCCCTACCCGGACCTGAACGAGATGGCCGGCATGATCGGAGAAGCCGGGCGGAGACTGTCCGAGATCGGCGCCAGCGAGGGCGCCGCGGGCAACATCTCGGTCTACCTCGGCTGGGCGGTCGAACCCCGGCGCCTCTTCCCCGCCGGCGAGCCCATCGAGCTCCCCATGGCGGTTCCCGAGCTGGCCCGCGGCGCCCTGCTCGTGACGGGCTCGGGACGCCGCCTGCGCGAAGCCATCCAGGACCCGGCCGCCAATCTGGGCTTCGTCTCCGTCGACGAAGGCGGCCGGACGGGGCGTCTCTACACCTCGCCCCGCCGGCTGTTCGACCGCTTGACGAGCGAGTTCAACTCGCACTTGTCGGTCCACCGGGATCAGGTCCTCGCGACCGGGACCAACTTCCACGCCGTCGTCCACGCCCAGCCCGTCTCCCTGACCTATTTGAGCCACGTCCCCGCCTATCGGGACGAGGCTTTTCTCAGCCGCCGGCTCCTCCGCTGGCAGCCCGAGGCCATCGTCAACCTGCCGGAGGGCATCGGATGCCTCCCCTTCCTGGTCCCGGGATCGGCCGAGCTGATGGAGGCCACGACCGCCGCTTTGCGGTCTCATCGCATCGTCGTCTGGAGCAAGCACGGCGTCATGGCCCGCTCCGATCAATCGGTCAAACGGGCCGTCGACCGCATCGAGTACGCCGAGACGGCGGCCCACAACGAACGGATCGATCTGGCGAACGGCGGGAAGGGCGAAGGGCTGACCGTCGAGGAGATCCGGGCCGTCTGCCGGGCCTTCGGCATCCAACAGAAGATATTCTAAAAGGATTCCGCCCATGAATCTGACCTGCTTCGACTGGGCCATTGTCGCCGCCGTCTTCGTCTTCATCGTCGCCTCGGTCATGGCCAGCAAGAGCCTGATGCGAAGCGTCTCGGACTTCCTGGCCGCCGGCCGGACCGGCGGACGATATCTCATCAGCCTGTCCCAGGGCACGGCCGCCCTGGGCGCCATCACCATAGTCGGCATGCTGGAGATGAACTTCATCGCCGGCTTCACCCTGCGCTGGTGGGAGATGCTGATGACCGTCGTCCTGGTGGCCATCAGCGTCTCCGGCTGGGTCCTCTACCGCTTCCGCCGGACCCGCTGTCTGACCATGGCCCAGTTCTTCGAGGTCCGCTACAGCCGGAACTTCAGGATCTTCGCCGGCGGGCTGGCCTTCCTCTCGGGCCTCATCAACTTCGGCATCTTCCCCGCCGTCAGCGCCCGCTTCTTCATCTATTTCTGCGGCCTGCCGGCCACGATCGGGATCTTCGGGTTTCCCGTCTCGACCTTCGCCCTGATCATGATCGTCGTCATCGCCGTGCCGCTCTATTTCGTCCTGAGCGGCGGCCAGATCGCGGTCATGATCACCGATTTCCTGCAGGGCGTCTTCACCAACGTCGTCTTCATCGTCATCGTCGTCGTCCTGATGCTCAAGGTCGACTGGGCCCATATCTTCACGGCCGTCTCCATGGCCCCGCCCGACGCCTCGCTCGTCAACCCGTTCCACACCGGCAGCACCAAGGACTACAACTTCTGGTACTTCCTGATCGGCATGATCGGCGTCATCTACGGCAAGCTGTCCTGGCAGGGCACGCAGGCCTACAACGCCTCGGCCAAAAGCGCCCACGAGGCCAAGATGGGCGACGTCCTGATGAACTGGCGCAACATCCCGCAGTGGGGGCTGTTTCTGGTCTTCGTGCCCGTCGTCGCCTACACCTTCCTCCACCATCCCGACTTCGCGGGCGCGGCGGCCGGGGTCCGCCAGACCATCGCCGGCGTCGGCAACGCCGCTCTGCAAAGCCAGTTGACCGTGCCCATCGTCCTGAGCCGGCTGCTGCCCGTGGGCTTGATGGGAGCCTTCGCCGCGGTCATGCTGGCCGCCTCGATCGCCTGCCACGAGACCTATCTCCATTCCTGGGGAGCCATCTTCATCCAGGACGTCCTGCAGCCGCTACGCCGGAAGGCCTACGAGCCCAAACAGCATATCCGGATGCTCAAGCTCTCGATCGTCGGCGTGGCCGTCTTCGTCTTCTTCTTCAGCCTGCTCTTCCAGCAGAGCGAGTACATCTTCCTCTTCTTCGCCGTGACCGGGGCCATCTTCGCCGGCGGCAGCGGCGCGGTCATCATCGGCGGCCTGTACTGGAAGCGCGGCACGACGGCCGCGGCCTGGACGTCCATGCTCACGGGCATGGTCACGGCGGTCGGGGGGATCGTCGTGCGCCAGATCGATCCCCAATTCCCGATCAACGGCCAGATGTTCTGGGGCCTGGCCATGGCCTCCTCCCTGATCGTCTACGTCGTCGTCTCGCTCCTGACCAGCCGCGGCAGGTCGTTCGACATGGACCGCATGCTCCACCGCGGCCGCTACGAGATGGCCGGAGAAACGCGCGTCGTGGACGCGACGCCGGTCAAGGGCTGGCAGGTGCTGGGCATGGGCCGCGAGTTCACCCCCTTCGACAAAGTCATCTACGTCGCCACCTACGCTTGGACCTTCTCCTGGTTCGTCGTCTTCGTCGCCGGTACGGTCTTGAATCTGACCGGGGCGGTGGGAACCGCTTCGTGGATGGCGTTTTGGAAAGCCTACGTTTACATCTACCTGGCGACATCCATCGTCGTCATCGTGTGGTTCTCGACCGGCGGGTTCATCAACCTGAAAACCATGATCCACCAGCTCAAGACCATGACCCGCGACCACGCCGACTCGGGTTTCGTCGAAAAACAATAGGGAGACAAAATACGTAAATCCCAATTTCCATGAAACTGGAAAATCGCCCATCCATGCGGCTGACTTTTAAATCTCGTTTGGTCTGATCGAATAAATCGGGGATTATGTATACTGTACCCCTATTATTGGGAGGGCAAGGCTATGAATTACGGACGCTTCAGCCCAAATGGTCGCGAATATCTCATCGACAACGTCGCCACTTCCAGCCCCTGGATCAACTACATCTACAACGGCC
>JAQULS010000210.1 GCA_028749235.1 Acidobacteriota bacterium | reverse complement strand
GGCTCGCCGATAAGAGCCTATACATCTAGTTATGATGCCTTCGCGGCGAAGCTTGACTCCGGCGGGAATCTAGCCTGGAACACGTTCCTGGGCGGAAGCGGCTTCGATCTCGGATTTGGTATTGCCGTGGACGGAAGCAGTAATGTGTACGTGGGGGGATATAGTAACGCAACCTGGGGCGACTCGCCGATAAGAGCCTACACATCATCTAGTAATGACGCCTTCGCGGCGAAGATGCCGGAAACTCCGACAGGCATCGGGCTCGTGTCATTTGAAGCTGTGGCGAGGCATGACGCGATTGAGCTGACTTGGCAGACGGCAGCGGAGACTGACAACGCCGGATTCCATCTCTGGCGGGCGGCCGGGGAGGACGAACCCTACGAGCGGATCACACCCTCGTTGATTCCGGCCCGGGGCGATGCCGTCAACGGGGCGGTCTACGCCTACCCGGATTACGATGTCGTCGCGGGGCGTTCGTTTCTCTACCGGCTGGAAGACATTGATACTAAGGGCGAAAGCACCTTCCATGGCCCCGCATTGGCGGTCATGGGAACGATCGAGCTTCTCCAACCTGTGGACGGGATGAGGCCGGTCGGTGCGCTGCCGGTCTGCTTCTCGTGGGATGGGGCGCCGTTCACGCAATTCCGGGTCGAGATCTCGAATGCGGCTGACTTCTCGGCAGCCGGCTTGGTCCTGCCCGCGAACTGGACCACGGAGTCATCCTATCAGCCGACCAAGTCCGATTGGGCCAAGATCCGGGCCCTCGCCGGTAATAGCGGGGTCGTCTACTGGCGCGTGCGCGGCCGCACATCCGCCGGCGCTGAGTCGGCGTCGGCTGTCCGCTGGTTGATCATCAGATGAGATAGGGATCTGGTCTTCGGAAGCATTCCCGTTTTCTCCAGATCTAAGATCCGTCGTTATCCATGTCAAGCAGCGTGTCGACACCGGCTTGACAGCCCGGAATCCGGCCGATAAGATTCCGTCGTCCTTTCCAATCCGGCAAGGCGGCCGGCCGGGGGCGGTTTTCGCTGGACAATCTTTTCGACGCGTCCTACCGGGAATACTTCGATTTGCCCCTCCTGCGCCGTCAGGGGTGGGGAGTCGACCTGACGCTCACGGCAGAGCTTTAAGCGCGGCCGGCCGCCGGGGAGCCTGCTTACTCGGCGTAGAGGGCGTCGATGAGATCCTTGTACTTCTTTTCGACGATGTTGCGCTTAATCTTGAGTGTGGGCGTGACCTCGTCCTCGCCGATCTCGAAGTCCTTGTCCAGGACGACGATCTTTTTAATCCGCTCGTAGTCGGCCAGGTCGGGGGTCGCAAGGTTGATCTGTTCCATCAGGAAAGCCCCGACTTCCGGCTTGCCGCAGAGATCGGCCCGGTCCTTGTACTCGAGGCCGCGCTCCTTGGCCAGCTCTTCCAGGCGGCCGAAGTCCGGGACGACCAGGGCGGCGATGTATTTGCGCTCGGCCCCCACGACGACGACGCTCGAAAAGGCGGGATTGGCCAGGATGCGGCTTTCGATCGGCTGCGGGGCGACGTTCTTTCCGCCCGAAGTCACGATCAGGTCCTTTTTGCGGTCGGTGATGGTCAGGTAGCCTTCCTCGTCCATGACGCCGATGTCGCCGGTGTGGAACCAGCCGCCGGCCATGACTTCGCGGGTGGCGGCTTCGTTTTTGAAGTAGCCCTTCATGACGTTCGGCCCCTGGGCCAGGATCTCGCCGTCCTCGGCGATGCGCAGGGTCACGCCGGGCAGGACGGTGCCGACCGTCCCGAACCGGTAGTGCGTCGGGTTGTTGGCGGCCAAAACGGGCGCCGTCTCGGTCAGCCCGTAGCCGGCCATGATGACCAGCCCCACGACATAGAAAAACTCCATGATATCGGCCGCGAGCGGCGCCCCGCCGCAGACCAGGAAGCGGAAGCGGCCGCCGGTCTTGGCCAGGATCTTGCGAAAGACCAGCTTGCGGGCCAGCCCCAGCCGAATGGACAAACCGCGCGGGATGCGTTGGCCGGCCAGAGTCAAAGCGGCGGCGGCCTTCCCTGTCTTGACGCCCCAAAAGAAGATGCTCTTCTTGATGGCCGATCCGGTCCGGACCTGGTCCATGACCCGGGCGTAAATCTTCTCGAACAGGCGCGGCACGCTGACCATCATGGTCGGTCGGATTTCGATCATGTTCTCGGCCACCGCGGCGACGTTCTCGGCGAAGACGATGGTGCAGCCCTTGAACAGGAAGAGAAACGATCCGGTCCGCTCCAGGACGTGGGACAGGGGCAGGAAGGAAAGGATCACGTCGTCCTGGTAGAAAGTCTCGTGAAGATCCAAGCCGTGGATGTTGCTGACGAAATTGCCGTGCGTCAGCATGACGCCCTTGGGGATGCCGGTCGTGCCTGAGGTGTAGATGAGGGAGGCCAGGTCGTCCGGCTGGATCGCCTCGGCCGTCCGCTCGAAGGCGCCGGGATCGGCGGCTTCGGCCTTTTCGCCCAGGGCCATGACTTCGGCCAGCGGCTGACCGCCTGGCGCTTCGCCCCGGCCCATGAACACGGCTTTCTCCAAGTGCGTCAGATGCGGCCGGATGGCTTCGACCTTTTCCCACAGGACGCCGCCGGCGGCCAGCAGGAAGCGGGCTTCGGAATTGTCGACGATGTAGCGGATCTGATCGGCCGGAAGCGTCGGGAAGATCGGGACCGTGACGCCGCCGGCGCAGATGATGGCGAAGTCCGCGATGATCCAATCGGGGCCGCTCTCGGCCAACAGGACGGCCTTGTCTCCCGGCCGCAGGCCGAGGGCTTGCAGACCGAGCGAAAGGCGCCGGACGCGGCGGCCGAATTCCTCCGTGGAGATCGCCTCCCAGTGCCCGTCCACCTTGGACTTGAGGATCTCCGGCTTGGGGAAAGTCCGGCAGGTATTGAGAAAAAGACGGCCTAGGGTGGTGATGTATTCTGTCATGATTATTTTTCTCCTTTTCTGCGAAAGGATTATACAAGGATTGCGGGCGGGGGGAAATACCCGCTTTTTTCCGGAAACGGCTGTTTCCGGCCCTCGGATCAGCGTCCGGGGTGGATGCGGGCGATCAATCCGTTCTTGCCCACGGCCCAGCCGGCCGAACCGTCGCGGGCGAAGGACAGCGCGTGGAAACCCGCCGGGCCGGGAATCGGCGTCCAGGTCCGGCCGTCGTCGAGGCTAAAATCGGATCCCGAGGGACCCACCGCCAGGGCCAGGGCGGGCCGTGATCCCGGGACGAAGACAACGCCCTCGCGGAAGCCGGCGGGCCTCCGCTCGGCCGGAACGGTCCAGGTTCGGCCGCCGTCCGTCGTGAAGGCGGCGTTGCTCTCGGCCGCGGGCTCGTTGCGGTAATCGCCTCCGACCGCGATCCCCGTCCGGGCATCGCGGAACGCGATCGAGTATGTGCCGTAGGACGGCTGGCCGTGGAGAAGCGGCGAGTCGGCGACGGCCCACGTCCTGCCTCCGTCGGCGGTATGGAAGATCCGGGAGACCGGCCCGCCCGTGGCGAAACGGACCTCGGAGGAGCTTTTGGCCTCGAGGCACGTTCCCGAAGCGGCGAACAATCCCTCGCCCTCGGCCGCGGCCGGCCTCCGTTCGACGGGAACCTCGGCCCACGTCCGGCCGCCGTCGGATGTGGTTAGGAGGAAAATCCGGCCGCCGAGGGGATCGCCGACCGCCCAGCCGTCGGCGGGGCCGGAGAAGCCGATGGCGTCCAGGAACATCCCGGCCGCGTCGTTGCGATAGGCTTCGGTCCACGTCGCGCCGCCGTCTTCCGTCCGGAAGATGCGGGCCGGGCTGGCGATGCCCATGATGACGGCCGTCCGGGCGTCGAACGCCTCTATGTCCCGGAAGTCCACCGTTTCCGCGCCGGGGACCTTGAACGCCGTCCAGGTCCTTCCGCCGTCTATGGTCCGCAGGACCGTCCCGACGGATCCGGACGCCCAGGCGGTTTCGGCGTCGACCGCCGAAACGCCGCGCAGGCCGGCCATCGTGCCACTCGTCTGAACGTCCCAGGCCAGGATGGGAGCGCGGGACGACTTCTCCGTTTGGGCCGGGACGTGCGCGGCAACGGCCAGCGCCAAGATCATGGTCGCCGGCGCGAGTCCGGCGGGGATGAATCGTTTGCTTGTGCGGATGGGGGAGGGAGTCATGGCGGTCTCCTTGCTTCCATTGTAGCCGAGTCGCGCGGCGGCGGATAGACGGGTTTTATCGAGACCCTCGATTTGTGCTAGATTGATGGCGCTTCGTGCTCGAAAGGAGAGAGTCATGCCCGCACCCCTGCCCCGCGCTTTCCGGAGCGCCGCTGTCCTACTTGTCCTGGCGGCCCTAACGATCCCGGCCGGCATGGCTGGATCAGTTAGGACTGCCGCTCCAACCGCACCGGCCGAAGCGTCTGTGCGGATGGGGACGATTTCGGAAGCCTTCATCGAGG
>JAQULS010000209.1 GCA_028749235.1 Acidobacteriota bacterium | reverse complement strand
TGCACGCCTACCCGGCCGAGATGCGAGAGGCCATGGCCGCCAAGGATCATCGCGCCTTCGGACGCCTCATCGACGCCGCCTGGCGCCTCAACAAGCGCATCGATCCGGATTCGACGACCCCGGAGATCGAGGCGATCCTGGCCCGCATCCGGCCGCACATCCATGGGGCCAAGCTGCTGGGCGCGGGCGGGGGCGGATTCCTGCTGATCGCCGGCAAGACGCCCAAGGACGCCGCGACCGTGCGGCGGCGCCTCGTGGCCGATCCCCCCAACGCCAGGGCCCGTTTCTTCGACTACCAGATCAGCGGCTGCGGGCTGACCGTCACCGTCTGCTGACATCCACTGCCGTCATCGCAGGACCGGAAAACTTCGGATCTTCTCCCATCTCCGGGGAACCAAGCGGGTCGGGGTACCGGCCAACGGCGGAAAAGCGCTGGTTGAGCCCGTGACGCCAGTACCATGATGAAAATCCAGGACAAGATCGAGCCGGAGACTCGCCGGTCCAAGAAAGACATAAGTGCAGGCTCAACCGAGCAGCCCTCGCGAGGACCGAATAGGAATTCGTCCTGACGAGGACCGCGCAAAGCCTGGCCGGGCCGGTCATGCGTCGTAGAATCGCCATGTAACAATCGTCCAGTCAAGACCCGGTCACGGCGCATTGTACCGTTCCCCCGAACGGTAACCCCGGAACGCTATCCCCGGAGATAGGAGAAGAACCAAAACTTTTTTCATTCTTCCGCCGTTTTTCATACCATGGTATAATTCTATTCATACCAGCGAGGAAGCGCCATGAGAAAAACCGTCAAATTCGCCGTCAGTATGGGTGAGGAGGAATTCCGAGCCATGGAAGCGATCCGGAAGAAAACGGGGCTGACCAGGAGCGCGTTCGTCCGCGACGCCTTCCGCGCCTGGCGCGAATCCCGCCGTAGGGAAGCCGCCAAAAAGGCCTATGTCGACGGCTATCGACGCGTTCCCGAGGACCCCGCCTTGGCCGAAGGGCTCGCCGCCGCCTCCGCCAAGGTCCTGGCCGGCGAGGACTGGCCGTGAAGCGCGGCGAAATCTGGTGGGCCGATCTCGGCTCCCCAGCCGGCCGTCGCCCCGTCCTCCTGCTGAGCCGGGATGAAGCCTATGCCGTCCGCACCGCGATTACGATCGCGCCCCTGACGACGACCATCCGGGGGATCCCGGTCGAAGTCCCCCTCGACGCCGAGGACGGCCTTCCCAGGCTCTGCGTCGTCAATCTCGACTCGATCGCCACAATCCCCAAGCGTCGCCTGGAAAGCCGGGTGGCGGCGCTTTCGGCCGCGAAATTATCTCTCGTTGCCGAAGCCATCCGCTTCGCGTTGGACCTATAACGAATTCTTTCCCCCCCAAAAAAAAGCGGGCCGGTTCTTGCGAACCGGCCCGCGGCAGGTCTTGCGTTCAGGTCAGCCGATCATCAGGTCCCGGAAACGCCGGCCCGGGGGCACCGAATGAACGACCCGTTCAGGGAGATCAGGTCCTTCTCGAAGTCCGCCGTGGTCGAGATCGTGTACAGCCCCGACTCCGGCGTGGAAGCCGAGTAGGTGAAGCTCTCCAGCGTGCCGCCCCGGCCGTAGGAGGAAATCAGGAAATCGTCCGTCGCCGAGCCGGTGATGCCGTAGTTGCCGTCGGCCGCCGTGCCCGTGTAAATCTTGAAGCTCGTTCCCCACTGGTCGTTGAGGGGCAGAACCTTGATGTACATCGGGGACAGGGCGCTCTTCAGCGTGGTGCTGATGGCGCCGCTGTTGGCCGGCGGGGTCGCCTTGTCCGTGATGTAATCGGCGATCGTGGAGGCCATCGTCGAGATGTCCTTCTGGGTCCCGCGGACCTTGGCCTTCTGCAAGGCCGTCATCGCGTTGGGGACCAGCAGGGCGGCCAGGATGCCGATGATCGCCACGACGATCAACAGCTCGATCAGGGTGAAGCCTTTCTGTCTCTTCATTCTAGAACCTCCTTGAGTTCTGTTACTGCCCCGATACCACGGGACACCCCTTCTATTGCATGATGCGTGCCAAATCGTAATTGCTTATTTATCAACTACATAATAAATATGATGAGGGAACTATCGCGCTAAAAAACGACAATTTTTTGTCTTTGTGCCATTTATTGTCACTTCTACCAAATGAAAGGCTAGCCCCATGACCTATGAAACCAGGGGCGGACTAGGGTAAATCCCTTCCTGGGGGGTTACTCATTTGCCCGACGTTTGATGAAATCAATCAGCAAAATACTTTTCGCCGATTCTACGGAATATAAAGTCCATGATATCAGCCTCCCCTTGAAGCAGAAAATTATGCCTAAAAGCCGGATTAGTCAAACCCAAATGGAGAATTGGCGTGATATAATGCGTTCTCCATGAAGGCGCTTCGCTTTCTCTGGTTCGCACTCGGCCTGATGATCTTCGTCACCGTCGCGCTCTGGATCGTTCCCAACGTCTCTATTCGGAGCGATCTTACGCCGGGCGTCGATCCTTCCAGCGCTTTTCCCCCGGCCGGCTCGCCCTTTCCCAACCTCATTGAAAACGGCGACTTCGAGTCTTATTTCCCCCAGTCCCGCCCCCGCCTCTGGCAGCTCGATCCCGACACCCTTTTTATCTGGGACGAGTTCTCACGCGGTCCCGGCGACCGTTCCCTCTTCATTGACGCCGCGCTGATCGCGGATAACGCCGCCGTCCGCTATCCTCTCCCCTCTCTCCGCCCCGGCGCCGCGTACCTCCTCTCCTTCTGGCTGGCCCGCGACCACGCCATCGATGGGCTCTACCCGACGGTCGTCCTGGGCGGGCGTTCGTTTCGCCTCTCGGATTTCTGGGCCTCCGGCCGCTGGCAGAAGATCTCGCTCATCGTCGTCATGCCCCGCCTTCTCCCGCCGGAGGCGTGCCGCCTCGAGATGCTCATCCCCACCGGCGACTATCGCCTTTGGATCGACGACATCGTTCTGCGGCGGATCGATCCGCAAGCGGTCCTTCTGAACGGGCGATCCGCCCGGCCGGAAACCGCGGATCTCTCCGCGCTCCGCTGGCAGCTCCCATCCACCGATCGCCTGCTCACGATCCGCGTCGCCTTTTCCCGCTTCGCTCGCGGCCGCACCGACACGCGCGTCATTTGGACGAATAATATCGACGCCGAAGACACGAAGGTGGAAGTATCACCCCGGGGCGAGAAAAGCTGCGCCGTTCCGATCACAAAAACGATTTTAGATCCCCTCCGAACCACCCAATCACCCGCGGACGAACGCGCCGTCGATCCGTCCAGCGAAGGAGTCGATCGCTTCGAAATCGGCTTCGGCGCCTTGGCCGCCGCCCTTCCGCCCGGCCGCTGGCGGGCCCGTGTCGAATTCTTTCAATACCGGACACTATTGGGGCGGTCGGAGCCGATTAAGATAAAGATCGAAGGTCATTCCGAGACCTCGAGAAGCGAGAGCATGGGGATCTCTCCGACCCAAGCACTCCTCGATTCCTTCCCCATCGGCATCTATGGCGCCCGCCTGGAGGACTTCGCCGCCCTCCGCGAAGCGGGATTCGACGCCGTTCAATTCTCCGGACGCGAGCCGAACGATCTCTCCCGCGCCATCTCCGAAGCCTCCCGTCTCGGTCTCAAGCTCCTCATATCGCCGCCCTCCGCCGCCGTCGCGGCCAAGCCCGAACTCGCCGGCCTTCTCGCCGACGCCCCCGTTTATTTCTACTTGGCCGACGAGCCGGAGGGCCGATCGCAGTCTCCCAAGCTGATTTATGAATCCCGCGCCGCCCTTCGCCGTCTCGGCTTCGCCCAGCCCGGAGCCATCGCTCTCTGCCGTTCCTGGCGCGCCCCCGATTACGCCTCCGCCGTGGACATCTTCATGTCCGACCCCTACCCTATTCCCTTCGAGCCCCTCTCCTGGCTTGCGGAATGCCTGGACGAGATCGGGAGTACCATCGCGGGCGATCCCTCCAAGCGGGTCTGGGCCGTAATCCAGGCTTTCCCATGGAACGTCGGCTCCACCCGGATCCTTACCGGCAGCGGCCGCGCTCCCACTCCGGCCGAGCTTAAAGCCCTGGTCCGCATGGCTCTTCTTCACGGCGCGGACGGACTGTTTTTCTACACGCTCCAGTCCGGAGGCTACCGCCTCCGCGACGACGCGCCCCTCTGGCAGGCCGTCAAGGAAGCCATCGCCGAAGCCCGCCGCCTGAAACCTCTTCTCGACGGGCCCGCTCTCTCTCCCGCCCCCACCGTCTACTGTCCCGCCCGCGATAAATACGGTTGGTCAGCCGTCCATTTCGCCGCCGTCCGCTCGCCTATCGACGGCTCGTCCGCCGTTCTGGCCCTCAACGCCCTCGACCGTCCCGTCCAGGCGGCACTCCATATTCCCGGCCGGGCCGCGCCGATCCCCTTCGCCCTAGGCCCATTGGAATTTCAAATAATCGACGTGCGTTAAGCCGTCCTCTACTAGGTCCCCACGCCACGGGCTCGGG
>JAQULS010000208.1 GCA_028749235.1 Acidobacteriota bacterium | reverse complement strand
CTCGACGTCGACCAGGATCCGCTCGGCAAGCCGGCCGTCAGGGTTAAAAAGGACGGCGACGTGGAAGTCTGGTCCCGGCCGCTCGAAGACGGCTCCCTGGCCGTCGGGTTCTTCAACCGGGGCGAGGGCACGCGGACGGTGAACGTCGCCTGGAAGGACCTCGGCATCGACGGACCGCGGATCGTGCGCGACCTGTGGCGGCAAAAGGACATCGGTTCGAAGGCGTTCGAGAGCTCGTTCGAGGGGCTGGTCGGCCGGCACGGCGTCCTCTTCGTTCGCCTTCGCCTGGTTCAATCGTAAGGTCTCCGGCGGGCCGGGGACGGGGGAGGGAAGAAGCGATGAGAATCGTTCGCCGTGTGTTGGCCGGAATTGTTTTTTCCTTCCTCCTGTGCGGCCGGGCCGCCGCCTTGCCGGTCAGGTTCGCGGTCATCGCCGACACCCACGTCGGATCGGGGGCGGCCGCGGTGGACCTGGCCGCTCTCGTGGCGAAGATCAACGCCGATCCCTCCATCCGCTTCGTCGTCGTCGACGGCGACGTCACGGAGAAGGGGAGGGACGAAGAGTTCCGGGAGGCCAAGTCCATCCTCGGCCGGCTGAAGGCGCCGGTCCATGTCCTGCCGGGAAACCACGACACCCACTGGACCGGTTTCGGCGGCGCCGGCTTCGTCGAGATCTTCGGCGGCGACCGTTTCGCCTTCGAAGCGGACGGCATCGCCTTTCTCGGCCTCAATGCCTGGGACCAGGGCCACTTCGCTCCCGACGACGTGCTTTGGCTCGAGACCCAGGTCCGCAAGCTTCCGGCCGACGCGGACGTCTTCTTCTTCGTCCACTTCCCGCCCGGGAGCATCGACAATTGGGCCCGCGTGCACGAAGCCCTGCGGACGCGCCGGACGATCGTCGTCGCCGGCCACATCCACGCCGACGGCCAATCGCTGTACCATGGTCTGCCCGTCTGGACGGTCCGGGAGGCGTTCGGCAAAAACGGCGAACCTCCGGGAATGGCCGTCATCACGGCCGACGCGGCGACGTTCGAGATCGCCCGGCCGGCGGAAGACGGGATTCTCCGGCTGTGGGGCTCCTTCTCCCGGCGCGGCCGGGAACCCGCCAAGGCCTTCGCTCAAGCCGCGCCGCTCCCGCCCCGTGTCGACGTCTTGTGGCGGCGCGATCTCGGCCGGCGTCTGCCGGCCCCGCCCGCCTTCGACGGCAAGCGCTTGTACGCGGCCGATCAGCGCGGCCGGATCACGTGCTGGGACGAGAAAGGCAAGGAGATCTGGACCTTCGAAGCCAAGGCTCCGCTCATCAGCCGGCCCGCCGTTCAAGGCAAGTTCCTGTTGGCGGCTTCCGTCGACGGCCAAGTCTTCAAGCTGGACGCCGGCACGGGCTACGCTTACGTCACGGCCGGCCTCGGCCTGCACCCGATTTCCCCGATCGTCGCTTTTGTAGACGAACGGGGGAAAGTCGCGCGGTTCTGGCTCGGGACTTCCTCGGGGCGGCTGCTTTGTCTCAACGCCTTCAACCTGACGTCCTTTTGGACGAGCGACGCGGCCCGGGGGGCGATCCAGTCGGCCCCGCTTCGCGTCGGCCGGACGGTCGTCTATGGAGCCTGGGACGGCGCCGCTCACGGGGTCGAAGCGGAAACCGGCCGGGAGCTGTGGCGGTGGACCGAAAACGACCAATTCTACTATTCTCCGGCCGGATGCGCCCCCGTGACGGACGGCCGGCGCGCGTTCTTCTGCTCTCCCGACGGCAACGTCTCCGCGGTCGATGCGGGAACGGGCAAGACCGTCTGGCGGGTCGCGGCGGCGGCCTGGGAATCGCTGGGCCTTTCGGCGGACGGCCGCCGGGTGCTGGTCAAATCGCGGCTGGATGAATTCCATGTGCTGGACGCCGCGAACGGCCGGACGCTGCGCAAGATCGCGCCGGCTCACGGCGCGGACGACCTCGAACCCGGGGCGCCGATCGAATGGAAGGGCCGAATCCTTTACGGCGCCCGTACGGGGCGCATTCTGTCCATCGACGAGTCCGGGCGGGTCGAGACGCTTCTCGACCTGGGGCCCGGCGGCATCCATACCCTGATCGCCATGGGCGGCGGCCGCTTCGCCGCCTCGAATGTCGACGGCACGGTGACGGTTTTTCGCGTCCGGGATTGAAGGAGGCGGCGATGGCGCTCAAGAGACGCGAATTCCTTAAGCCGGCCGGCGGCCCGGGCCGGATTCGCCCCGAGGAGAGAGAATGAAAAGCAAGAAGAGGGCTGCGATTTCGTCTTTCATTGTCCTGTTGGCGGCCATCGCGATCCTGATCCTGGCCTTCCGAGGCAAGCCGAAAGACGCGGCGTCCGGTCCGGGCTTGAACTATGCTTTTATCGAGCCGGGCGACGATGAAGCCGCGATCGTCCGCAAGGCGGCCTCGATCGTGCCCTCGCCCCGTCAGGCGGACTGGCAAGCCCGCGAGCTGACCGCCTTCGCCCATTTCGGGATGAACACCTTCACCGACCGCGAGTGGGGCGAGGGGACGGAGGATCCCAAGCTCTTCAACCCGTCCGATTTCGACGCCCTGCAGTGGGCCCAGGCGATGAAGGATGCCGGGATGAAGACGCTCATCGTCACGGCCAAGCACCATGACGGCTTCTGCCTCTGGCCGTCCGCGCTGACGGACCATTCCGTCAAAAGCAGCCCGTGGCGGGACGGCCAAGGCGACGTGGTGGGCGAAGTCGCCCTCGCCTGCCGTGCGGCCGGCCTGGGCTTCGGGGTCTATCTCTCGCCCTGGGATCGGCATGAGAGAAGCTATGGCGATTCGCCCCGCTACAACGAGCACTTCCGCGGCCAGCTCCGCGAGCTTCTGACGAACTACGGCCCGGTGGCCGAGGTCTGGTTCGACGGCGCCTGTGCCGAGGGCCCCAACGGCAAGAAGCAGGTCTATGATTGGCCGTCCTACTACAAGGTCATCCGCGAGATCCAGCCGGACGCCGTCATCGCCATCATGGGGCCGGACGTCCGCTGGGTGGGGACCGAGTCGGGATACGGACGCGAAACCGAATGGAGCGTCGTGCCGGTCGATATCGCCGATCCCGCGGCCGTAGCGTCGGCTTCGCGGCGGGAGCCTCTGGACGGGGCCTTCACGCCCAAGGACCTGACCAAGGAGGACCTGGGCGGCCGGGACGCAATCCGCGCGGCCAAGTCGCTCATCTGGTACCCGGCGGAAACGGACGTCTCCATCAGGCCAGGCTGGTTCTATCACGCCGGCCAGGACGATCAGGTCAAGACGCCGGCGAAACTCGTCGACATCTATTTCAGCTCGGTCGGCAGGAACGGCGTGCTTCTCCTGAACATCCCCCCGGACAAGCGCGGCCTGATCCACGAGAACGACGTTGCGGCCCTGCGCGGGATGCGGCGGATCCTGGACGCCTCGTTCGCTTCGGACGCGGCGGCCGGGGCCAAGGCGCGGGCGGATACGCGCGCCGGCGGTCACGGAGCCGAACTCATTCTCGACGGCGACCCGGCGACTTATTGGCGGGCCGAGCCCAGAGCCACGACGGGCGAGATCATCCTCCGGCTGGCGGGGGAGCGGACGTTCGACTGCGCTATGCTCCAGGAAGCCCTCTCGGTCGGCCAGCGGATCGAGGCTTTCCGGCTGGAAGCCAAGACGGGCAGCGGCTGGAAAGAGTTCGCCCGCGGCACGACGATCGGGGCCAAACGGCTTCTGCGATTTCCCAAGGTAACGGCGAGCGAGATCCGGATCGTCATCGAAGCGTCGCGGCTGAATCCGACCCTCGCCTCGTTCGGCCTGTTCACCATGGCCGCAGAGTAGGGCCGCACATCTTCTTCGGATATAACCTGGCATCCGACAAACCGGATCTTGTCCTGAGGCTGAAGAAATGCAGGGAAAACGAACACAGGCCGTCGGAAGCTTTTCCATTTCCGGCTCTTGATGTAGAAATATGAACATTGGTATCCATTTTGGGACATCAGGAACGACATAATCCTTGTAAGGGGCGCGAGGCCGGCCGCCGGCGGAGGATTCCATGGCGCATCGCAAGAAGACTTGGCGCGAAAAATTCGAAAATTCCAACGGATCCCCCAAAGTCGTGGCCCTGGGCGCCGACTTGCGGCGACGCTGGGGGGGAGGGACGTGCGTCATCGCCACGCCGCGCCTTGTGGATGCGTTGATGAAGAAAGTCCCCCGAGGCAAAGTGACCACCATCAACGAGATCCGGGCCGCCTTAGCCAAGGATCACGGGGCTGAGATCGCCTGTCCCATCACCACCGGGATCTTTGCTTCGATCGCCGCTCATGTGGCCGTCGAAGATAAAGCGATGCGTAAAATCGGGGCCACGCCCTATTGGCGGACGCTTAAAGCCGGAGGAGAGATCAATCCCAAGTACCCGGGCGGAATCGAAGCGCAGGCCGAGCTTCTCCGAGCCGAGGGGCATGTCTTGGTTATTAAAGGCAAAAAAACAGTCGTTAAGGATTGGGAAAACA
>JAQULS010000207.1 GCA_028749235.1 Acidobacteriota bacterium | reverse complement strand
TCTGGATCGCGGCGACCGGATCGGCTACAAGGACACCATCGTCGTCGGCATCGGAGAGACGCGGGAAAACGTCGTTTCCTTCGGCGGCGACGTCGTCGTCGACGGCGCGGTGGAAAAGACGGTCTTCGTCTTCGGCGGTTCGATCACCATCTCGGGCCGGGTCGGCGAAGCGGTCGTCGGCATCGGTTCGGAAATCCGGCTCAAGGCCACGGCCGACATCCAAGGGGACTTGGTCGTCTTGGGCGGGATGGTGACGAAGGAGCCCGGGTCCCGCATCGGCGGCGACACGGTCAGCTTCAAGGTCGGCCAGCTTACCGGCAAGGCCTTCGGCCAGGGCCTGGCCGGTTTCCTGTCGGTCTCCTTCTGGCCGCTGATCATCATCCTCAAGGCCGCCAACGCCTTCGTCTGGCTGCTCATGGCTATCGTCATAACCGCGCTCTTCCCCCGCCAGATCATTTTCGCGTCCGGCCAGGTCCGCCGCCGCTTTTGGCCCATCTTCTGGACCGGCCTGCTGGGTCTGGTCATCTTCACCGTATTCGTCGTCTTGGCCGCCATCCTTTGCCTGGTTCTAATCGGCATCCCCATTCTGCTTACGCTCATTCTGGCCGGGCTGGCCGTCAAGATCTTCGGCCGGATCGTCCTTTTCTATCTCGTCGGCGAGAGCCTGGCCCGGGCGTTCAACCGCAAGTCCGTCTCTCCCGCCGGCGGCGCCCTGCTCGGTTTGTCCGCCCTGATTTTAATCGGCTTCGTTCCGTTCCTGGGTTTCCTCGTCTCCACGGTCCTGGGCATCCTCGGCTGGGGCCTCGCCCTGCGGACGAAGTTCGGGACGATGGAGAACTGGTTTCAGCGGGCCGCGCGGCCTTCCTATCCGGTCCCGCCGCCGCCGCCGGCCCCTCCGACGGCCTGATCGGACGGCGTTTCCGCTTTTGTCGATGAATTGACGGAGAGAACTCCCCGGGCCGGATACTGCTCATTCGCGGAGGAGGGAACGGCCCGCGGCCGGGCCGCTCCCCGTCCGCGTTTTATTATCTCTGAACGGCCACGCCGCCGAGGGAAAGCGGCCGCAGGCTGTTCCCGACGAAAGCGGCGATGTCATTGGGCGTCCAGCCGCGCTTGATCAAGCCCAAATAGAAAGCCCGTTTGGCGGCCAAGTCGTTGAGCTTGTCGGCCGTCTTAGGGTAGGCGATCAGATTCGTCGCCGCGCCCAGGGCCTTCTTGGCCTCGTCGGCCCGGTTGAGGCCGGCCTCGACGTCCTCGGGGTCGTAGTCGACGCCCCAGACGACCTTCTTGGCGGTGATCTTGTCCTTCAGCCCGGCCGGAATCGCCGCCATTCCCGTCACCAGGAACGGCTTCTCGGCCGCGCCGAGGAAATCGCCCAACAGGGCTTCACCCGGAGAGGTCAAATGGGCAAAGACGCCGTCGGCTTCCATGACCTTGAGGGCGGCCTTGCCGGAGTCCGTCAGGCGCCCGGCGACAACCCAGGAGCCGTCGTCGGTCCCGAATTCCACCCGGCCGTAGACGGACGCCGCCGCGCTCACGTCCAGGAACTTGACGTCGCCGCCGAAGACCGCGCTCTTGACGCCGGAGGCCGGATCCTTGCGGCCCGGGCCCGGTTGGCCCGTCATCTGGGGCAGGGCCAAATTCAGAACGGAAATCAGGGTGGCCACGTTCGGATCCCTGGTGGACATCTGATCCTGGGCGTTGCGGGTGATCTCCCTCTCGTACATGCGGCCCAGGATGGCGGCCTTGGTCGGCAAGTCGTTGTTCTTCCAGACCGCGCCGGGCAGGGTCGTATTGAGGCCCGTGAACTTCATCATCATCGCGTTGTAGAGGTAGAGCCGGTCCGGAACGAGGAGCTCGACCGTCGTCTCGTTGGCCAGGTTCATCGTGCCCTGGAGGACGAACTGGGCCGTCTTGCGCAGGATCTCCGGATCGATCTTCGCGGCGTCGTCGCCGCTGTCATGGTAGTCGGGGTGGCCGACGCCGCCGCGCGTCATCAGGGCCATCGAGACGATGCCTTTGGTGATGAAGGTCGAATGGTCGGAGCCGCCCGGGCCGCCCGTGCTGGGGATGACCGCGGCAATGACGTCGGGGTCCTGGTCGCGCTTGATGACCTTTTCCCAGATCTCAGGGAAGTTCAGAGCCCCGGGTGCGCCGATGCCATCGCCCAGGCCGACCATGTCCAGGTTGAAGTTGGCTACGACCTTGTCCATGGTGATGCCGGCCGGCGGCTTGGTCCCGAAATAGTTCGACCCGAGCAGGCCCATCTCCTCGCCGCACCAGGCGGCGAAGACGATGGTCCGCTTGGGCTTGAATCCGCCCTGGGTCAGGACCCGGGCCACTTCCATGGCCACGGCCGGTCCGGAGGCATCGTCGTCGGCGCCGTTCATGACGACCGGACCGCGGGTTCCAAGATGGTCGAGGTGGCCGCCCAGGACGATGTACTGGCCCTTAAGGGCCGGATCGGTCCCCTCGATCTTGCCGATGACGTTGACGCCGTCGCCGCTGTATTTTTTGAGCTGGTCGTAACCCTTCAGGGCCGCCACGGCGCCGGTCGCCTTGGAACGGGGCTTCTTTTGCCGGATGTCCAAACGGATGGCGTTGAGCGTATTGGCGAACTCGCTGGCCGAGGCCTGGGGGGCTTTGCGCATCAAGGACCGGAAGACGCGCTCGGTCACGTCGAAGGCCAGAAAGGGCCGTTCGCCCGGAAGCTTAGCCGGGATCTGGGAGCCGGACATGAACCGGACTATAGGCGACGGGTTGGGGTCGTAGAGCAGGACGGCCGCCGCGCCTTTCTCGAAAGCCGTCTTGATCTTGGTAAGATCGGAAGTCTCGATGTCGTTCAGGCCGATCGGCGCCGGGGTCGGGATCTCGGGGCCCATGGACCGGCCGCGCGGCACGGAAAAAGCATCCGGCGAGCCTTTATACGCCAGGACGATTTTCCCTTTGACGTCGATGCCGGCGTACTCGTCCAGGCCCTTGGCCGGGAGCGACAGGCCGTAGCCGACGAAGACGACGGGCGCCTTGATCGCGGTCTTGGCCGTGGACAGGCCGTTGACGGTGAAATCGCCGTCGTCGAAGGAGTAACCCCGGCCGTCGACGGCCAGGGCGGGGACGCCCAGGCTGACGGTGACCGGCCGGGTGATCGGAACCTTCTGGAAATAAGACGTCCCGCCGTCGCCGCTGGGCTTGAGGCCCCATTCCTTGAACTTGGCGGCCACGTAGTCGGCCGCTTTTTGATAGCCGGGGGTGAGCGTCTGGCGGCCTTCGAGCTGGTCGGAGGCCAGGAACTCGATGGTGCTCTTGGTCTTGTTGCCGTCCGCCCGGTAGGACTGAGCGAAGGCGGGGGTCAGGCAGGCGGCGATCATCGCGGCCGCCGCCAGGAAGGACATGGATTTTCGCGTCGACATAGAGAGAGCCTCCTCTAAAATACGCAGAATTTACCGTAGATAGTATATACGGAAAAGGCCGGCCGCGGGTTGCTTGAAGGAAGGAGGTTTGACGCCGTCCCTATTGGATCGCGGCCAGCCGGATATCGGTCATGTTGACCAGCCCCGCCCCGCCGCTCGCGTCCCGCGTGACTTTCCGCAGGAGCAGTCCGCGCGCCCTGTCGAAGACGTACAGGAATGTCTTGCGCGCCCCGGCCGCCTGCAGGGTCACGTACTGGCCGTCGGCGTTGGCGACGCTTACGGTGACCCCGGTCAAGGGATCGCGGTCGATGACTTGGCCGACCGAGAGTCCGGCCAGGACCGCGGGCGGAATGGCCAGGGGGGGAAGGCTGCCCGGTCCATCGACGCTGTCGAACTCCGCGCCCATTGTTCCCTGGGTCTGGCTCCGGCCCCGCCAGTAGCGCCAGTCGGACCCGCCCCGGTTGAGCTGAAGGGCCAGTTGGACCGCCAACGGCGTCGGGACGATGCCCTGGCCCTGGACGGCGAACTGGCCCTGGAAAGAAATCCGCCGCGCCGCCCGCAGGCTCTCCGGGATGGGTTGGCCGAGCCAGGGCAGGGTCAGCTGCCGGGCGCCTCGAAAGCGCAGAAAGGTGGAGTAGGAGACGGAATCCGGGAGCGGCCGGTTGGGATCGCGGATGGCCGGCGGCTCGCGCGTGAGGCGGCTGAGATAGAGCAGCATCCCGGAAGCCTGATCGTAGACAAAGGAGGTCCGGCTGGCATCGCCGATGATGACGATGTGCGTGGCCTGGTAGGTCCGCCCGGAGTCGTCCCTCCAGCCCGTCGCCCGCGCCATGATCCGGCCCGGAACGGGCTGTCCCAGCCATGGATTCGCCTGAAGCATCTGGGCCTGTTTCCGGGGATGCATCCAAAGATCGCCGCCGGAGTCCGTCGTGACGAGCGAGTCCAAATTCATGTTGTAGACCGGGGTCTGGTCGTCCCCGTTGAAAAGATAGAAGGGTTCGGACAGGGCGACCAGGCCGCCGTCTCCCCCGACCACCGTGGCCTGGATCAGGCCGTGCGAACCATAGCCCTGGCGCTCGGT
>JAQULS010000071.1 GCA_028749235.1 Acidobacteriota bacterium | reverse complement strand
GGACCTGCGCTATTTCTACTGGCAGCGGGCGTCCGATCTCGGCCTCAAGGTTTCGTTCAGCCCCTTCGTCACCATCCGGGCCCGCAGCCCCGAGACGCTGGCCGCCTACGGTAAGGACGACAAAGCCATCCGCCAGGGCGACTATCTTCACTGCGACGTCGGCGTCAAATACGCCCGGTGGAACAGCGACAACCAGGAAGTGGCCTACGTCCTAAAGACCTGCGAGACGGACGCCCCCGAGGGACTGCGCAAGCTTCTGGCCGAGGCCAACCGACTGCAGGACGTCTATTGCGCCGAGTTCAAAACCGGGCTGACCGGCAACGAGATTCTGGGGCGCATCCTGACCAAGGCCAAAGCCGTCGGCATCCCCGGCCCCAAGGTTTACAGCCATTCGCTGGGGTTGTTCCTGCACGAGCCGGGCCCGCTCATCGGGCTGCCCTGGGAGCAGGTCAACAACAAGGGCCGGGGCGACGTCAAGCTCGTTCCCTGGAGCGTCTTTACCTGCGAATTGAGCGTCACCGGACCCATGCCCGATTGGGGGCTGGCCGAGCTACGGGTGCCGATCGAGCAGGACGTCGTCTTCACGGGCGAGAAAACGGTCTTCCTGGACGGCCGTCAGACGGCCTTCCATCTGATCCGCTGACGAACAGGGGTGTAGTTATCGCCCTTCCCCTGGGTATGGTAAAATGGCGGTAGTTGGGAGGACGAAAATGAAGAAAATCCTTTTCCTGACGCTTTCCCTTATGTTGGTCTTTTCCTCGGTAGCGCTGGCCAACAAAACATCGGTCGCCATCGTGGCCCCGGCATCCGTGGCCGCGGGAACCGAGGTGACGATCACGATCAATGTCAGCCACAAGGGTAACAGCGGTTTCCACCACACGAACTGGGTGGTCGTCAAGGCGGACGGCGCGGAGATCGCCCGCTGGGATTTCAAGGCCTCGAGCCTGCCCGAGAGCGCGGATTTTACACGGGTAACGAAATTTACGGTCACCAAGCCCGTGGAAATCATCGCCCAGGGACACTGCAGCATCCATGGCAGCAAGGGTCCGGTCGCTTTCAAGATCGCGGTTCAATAGACCGGGCCGGGAGACAATCCGATGACCATCGCCGGCGTTTCGATCATTCTGATACTCGGCATCTGCAATCTGCTGTTGGTCCTGTTTCAGGCCGCCTCGGGCTTGAGGATCATCAAGCCCAAGTTCGGAGTCCACAAGAAAGTGGGCCTGATCCTGGTGATCTTCGTCGTGGCCCACGCCGCGCTGGCCCTCTTGGCCGGTCGATAAGCGAGCCGATCGCCTTTCTTGGCCGGCATCACCAGACGAGGCCTGCTCCAATCGGATAGGCGTCCGAGACTTGCACGGGCAGCTTGCCCGACGGCTTGAGCTCGCCCTTTATCAATTTGATGAAAGAGTCGAAGTACACCGGCTGGTTTCCAAACCAGCCCTTCTCCCCGTAGCCGACCGCGAACACGGCCACATCGCCGATTTTGCGGATGATCTGGGGATTGCCATAGGACATGGCGATGACCGCCTTCGGCTTAGCCGCGATGACTTTCTTCAGGAAGGCCAGATCGCCCTCGCGAAGCGGCGCCGCGTCGCCCAAGCGGGTTCGCGGCACGAACAGCGAAACGACGACCAGGTCGGCCGCTTTGATCGCCGGCCAGGCTTTGTCATAGGCGGAGGGATCGAGGTCGGGCCGCAGATTGAAGGTTTTGATCCCGGGGAACGCCGCCGCCAGCTTGGCGGTCAGGGCGGCGGGCGACGGATCGATATCGGCCTTCTGGACCGTGATCTGGACCATCTTCTCCCCCGCCAGGCGTTCGGCCGGCAGAGGCAGCAACCCGTCGTTCTTAAGGACGGTCACGGATTTGTCGGCCGCTTCCTGAACGGCGGCCAAGTGGGCGGGCGTACCGACCACGGTTCCGACCCGGTCCGCGTCGACGAAGCGATTCTTATGCAGACCCAACCGGGCTTTCAGCTTCAGCAGCTTCAGGACGGCCTCATCGATCCGGGCCTGGGGAATGCGGCCGCTCTGCACGGCTTCGGCGAGCGCAGCCGCGGCCCCGGCCGGATCCTTGGGCTTGAGGACGATGTCGTGCCCGGCTTCGACCGCTTTGACGGCTACTTCGTTTTCGCCGAAGCGCTCGACGACGTGCGGATACCAGAGGTCGTCCGAGGTCAGGAGGCCCTGGAAGCCCAGCTTGCCGCGAATCCAGTCCGTGGCCAGCTTCTTCTCGACGCTGGCCGGGAGCATCGAACCGCCGGTGATCGAGGGAACGGCGATATGCTCGGTCATGATGAACGAAACGCCGGCGTCGACGGCGTGCTTGAAGGCGACGGATTCATGGGCTTCATAGTCCGCCGCCGGCTTGTCGACCTGCTGGAAGTTAGCCACGCCGGGGATCGCGGCCACGTCACCGCGGCCGGGAAAATGCTTGGCCGTATTAAGCATGCCGCCGTCATGATAGCCGCGGGTGTAGGCCCGGACCATCCGGCCCAGCAGATCCATGTCCCCGCCGAAGGAGCGGACACTCTCGGCCGGGTTGTCGGGCCGGACGGCGATGTCGACGACCGGCGTGTAGGTCAGGTGGATGCCCATGGCCCGGCCCTCTTGGCCGCCGATCCGGGCCAGGCGGTACATCAAGTCGTCCGACGCGGCGGCGGCGAAGCCCATGTTGGCCGGAAATTCGCTGGCGCCGACGACCTGCTGGCCGGGCCCGCCCTCGAAGTCGGCCGAAATCAGGATCGGAATCGCGGCTTCCTTCTGCAGGCGGTTCAGAAGATGAGCGACATCGCGCGGAGTGCCGCCGTAGAGGACGAACATGCCCACGCCGAGGTCCTTGGCCTGCTTGATCCAGCCGGCCAGCCGGGGATCGTCTTCGGTGATGTATCCGCCCGCGATGTCGGGGCAGATCATCTGGCCGATCTTCTTTTCCAGCGAGAGGCCGGCCAGAGTTTCCGTCGCCCAGCGCCCGGCTTCCTGCTCGTCCGTCCAGGCGAACGACGCGTCCTGGGCCGAAACGGAAGCAGGCTCGGGACGCTTGGCTGAGCACGCGACGAAGGCCGTCGCGGCGGTGAGAACGATGATCAAGAGAAGGATCAAGGCGGACCGGAAACGCATGAGGACCTCCTGCGGGTATTCTCTTCGCCGGATCGTCCGATTCTCCGGCCGGGTCATGGGATTCTTATTCCGGAGGCCGCGGAAAGTCAACAAATAAAAGCCCCATCCCCCGCCGCCGTATCGAGCGGCGCGAGGATGGGGCTATGGACGTCTGGCGTGGGCTACTTCAGCTTGACCGTCTGGGAGGCCTGGCCGCCCTTCAGCGAATCATACTTGAAGGTGACTTCGCCCGAGCCTTTGACCAGATACAGGAACGTCCGGGTCGTCTTGCCCGGCGTCCCGTTGCGAAGCAGGATCCGCTTGAGATTCTTCTGATCGATGAGGCTCGTGATCGTCGGCCTGATCTTGTACGACTCCTTGTTATCCAGGATGCCGGCCGAGACGACCTCGACGCTCTTGCCCTCCAGGGTCAGGAGGTCGGGCCGTACAACGTTGTTCTGGGCCGCCTTCTCCAGGATGGTCGGCGTGACCTTGGGGTTGCTGACCTCGAGGAAGATGCGGTAGAGGCCGCCGTCCATCTTCTGGACTTCGGGCACGCCCATCTTGATCATCGGCAGCTCGTCGGCCTGATAGAGGGTGAAGGCCATGTTGCGGTGGCAGAGCTCCTCCAGCATGAAGCGGGGCGGAACCCGGCTGGTCGTCTTTTTCCAGGAACCGCCCAGCTCGACGTCGCCGTAGGCGGGGTGTTTGAACGGCTTCCACTCGACGAACTGGTCGCCGAACTCCAGCTTGTCGTCGAAGAAGTAACGCGATTTTTGGGGCGCGATGGGGCTGGCCGGGTCCTTCTGCTGCTCCTTGAGCTCGGGGCTGGTGAAGTACTGCTCGCCGTTCCACAGTTCGTTGGAGAAGGACAGCATGCCCAGGCCGTCGTTGGTGAAGTCGATGAACCCTCCGTGCACGGTGTAGAGGCCGCTCCAGAGGACGATGTAGCTGTAGAACGGCAGGATCCGTTCGCCGTTCTTGCCCAGCTCATCGTAGGCCCGGGTGTCGCTCCAGGGATACTCGCCCATGGCCTCGGCCCCGGGGCCGCGCAGGATCATGCCGCCGTTGTTGTGGTAGGACTGGACGCCGGCGATGTTGGGGTGGGCGTCGAGGAACTCGATCTCGGCCCGGGCTTCCGGAAGCTGGGTCGGATAATCCAAGGAGCCGCTCTGAACGTAATTGGGCTGCCAGTCGGTCGGATAGTTGCGGTTTCCGTCGTAGCCGCCCAGATCGTCTTCGTTGATCCGGCCGTCGCCGTCGTCGTCGATGCCTTCCTGACCGAGCATGATGTAGTCGCCGGTTTCGCCGAAGCCGACCGCTTCCATCACCCGGGGATTGGTCTTGCTGATCCGGTAGTTGCCCTTGCCGGGGACGTACTTGCGGATCTGCTCGATGATGCCGTTGCCGTTCAGATCGTTGGGGCCGTCTTCATCGAAGAGGCCGTCGTTGTCGTCGTCGAACGGGACATGGCCGGAACGGGCATTGTTGCCGGGGCCCTCCAGGAAATATTGGCGGCCGTCCGGATTGATGGTCGGGACGAGGTAGAAGACCCGCTCGTTGACCAGGCGGGTGATCGGCTCCAGGCGGCCGTAGTTCTCCATCAGGTACCAAACCGTGTAGAGGCAGATCTCGCCGCCCTGGATCTCGTTGCCATGGACGTTGGCCTCGATGTACATCGCCGCCTTGCTCGCCTCCGGCCCGGTCTCGGGGTTGTTGATGGTGGCCAGCAGGATGTCGCGTCCGTCGGCGCTCTTGCCGATCGAAGAGATCGTGACGAACTTGGGAAAGGCCGCGGCGACCTTGCGCATGTCCGCGTACAGCTCGTTCGTGTCGTGCCAGCGGTTGAAGTCCAGCTTGACCTTGAACGGAGGATCGGAGAACTTCTGGGTCAGGCCGCTCTGCGGCAGGACGGCCAGGAGGGCGAAGAGGGCCCATCCGATAAAAGCGATTCTTTTTTTCACGGCTCCTCCTCCTTCACTTCAGGGTTACAGACGCCTCGTCGGCGCCGCCCTTCTGGGACACGACCTTGAGGGTCAGCGGATCGCCGGCCTTGGCCTTGATCAGCCAATCGTACTTCTGCCGTCCGCCGGAGCCCGCCAAGGATTGAATGAAGCTGGTCTTGGAATTTCCGGACAGGATCGTCTCGGGCGCGACTTGAAGCTGAACCATAGTCGGCCGGACCGCCCGCGCGGATACGGCATGGGCCATGGCGGTCGGCCAGAAGCCGCTGTTCTCGACTTCGGCCTTGACCCGGTACAACCCGCCGCCCTGGGCGACCGCCTCCAGCTTGGCTACGCCCACTTTGGGAAAGAGGGAGGTGAGATAAAGGGCGAACTCGGCGTGCGCCGGGCCCAGCTCGTCGATCTTGGCCGCCGGAGGATTGACCGTCAGGTAGGGTTTGAAGCCGCCGATCTCGACGTCGCCCAGATCGGGATGTTTGACCGCGGTCCAGGCGGCGAAGCCGTCGATCTTTTCCTTGTCCAGCCATTGGATCATGGCCTTGTCGATCGCGGTCGCCTCACCCTCGCCGGCTCCGGCCGGGCCGGTGCCGGCGCCGCCCCGCTGGGCCATCATGCCCGGCATCGCCGAAGCGTTCATCTGGCCGCCGCCAGGACCGGCTCCCGCGGGAGGACCGCCGGCGCCCGGCGCTCCGGCCGCGCCCGTTCCGGGCCCGCCTTGGCCGCGCGGCGCCTCGGGCAGGCCCCAGCCCGGGGTGGAGAACGAAGGCACTCCGAATTGGAAGTAGCCGACCTGGAAGAAAGCCCCTTCGGGCTTGGACAGAACCGGTGCCGTGCGGATCTTGGTCAGCTCCGCGTACTTGGCGCCGACCTGGCGGAAATAGTCCACATCGGCCGTGTTGACGACCGTGGCGGGATTGCGCGCGGGCATGCGGCTGCGGCCGCCGGAGGCGGAAGCTCCCGACGGCCGGCCGCCGGGACCGCCCGGCCCCCCGCCCGAGGCCATCAACATCTGGATCATCTCTTCGCTGATCATCTCTTCGCCGCCGCCTCCGCCGCCGCGTCCCCGGCCGAACAGGGCGGCCAGTCCGCCGGCGGAGATCATCCCGGTCTTCGAGGCCCCGGCGATCGAAGCATCGGCGAAGGAATTCAGGTCGAGCGTCCGAGCCGCTCCGTAGCGGCCCTGGGCGCCGGGCGGGGTGATGAGGTTGTCGTTCTCGCCGAAGGCCAGGATGGCCGCGACGTTGCGGTGCTTGACCAGCCAGGCCAGGACGGCCTTGGTCTCGGCCTCGCTGACCATGTAACGGCCGGCCTCGGGCTTGTAGAAGGGGTACTCATGCATGAAGTTGCGGTTGATGCTGACCCCGCCCGGACCGTCCTCGTTGATGAACCCGTCGCCGTCGTTGTCGATCCCCTCGCTGTAGAGGGCGTATTCGCCGCGCTCGCCCTTCTTGGGATCGGCCCGGCGCATGACCCTCTTATCTTCGGGATCGACGATGTAGGCGCCGTTGGGATCCTTGACCCGCATGACGGTGATGACGCCGTCCTTGTTCAGGTCCTCGGGACCGTCCTCGTCCACGCGCCCGTCGTTATCGTCGTCATACGGAGTGGTGTTCGTCCGCCGGGCCCAGCGCAGGGGGGCCCACATGAACTCGGCCGCGTCCGGGTTGACCCGGGGCATGAGGTAGAACGTGAAGGCGTCGAGACGGGCCTTGACCTCGGGCTTGGCCGCGTTCTTGACCAGGTGTTCGGCCGCGAAGAGAGCCAGCTCGCTGCCGATCAGATGGTCGCCGTCGAAGTCGGCGGCGATGAGCAGGGCCGGGCGTTCGCCGGCCGGGACGCCGCCCGGCGAGGCGATCTGCAGCGCCCAGAGGTCTCGGTTTTGGCGCGTCTTGCCGATCGATTCCAGCTTGACCAGCTGCGGCTGGGTTTTGGCCAGATTCTGCAGCCGGGCCGTCATCTCGGCGTACGTGTGGTACTTGGCAGAGTCTTGGGCCCCGGCCGCCGCCGCCAGCCCCATGGCCAGCAGAACGACGCCGAGAGCCCGGATCGCGTGCTTCATCAGGAGCCTCCTGGATTACGGAATGGCGAACAAACAAAACGCTCCCGCGACGGGGAAGCCCCGGCGCGGAAACGACGGGATCGCGCGGACCCAAACGTCGGCTCCGTCATATGACGATTTTTGGACGCTTGGCGCGGACATTTCTTCCCGCCGCGCGCGGCGGGAGGGGAAGGATCGTCCAGGACCGGCCAAATGTCAATATTTCAGGATTGCGTTGACATTCGTCCGCGGGCCTCACTATAATCAACCGGCCCGACTTCGGGCGAGGAGATTCCCCATGGCCAAGAGCGACGACGCGAACATCCTCGAGGCGGGCGGAAGCGAAATCCCCGCCCGGGCCAGCCGCCTGGGACCCGGACTGACAAGCAAAGCCGAGATCACGGGGCGCGACGATCTCGTCATCCAGGGCCAGTTCAAAGGCCTCATCGCCCTGTCGGGAGGCAGCCTGACCATCGACCGCAACGCGGTCGTGGAGGCCGAAGTCGAAGCCGCCGACGTCATCATCCACGGCGCCTTGACCGGAGACATCCGGGCCTCGGGGCGCGCATTCCTGGCCGCCTCCAGCCGCGTCAAGGGCAACATCTCGGCCGTTCAGATCACGATCCAGGACGGCGCCATGTTCCGCGGCGCCATCTCCATGAAGCCGAAGGGCGATTGACCAGCCGATTCGACCCGCCCCGCACCTCCCGACCGTTCGAGCTCGTCTCGGACTTCCAGCCCCAAGGCGACCAGGTCCGAGCCATCGACGAGCTGGCCGGAGGCCTGGAGCGGACCCTCCCCCATCAGGTCCTGATGGGCGTCACCGGTTCGGGCAAGACGTTCACCATGGCCAACGTCATCGCCCGCGCCGGGCGGCCCGTCCTGGTCATCTCCCACAACAAGACGCTGGCCGCCCAGCTCTACGGCGAGTTCAAGCGGTTCTTCCCGAAGAACGCCGTCCATTACTTCGTCTCTTATTACGACTACTACCAGCCCGAAGCCTATATCCCCGCCTCGCACACCTATATCGCCAAGGAAGCGACGATCAACGAAGAGATCGACCGCATGCGGCTGGCCGCCAGCAACGCCCTGTTCTCCCGCCGGGACGTCATCATCGTGGCCTCGGTCTCCTGCATTTACGGCATCGGCGCCCCGGAGACCTACTACGAACAGAGCTTCCGGTTGGCCGTCGGACAGGATCTGCCGCGCCGTGAGCTCATTCGCCGGCTGGTCGCCGTCCAGTACGAACGGCAGGAGACCGACTTGAAGCGGGGCGGCTTCCGGGTTCGCGGCGACGCGATCGAGATCTACCCGGCCTTCGAGGAGTCGGCCTACCGGGTGGAACTCGACGGGGATGCCGTGGCCCGCATCGAACGCATCGACCCCTTGCTGGGGAAGTCCCTGGAGCCACTTCTCGAAGCCGTCGTCTATCCGCGGACTTTCTTCTCGACGCCGCGCGCCATCCTGGATCAGGCGGCGGGCGAGATCGAGAAGGAGCTCGGGGAACAGATCGCGCACTTTCGGAGCGGCGGCCTGGTCCAGGAAGCCGAGCGGATCGAGGAGCGGACCCTCTTCGACCTCGAGATGCTGCGCGAGTTCGGACACTGCCCGGGCATCGAGAACTACTCGCGTTACTTGAGCCGCCGGAACGCGGGCGAGTCTCCCTACACCCTGCTCGACTACTTCCCGGCGGGCTTCCTGACCATCATCGACGAATCGCACGTCACCGTGCCGCAGATCGGCGGCATGTACTACGGCGATCGCTCCCGCAAGCGGACCCTGATCGAGCACGGCTTCCGCCTGCCCTCCGCCCTGGACAACCGGCCGCTCCGTTTCGAGGAGTTCGAGGATCGGGTCGACGCGGTGATCTACGTCTCGGCGACGCCCGCCCGGCACGAGATCGAGCGGGCCGGCGGCCGGATCGTGGAGCAGATCACCCGTCCGACCGGGCTGATCGATCCCGCCATCGAGATCCGCCCGAGCCAAGGCCAGGTCGAGGATCTTAAGAAGGAGATCGAGGCCCGGGCGGCCCGGGGCGAGCGGACGCTGGTGACGACGCTGACCAAGAGGATGGCGGAGGACCTGACCCGCTTCTTCCACGAGCAGGACCTGCGGGTCCGCTATCTCCATTCGGACATCGAGACCCTGGAGCGGGTCAAGATCCTGCGCCAGCTGCGGCGGGGGGATTTCGACGCCCTGATCGGGATCAACCTCCTGCGCGAAGGTCTGGACCTGCCGGAAGTCTCGCTCGTCGCCGTCCTGGACGCGGACAAGGAGGGCTTCCTGCGCTCGGCCACCGCCCTCATCCAGACCTTCGGGCGGGCCGCCCGCAACATCAACGGCCGGGCCATCCTGTACGCCGACCAGATGACGGATTCGATGCGGACGGCCATCGCCGAGACCGGGCGCCGACGAGGCCTGCAGGAGGAATACAACCGCCGCCACGGCATCACCCCGCAGTCCATCCGCAAGTCCCTCGACGAGATCCTGACCAGCGTCTACGAGCGGGACTACGTCGACTACACCAAGATCGCCGAGGACAAGGACATCTACATGTCCCCTCTTCTGCGGCAGAAGACAATCGAGGATCTGGACAAGAAGATGCGGGTCGCGGCCAAGGCCCTGGACTTTGAGACGGCGGCCCGCCTGCGCGACGAGATCGCCAAGCTCCGCAAACACGACCTGGAGCTCCTGAATGATTAGCCTCCAGGCCAAGATCGCCGCCTTCCCGGAAACTCCGGGGATCTACTTTTTCAAGAACGCGGCGGGCGGGGTCGTCTACATCGGCAAGGCCCGCCGGCTCCGCGACCGGGTCCGGTCCTATTTTCAGCCTTCGGACGATCCCAAGGTCGCGGCCATCCTGGCCGAGACGGCCGACGTCGACTACATCCTGACGGATTCCGAGCGCGAAGCCGCCTTCCTGGAAAACAACTTCATCCAACAGGCCCAGCCCAAGTTCAACCTTCGCCTCAAGGACGACAAGAGCTTCCCCTACCTCAAGCTGACGGTCGGCGAGCCGTTCCCGGGCGTCTATCTCTGCCGCCGGGTGGCCGCGGACGGGTCCAAGACCTTCGGACCGTTCAGCCCGGCCCGCGAAGCCCGACGGACCATCCATCTGCTGGCCAAGGCCTTCGGCATCCGGACCTGCGAGGCGCCGGTCTTCCGCGGCCGCAAGCGGCCGTGCCTGGAGTACGATCTGAAGCTTTGCTCGGGGCCGTGCCTGGGGCTGATAGGCCGGACGGAGTACGCCGAACGGGTCCGCGACACCAGGCTTTTTCTGGAAGGGCGCACCGAGCGCCTGGCCAAGGCCCTGCGGGCCCGCATGGAGCGGGCCGCCGAAACGGAAAGCTTCGAGGCCGCGGCCCATTGGCGCGATGTCCTCAAGGCGGTGGAGCAGGTCCGGATCAAGCCGGCCATCATCTCGGTCCGGCTCGAGGATCAGGATATCTTCGGCCAAGCCGCCGACGGCGGCGGCGAAGCCGTCTATGTCTTCGCCATGAGACGAGGCAAGGTGGTCCGCTCCCACGAAATGCCGCGGCCGGCCGAAAGCGGACAGAGCCGGGAGGCGGCCCTGGCGGAGGCGATCCGCGGTTTCTATTCCGGGCACGAGATCCCGCCCCGTATCCTGGTGCCCTTCCTCCCCGCGAAGGTTGAGGCCTTGGCCGGAGAGCTGGCCGGCGAGAGCGGCCGGAAGCCCGAGTTCGCCGTCCCCGCCCGGGGCAAAAACAAGACTCTGCTGGAGATGGCCCGCAAGAACGCCGAGCGCGTCCTGGCCGCCGCGGACCAAAGCCTGGTCCCGCTTCTGGACCTGCAAAAGGCTCTCGGCCTCGGCGTCCTGCCGGCCCGCATCGAAGGCTTCGACGTCTCCCATACCCAAGGCGTCGAAACCGTCGCTTCCCTGGTCGCTTTCGAAAACGGAAACCCGCGCCGGGACGGCTACCGGAAGTACAAAATCAAAACCGTACAAGGGCCGAACGACGTGGCCAGCCTGCAAGAAGTCGTGGAGCGCCGCTATGGCCGGCTGCTGCGCGAGAAAACCGCGCTTCCGGATCTCGTCCTGATCGACGGCGGCAAACCGCAAATCGCAGCCGCCGGGCGCATCCTGGACGGGCTCGGACTCGGCTCGCTTCCCTTGGCTTCGCTGGCCAAACGGGAGGAGATCGTTTACACTCGGGACAGGCCGGGAGGCATCCGGCTGCCGCGGACGTCGCCGGGGCTGCAGCTTCTCCAGCGTGTCCGCGATGAAGCCCACCGGTTCGCGGTGACGTTTCACCGGAGTCGGAGGGCCAAGCGGGCCGTGGAGGGATGATCGTGTCCAAGCCGAACCGGGCCAAGGCGGGCGAATCGCGCCGCAAGACCCGCCAGCCTCCGCCCGCCGGGATCGGGGCCGGGAGGGGCGGACCGTCCGTCCGGGCCTGGGCCAAGCGGACGCAGGGACGGCGGGGAGGCGGCCGATGATCCTGGGCGTCGGCGTCGACATGATCGAGGTGGCCCGGATCAAGAAGGCGATCGAACGCAACCCGCGCTTCTGCGATAAGGTCTTCACCCCCGTCGAAATCGCCTACAGCGAGGGCAAGGCCAGCCGGTTCATGCACCTGGCCGCCCGGTTCGCCGCCAAGGAAGCCTTCATCAAGGCCGTCGGGCACCGCGTCCCCTGGGCTGCGGTCGGGGTCGAAAATCTGGCTTCGGGGCAGCCTCTTTTATGGACGGCGGACCCGTCTGCGACTTACGGCTTCAGCCTCGCCCATGTCTCTCTGACCCACATCGCAGACTACGCCGTCGCCGTCGTCGTCCTTGAGAAATAGGGGTACAGTTACCTTTTTCTCCTATGGATAAGAGAGCCCGCAAAGAATACGGACTCGTTCCCTCCCCATCGGGAATAACGTGCGGTATCCTCCTGTTTCTAGGGGGAAAAGGTTACTGTACCCCAATCTTTTAAACGATCAGCCGGACAAGCAGGCTGATCACGATCGCCGTCGAGACGCTCAATCCCGCCGAAAGGAGCGCCACCCGCCGGCCTATCTCCTTCCATAAGATGACGAACGTCGACAGGCAAGGAATGAACAGGCTGACGAAAACGGTGAAGACGGCGATCTGCTGGTGCGAGATCGCGCCGGCCAGGCCGGCATAGCCGACGCCCAGGGCCTGCATCATCATCAGCAGCGAAAGCTCCTTGCGCAGGAACCCAAAGATCAGGGTCACGCCCAAGGCGCTGGGCAGGCCGAGAAGCCCGACGACCAAAGGAGCCAAGGCGGCGTTGATGGCCCGGTCCCAATGAAGCGACTGGACGAGCCCCAGGGCGAGGCTGCCCAGGATGAGAAGGGGCCAGGCGAAGCGGACGAAGGCCTTCAGCTGGAGAAAAACTTTAAGCCCGACGTTCTTTAGCGAGGGTGCCTTGAGCGAGGGGATTTCGAGCAGAAGCCCGGGCGATTCGTCCTTGTTGAACAAGCTCAAGAGCCGGCCCAGGGCCGCGATCAGAAGGATGTTGGCGGCGTAGAAGCCCAGGGCCCACCAGGGCCCGAGGAAGAACGCGACCAGAGCCAGGATGATGGTCGTCCGGGCCGAGCACGGAATGAACGGAATGAGCAGGGACGTCAGCACGCGATCGCGCCGGGACTCGAGGATGCGGGTCGAGACGATGGCCGGCACGTTGCAGCCGAAGCCCAGGATGAACGGGGCGACGGACTTGCCGTGCAGTCCAATGCGGTGCATGAAGGCATCCAGAAGAAAGCCGGCCCGGGCCAGGTAGCCGACGTCTTCGAGCAAGGCCATCAAGGCCAGAAGAGGGATGTAGTAAGGCAGGACGATGGCTATGCCTCCCCCAATGCCCTGCAGGAGACCCTCCGCCAGATGGAAGAGGAGCCGGCTGTCCAGGCGGCTTTCGAGCAAGCCGCGCAGTCCCAGGAACGGCTTGAGGAGGAGAGCCTCGAGCGGCGACCCGATCTTGAAGATGATCAGGAAGAAAGCCAGCAAGACCGCGGCCAGGACCGGGTAGCCGAGCCAGCGATGGAGCAGGACGTCGTCCAGGCGGTCGGAGAGGGGCCTCTTCACCCGCCTCACCCGGGCCGATTCCTCGAAGATCTTCTGAGCCAGATGATGTCTCTCCCCCGAGATCACCTCGTAGGCCGGCCGGCCGCGGGTCTTCTCCAACGAAGCGCGGGCGGCCTTCAGATCGGCCGCCAAGCCGGGCTCGAGCTCGGTCAGGAATTCGGAACAAAAAAGCCCGCCGCTCTCGAGCATGCGGATCGCGGTGAAGCGCGAATTGCCGAGGCAGGGAAACTCCGCGGGCAAGCGGCGAACGACGCCTTCGATCACGGCTTCGACGTCGGCCGACCAGCGCGGGGCGACGCCCCGGCAGGGCGCGTCCAGGCAGGCCACGGCCGCGTCGATCAGCTCGCCGATGCCCTTGCCCTGCAGGGCGATGGTCGTGATCACGGGGCAGCCGAGTCGGCGCGAGAGGGCCTCCGGATCGACCGTGATGCCCTTGCGGGCCGCTAGGTCGGACATGTTGAGAGCCACGATCATCGGGAGACCCATCTCCAGAAGCTCCAACGTCAGCTCCAGGCTGCGGCCGAGAATGGAGGCGTCCACGACATTGACGACCAGATCGGGGGGCTCGCCGAAGAGATGGGTCAGGGCGGTTCGCTCAGCCGGGTCGGACGGGCTCAGGGAATAGGTCCCGGGCAGGTCGATGATGCTCAGAACGCGGCCTCGGACCAGGACTTGGCTGTGGGTGTGCTGGACGGTCGTGCCGGGAAAGTTCGAAGTCTGGGCCTTGGGGCCGGCGATGGCGTTGAAGAGGGTGCTCTTGCCGCAATTGGGCTGCCCCAGGAAAACGATCACCGGCTCAGGCCGGCCGCTCATGGTCGGACTCCACCTGGATCTTGGCCGCGACACCCCGCCCCACCGCCGCGGTGATGCCCGAATCCAGATTGCGCAGCAGAACCGGTCCGCCCAGGATGCCCCGACCGGCCGCCTCGATCCGATCGCCTTCGTGGAAGCCCAAGGCCATCAAGCGGCGGTGGACCATCTCGCCTCCGGCGATCGAGGTGATCCGAAGTACCGTTCCTTGGGGAGCTTTGACGAGTGTCATGATCAGCCTTTTCTTAGTGAAATAGTATACTTTTTTCCGTCCGCTTCGACAAGCCTCCGCGGCCAAGATTCCGCGGCAGTCGATTTGCCATCCGGCGCGGAACCGCTTAAACTGGGCCGGAACGACGATCATGGACGATCCTTACATCTTTCCCGCCCCGGATCTGACCCGTTACGTCTGCCGCCGCACGGCGCGTCCTCCGGCCCTGGACGGCCGCCTCGAATCCGAGCCCTGGCTCCGGGCCGAACGTTCGCCGCGCTTCGTGGACCTGGTCACGGGCGTCCCCTGCCCGTTCGATACCCGGATGGCGGCGCTCTGGGACGAGGCCTGCTTTTACGCCGCCTTCTGGGTGGAGGAGCCCAACGTGCAGGCCCGCTTGACCGAGCGGGACTCGTTCATCTGGACGGAGAACGACGTCGAGCTCTTCATCGCCGGACCGGATTGTTATTACGAGTTCCAGATCAACGCCCGCGGCACGATCTATGAAGTCTTCTACATCTGGCAGGACGCCTATCGCCGGGCCGGTTTCACCGGACGGCCCGAGTTCGATTTGGCCGCCCATCCCGTCGACGTCCTGGCCGGCTTCCAGGACGTCTCGCGCTTCGGCAAGCACCCGCGGGGGCGGCGCTGGGCGTTCATGGACTGGGACTTCCCGGGCCTGCGCCGGGCCGTGGCCGTGGACGGAACGCTCAACGACGACCGGGATATCGACCGCGGCTGGCGGGTCGAGCTGGCCTTCCCCTGGGCGGGCTTCACCTCGCTGGCTCAGGGCCGCCCGCTCCCCCCTCGCGAGGGCGAAGAATGGCGGATGGACTTCAGTCGCTTCGAGGCCTTCCAGGCCGCCGGGGTGAGGGTTTCGCCCGATCCGGGCTGGGCCCTGAACCGGCACGGCGTCTACGATTCGCACATTCCGGAACGCTTCTCGCGGATCGTCTTCACTTCCGAGCCGGGCCGCTAGGCCCCGGGCGGGCGGCGCCTGCCGCGTTCCCTTCGCCCCCGGATTGTGATACCTTAAGCGCCGTGGCACTCTCGAAAAAGGCCCGCCGGTGGAGTGGTCTGGCCATCGCCTTCCTGCTCCTTCCCCGGCTTGGTTTGCCTGCGGCTCACCAGACCCCGGCGCCGCAGCCGGCCGGAGTGGCCGACTTCCCGCTGACCCAATACAGGCTGCGAAACGGCCTGACGGTCGTCATTTCCGAGGACGACGCCCTACCCCTCGTCTCCGTGGTCGTGGCTTACAAGGCCGGATCGATCTATGAACAGCCGGGCAAGACCGGACTGGCCGCGCTCCTCGTGAATCTCATGTTCTCCGGATCGACCGACGTCCCCCCCCTTCAGCATATCACCTCCATCAACCGGGCCGGGGGCTCTTTGAGCGCGGTCGGCGGCGAGGACCGGACGGTTTTCTACCAAACCTTGCCGGCCAACAACCTGGCCCTGGCCTTATGGCTCGAATCCGACCGGATGAGGTTCCTGGAGATCGACGAAGCCCGCTTCTCCTCCGCGAAGGCCCAGCTCCTGGACGACGTCCGGAACCGCCGCAAGGCCGAGCCCTACTACGAGGGCCTGGCCGCCTTCGATCTGATGATGCATCCGGATTTCGCCTTCGGCCACCCGACCTCGGGCCTGGAAGAGGACATCCGGGGCTTGACCCTGGAGGACGCCCGGGCTTTCTACGCGGCCTTCTACGCCCCGAACAACGCCATCTTGTGCCTCACCGGCAGCGTCCAGAAAGCTAAGGCCCGGGAGCTCGTCGCCCACTATTTCGAGTCCCTGCCCCGCGGCCGGGACATCGCTCCAGCCCTGGATCCGCCGCCACCCCCCGGGCGCAAGCCGGCCGTCGCCGATTTCATCGACCAAGCCGCCGTCTCTCCCGCGTTCAGCCTGGGTTTCCGGCTTTCCCCCTCCTCCTCGTCCGAGTACCATACCCTCGTTCTCCTGGATTATATCCTGCTGCGGGGCCGAAGCTCCCGGCTTTCGCGGCGCCTCCTCGATCCCAGCCGGAAGATCGCCATTCGCTTGGCCGGAGGCATCGAGCGGCGCCGCGAACGCTCCAGCTATAAGATCTTCGTCCAGGCCTACCAGGCCCAGATCGAGCCCTGTCAGACCGAGATCTTCAACGATCTCTCCCGCCTGCGGCAAAGCCTCCTGGCCCCCTCCGATCTCAACCGCTTCAAGGCTCTCTTTCAGGAAGAGTACTTTCGCCGCATCGGCACGGCCATCGAGAGGGCGCTTTATCTGGTCGACTTGTGGTTCATTCAGCGGGACCTCGACGAAGCCCCAACCGAACTGGGCCGATTCCTGGCCGTGACTTCGGAGAACATCGTCGGCTTGGCCGCCCGCTATTTCACTCCGGCCAATTCCTTTCTCGTCCGCATGAGGATCCGATGAGGGCGCGGCTCGCGGCTTGGCTTTGTTTGGCGCTCCTGGCGGCTTCGCCCGCGGCCGGGCAGGAACGCTTTCGCCGCACGCGGCCGGCTCCCGATCCTCTGCCCGCCATGGAGCTGCCGGCCATCGAAACCGTCGGCCTGTCCAACGGGCTCCGGCTGACCGTGGTGCCCCGCACGACGCCCCTGATGAGCCTTCAGCTCATTCTCGACGCCGGCGAGTTCCGTTCTCCCCAGAGCCTCCCCGGCCTGGCCACCTGCGCGGCCAACATGTTTTTACGCGGCACCCGGACGCGGTCGGCGGCGGCCATCGAGGAGTACATCGAATCGCTGGGCGGCTCGATGTCGCTCGACGTCACCCAGGATCACGCCTTCGTCACCTTCCAGTTTCTCGAGGCTTCGCTGGACCCCATCCTGGCCCTGCTGGCCCAGCTCCTTGTGGAGCCGTCCTTCAACGAGATCGAGCTGAACCAAGTCCGGTTCAACCT